>JBJMVV010000067.1:0-16987 GCA_045810505.1 Massilia sp.
CGGGTAGCTAAGTCTGGAAGAGATAACCGCTGAAAGCATCTAAGCGGGAAACTTGCCTTGAGATGAGATTTCCCAGAGCCTTGAGCTCTTTAAAGGGTCGTTCGAGACCAGGACGTTGATAGGTTGGGTGTGGAAGTGCAGTAATGCATTAAGCTAACCAATACTAATTGCCCGTACGGCTTGTCCCTATAACATTAGCAGTTGTAGAGAATTGAAAGCTGCGTTGTGCTTGTGAGATTCGTACTCACTACCCAGTAACAAAAAACGATACTTCTTCCAGATTCAAAGCGCTGTTGCCCTGTAGGGGACAGTTGCTTGTACAAGTTATGCCTGATGACCATAGTAAATCGGTACCACCCCTTCCCATCCCGAACAGGACCGTGAAACGATATTACGCCGATGATAGTGCTGCAACCAGTGTGAAAGTAGGTTATCGTCAGGCTAGTTATAGTGAAAAACCCCGGTGCTCGATGAGCATCGGGGTTTTTTTATGCATCAAACAAAAGGATAACCCTACTTTTGTTTGGATTGAATGGGCAAAAATAACCGGCAGAGCCGGATCATTTTAGAGGGAACGCAAACCCGATTCAGATCATCATCGCCTCGGGGATTAACGTCATAAAACCCGCTGCGCGGGATGCGCAGCGGGGCTTTTTAGGTGCATCTGTTGCATCTCCGCTTAACCTTCAGCCCCTTATGTTACCGATGCGTTTTTATAATTTAACGATTCGCTTATTATATTAAGTCCACTGAATCGGGAATGACGCATGAATTTTGGGTTGCCACGGCGTATTGCTGTGTCCTTTGCCTTGCTGTTTTCCCTGCCGCTTGCTGGACTGGACAGGGTCAGCGCTGGCACCCCGGATCAGGTCCAGCGCGATGTGCGGACGGCGCCAACATCGGTCCAGATGGTCGATGCCTTGAACGGCGTATTTGGCGCACACGCATTCACGCGCGCCAATCACGCCCATGGCAGCATGTTCATGGCAAGCTTCAGCCCATCAGTAGGCGCGCGGCAGATCAGCCGCGCCCCCCACTTTCAGGACCTCAATAGTGCCGTGCTGGTGCGCTTTTCCACCTTCGGCGGCAATCCTGACGTCGCCGATGCGGATCCTGGCGCGGCGCCCTACGGCATGTCCCTGAAGTTCTACCTGCCTGATCGCAGCGAGACCGATCTGATCATGCATTCGTTCAACGGCTTTCCTTCCACCACAGCAGCCGAGTTCGTCGACTTTCTTCACGCGATGGCGCAAGGCCCTGCCGCGCTCGACCAGTATGCCGCGACGCATCCGCCGGCCCGTGCTTTCCTGCAAGCCGCAAAGCCGGCCCCGGCGAGTTTTGCGAGCCAGCCGTACTTTGCGGTGAACACCTTCAAATTTACCAATGCTGCTGGCAAGATCAGTTATGGGCGCTACCGGATGGTGCCGGAAACGCCGGCGCGTTATCTTTCTGCCGTGCAGACTGGCGCTGCTGCTGCGGCGTATCTACAGACTGAAATGGCGCAGCGCCTCGCGGCCGGGCCCGTGACAATGCGGCTGCAACTGCAAATTGCCGAGGCAGGCGATCCGCTGGAAGACCCCAGCATGACCTGGCCAGAAAACCGGCGCATCGTCGAGCTGGGTCGCCTGACCATTACCGCTCCTGCCGAGCAATCGGCCGAGCGCGATCAGGCGGTATTTCTTCCGGACGAGCTACCCGATGGCATCGAGCCGGCCGACCCCATGATCAGCGCGCGGACTCGTGCATACAACGAATCACTCGAGCGCCGCGTGCGTTAATCGCATCACGCGCTGACCACGGGCGCAGGCTCTGCCGGCGCTACCTTGGCGCCCTTGCTGATGCTTTCGCCGTCATTGCGTTTTAAGGTCCAGAACGCCAGCGACGACAGAATCGTTACCACCGACAAGGCGACAAAGGCGCTATGCAGGGCGCTGGTGACCATGCCCTGGTTGGTCTGCGGTACGTCCCCCATGAAATAGCCCGCCACCAGAGTGCCCGCGGCCAGGCCAAAGCTCATCGATAATTGCTGGAATGAGCTGGAGATGGTCGATGCCATGCTCGAATCGGTTTGGGCGACGTCAGCGTAGGCCAGGGTGTTCATGCTGGAAAACTGCAGGGAATTGAAGAAGCCCTGCATCAGGCTGAGCAGCACGATCAGGGTCAAGGGCGTGCCCGCCTTGACGATGGAAAACATGCCGATGGTGATGCCAATGCACACGGTGTTGACGATCAAGACCTGGCGGTAGCCGAAGCGCGACAGCAGGCGCGGCGAAATCAACTTCATGCCCATGGCGGCAAGCGCGGTCGGCATCATCAGCAGACCCGATTTCCACGCGGGCAGGCCGAGCCCCACCTGGTACATCAGCGGCAACAGAAACGGCAGGCCGCCGACGCCCAGCCGGGTGGCGAAACCGCCCAGCACGGCGGTGCGGAAGGTGCGGACTTTGAACAGGCTCAGGCGTAGTAGAGGATATTCGATGCCGCTGGCATGCCAGCCGTAGGCCACCAGCAGGCTGATCGACACGACCAGCATCAGCAGCGCGGTCATCGGTTCGAGCGTGTGCTCGCCGAAAATTTCCAACAGCCAGGACAGCAGGGCCGTGCCGCAGCTGAACATGATCATGCCCACCACATCGAGCGGCCGCCGTTCGCTGCCCTTGTAGTCGGGCATGTAGCGCCAGACGAGATACAGCGCAATGATCCCGACCGGCACATTGACGAAGAAAATGGCCCGCCAGGAAATCCAGTGCACGATCAGGCCGCCGATCGTTGGTCCCAGCAAGGGCCCGATCAGGGCAGGGATGATGACAAAATTCATCGCCCCCAATAGTTCTGACTTGGGGAAGGTGCGGATGATGGCCAGCCTGCCGACCGGCATCATCATGGCGCCGCCGATGCCTTGCAGCAGGCGCGCGGCCGTCATCATGGTGGGGTTGAGCGACAGTCCGCACAGCACGGACGCAATCGTAAAGACAGCAATGGCGATGCCAAATACGCGCCGGGTGCCGAAGCGGTCCGCCATCCAGCCGCTGATGGGAATGCCGATCGCGAGACTGAGGATGTAGCTGCTGACAACCGACTTGAGACTGAGCGGACTGACGTGCAGGTCGGCTGCAATACTGGGGATAGCCGTGTTGACGATGGTCGCGTCGAGCTGCTCCATGAACAGCGCGGTGGCGACCACCCACGGCAAGTAGGTCTTGATGATGGCGTTACTGGTCATCGGATGATTGTCACATAAATCGCCCGATGACGACGGCAACGGAACGGGCCTGCGCGGCCCCGTCCTGTTGCCGCTCTGTCTTACTTAGAACGGGCGAGCAACTTTCAGCACGAACCAGTTCACGCCGCTGTTGGGCTTTTTGAAGCCACCGTTGGAGTAGTGCTGGATCTTCGCGCCGATTTCCCATTTATTGGCGAACACATAGCCGGCGCCAAGGTGGTCGCCAAACTGGAATGCGGTCGACAGGCGGTTGTCATCGTTGTTGTACAGTTTGGAGAACAGGCTGACACCGATGCCGCCTTCGCCATACCAGCCTTTTTTGTCGCTGGCTTCAAAGCGGAACACGGGGGTCAGGTTGATGACGGTAATGTTTTCGTGATCACCTGGCACACCGCGGTACGCATTGCCGCGCCATTGGGCAATGTTGGCGTCCCAATAGCCGGACAGGTGGGTGCCATTCGATTCAAACCAGGCGCGGTCCCAGTTTTTCTGGGCGCTCAGGCGAATCATCTGGACTTTGCTGCCAGCGCCCACTTCGAGGGCGGCGGAATCGGCCAGGGTGTCGGCGGCAAAAACGGACTGGCACGCCAGGGCTGCGCCGAGCACGAGAGCCGAGCGGGCAAGAATACGGTGAATAAGCATAGGATTTTCCGGGATAAAAATGCAGATCAGATAAGAGCATCCGCATTGTACCGGGGTTCCTGCGCGGACGTTTGGCGCGCCCACGCTACAATCTGCGCTCACACAAGGAGCCCGGATGCCGATGTTTACGCCGACCCCCACCCCAATCCCCACCCAGACCCCCACCCCGCCCGCGATCGCCTTCCTGGGCATCGGCCTGATGGGCAAACCCATGGCCTCGCGTCTTGCAAACGGCGGCTGTCACTTGCGCGTATGGAACCGCACTGCCGCAAAGGCGCTGGCAGTCACGGGCCCGCAGGTACAGGTCTGCGAGGCGGCGGTGATGGCCGTCGATGGCGCCGCGGTGATCATCTCGATGCTCGAGGCAGGTAACGTTGTCGGCGAAGTCATCGAGGCCGTGGCCGATGCCCTCGAGCCTGGCGCCTTGTGGATCGACATGAGTTCGACCCAGCATGCCGAAGCGCTGGCGTTCCACACCAGCCTGGCCGCGCGGGGCGTGCGCTTCATCGATGCGCCCGTGTCCGGCGGCGTGGTCGGCGCCGAGGCCGGCAGTCTTGCGATCATGGCGGGCGGCACGCCTGCCGATTTCGAACAAGCCGCGCCGATGCTTGCCCTGATGGGACGGCCGACCCTGGTCGGACCGGCCGGCAGCGGCCAGGTCGCCAAGTTATGCAATCAATTGATCGTGGGCGGCACGCTGGACCTGATTGCCGAAGCCCTGTTGCTGGCCCAGGCTGCCGGCGCCGACCCAAGCGCCGTGCGTGCCGCCCTGCGCGGCGGCTTTGCCGAAAGCCGTTTATTGGAAGTGCATGGCCAGCGCATGCTGGAGCGCAACTTCATGCCGGGCGGGCAGGTCAAAAGTCAGCTCAAGGATCTGCACAATGTGCTGGCCGCCGCGGTCGATGCGGGCGTTGCCCTGCCACTTGCTGCGATGGTGACGGAGCACTACGCCAGCATCGCCGCGCAGCATCCTTCGGCCGACCAGAGCGCCGCCTTGCTGGCCCTGGAGCAGCGCAACCCCGGCCACCGCCTCGGCAGCGGCCCGGACCAACTACCGACTTAGGCCGACGGCAAGCTCATCTCCGCCAAACGGACCCAGTAACTGGCGCCAATCGGCAAGAGATTGTCATTGAAATCGTAGCTGCCGTTGTGCAACTGGCAGGGGCCAAGGCCGTGCCCGCCATCGCGGTGACTGCCTTCGCCATTTCCAATAAACACATAGCAGCCAGGCTTGGCCTGCAGCATGAAAGCAAAATCTTCCGCGCCCATGGTCGGTTCCACATTGGCGTCGACCCGGTCCGCGCCGGCCACCGCCTTCATGGCCTCCACCGCCAGCGCAGTCTGCTCAGGATGGTTCACCAGCGGCGGATAATTGCGTTTGAAGGTGAAATCAACGCTGGCCCGGTGCGCCGCCGCCGTGTGCGTGGCAATTTCCTGCATGCGCTCTTCAATCAGATCGAGCACCTTGGTCGTAAAAGTACGCACGGTGCCGATCATCACCGCTTCGTCGGGGATGACATTGGTGGCGCTGCCGCCGTGAATTTGTGTAATCGACAGGACCGCCGTGTCGAGTGGACTTTTTTCGCGCGAAATAATCGTCTGCCAACCCTGGGCGATCTGCACGGCCAGCATGACCGGATCGACGCCTTTATGGGGCTGGGCCGCGTGCGCGCCCTTGCCGCGCACCACCACCTTGAATTCATTACTGGAGGCCATCATCGGCCCGGCAACGACGCCGAAACTGCCTTCGTCCATGCCCGGCCAGTTGTGCATGCCATACACGGCTTCCATCGGGAAACGCTCGAACAGACCATCCTCGATCATGCGCCGGGCGCCCGCGCCACCTTCTTCGGCTGGCTGGAAAATCAGGTAGACGGTGCCATCGAAATGGCCGTTCGTCACCAGGTGATGGGCCGCGCCCAGCAGCATGGCCGTGTGGCCGTCGTGGCCGCAGGCGTGCATTTTGCCGGGATGAACCGAGGCGTGAGCGAAACTATTGACCTCGTGCATGGGCAGCGCATCCATGTCGGCACGCAGGCCAATCGCGCGCCCGGAACTGCCCCGTTTGAGGATGCCGACGACGCCCGTGATGCCCAGGCCCCGCACGACGGGAATGCCCCATTCGGTCAGCCTGGCGGCGACGACATCGGAGGTGCGTTGTTCTTCGTAACACAGTTCCGGATGGGCATGCAGATCGCGGCGGATCAGCTGCAATTCAGATTGGAAAGCGATGATCGGTTCGACCAGTTTCATAATGCGTCTCCAGTGATGCTCGATTGTTAATCACATTGTAGCCCGGTTGGCACAGTAAGGCGATGATGTGTCCGGGGCCTCAACTTTGTCTGCGGAAATCGTTTAAAGTAAGGGCTTCGCAGCCTATTTTCACCGCCCCATGACGACCTCCCAAGTGCGCGCAACCTGCCCGCATGATTGCCCGGACACCTGTGCGCTCCTGATCACGGTGGAGGACGGCGTCGCCACCGAGGTCAAGGGCGATCCCGACCATCCGACCACCCAGGGCGTGTTGTGCACCAAGGTGGCACGCTATGCCGAGCGCACCTACCATCCCGAGCGCCTGCTGCATCCCATGAAGCGGGTGGGGCCCAAGGGCAAGGGCAAGTTCGAGCGCATCAGCTGGGACGAAGCGCTCGATATCATCGCCAGTCGTTTAACGGCCATCGCCGCGCGTGACCCGCAAGCCATCCTGCCCTACAGTTATTGCGGCACGATGGGACTGGTGCAGGGCGAGTCGATGTCCTCGCGCTTTTTCAACCAGCTTGGCGCCTCGAACCTGGACCGCACCATCTGCGCCATGGCCGGCGCCACCGGTTATAAATATACCGTCGGCGCCTCGATCGGCACCGACCTCGAACAGTTCCAGAACGCGAAACTGATCCTGATCTGGGGCGGCAATCCGATCGCGTCGAACCTGCATTTCTGGACCCGTGCGCAGGAGGCCAAGCGGCGTGGGGCGCGCCTGATTGCGATCGATCCGTATCGCTCGCTGACTGCGGAAAAATGTCACCAGCATATCGCCCTGCTGCCCGGCACCGACGCCGCGCTCGCGCTGGGCATGATGCACGTGCTGATCGAAGAACACCTGCTCGATAACGACTACGTAAGCAGCCACACCCTCGGCTTCGACGAACTGAAAGAGCGCGTGGCCGAATGGACCCCTGCGCACACGGCAAAGATCTGCGGCATCAGCTCGAATGAAGTGATTGGCCTGGCGCGCGAATACGGCCAGGCCGCACGCCGCGGCGAACCGGTCGCCATCCGCGTCAACTACGGCGTGCAGCGCGCCGCCGGTGGGGGCATGGCGGTGCGTAATATCGCCTGCCTGCCCGCGCTGGTAGGCGCCTGGCGCCATGCGGCGGGCGGTGTGCAGCTCTCGACCTCCGGTTCCTTCCCTGCGAACCGGGTGGCGCTGCAGCGGCCCGACCTGAAAAAAGTCCCAGGCCGCACCATCAACATGACGACGATTGGCGACGATCTGCTGCGCCCGGCCTCGCCCGATTTCGGCCCGAAGGTCGATGCCGTCATCGTCTACAACGCCAACCCGCTGGCCATTGCGCCCGATTCCAGCAAGGTGATGGCGGGCTTTCTGCGCGAAGACCTGTTCACCGTGGTGCTCGAACACTTCGTGACCGACAGCGCCGACTACGCCGACATCCTGCTGCCGGCCACCACCCAGTTGGAACACGTCGACGCCCACCTTGCCTATGGCCACCTCTACATGATGGCCAATAACGCGGCGATTGCGCCGATGGGCGAAGCCAAGCCCAACACCGAAATCTTCCGCCTGCTGGCCGCCCGCATGGGTTTTACGGATCCGTGCTTTGCAGAGAGCGATGACGAACTGGCCGCCAAGGCCTTCGATACCAGGCATCCGCGCGCGGTCCATTTTGACTGGGAGTCTTTAAAACGCACCGGCTGGCAGAAACTGGCGATGCCCGATGCGCCGTTTGCCGAGGGCGGCTTTCCGACGCCATCCGGCAAGTGCGAGCTGTATTCGGCCAGCATGCTCGCCGACGGTCTCGATCCCGTGCCCGCCTACATTGCACCTTACGAATCGGTGGCCTCGAACCCGGAACTGGCCAAACGGTTTCCGCTGGCGATGATCTCGCCGCCGGCGCGCAATTTTTTGAATTCGACGTTTGTGAACGTCAAGAGCCTTCGCGGCGCCGAGGGCGAGCCCTGGCTCGACATCCACCCGGGCGACGCGGCAGCCCGCAGCGTCAACCACGGCGACATGGTCCGCATATTCAATGACCGCGGCTCGTTTGTCGCCAAGGCCCGCCTGACCGAGAAGGCGCGCGAAGGCCTCGTGGTCGGCCTGTCGATCTGGTGGAAGAAGCTCGCCACCGATGGCAAGAACGTCAATGAAGTCACCAGCCAGCGCCTGACCGACATGGGCCGCGCGCCGACCTTTTACGACACGCTGGTGGAGGTCGAGAAGGTGCAGGCGGCATGAAACTGGCGTGGCGTCTTGCATTGGGCGGCGCGCTGATCGCGGCCAGCCTGGCCGGCTGCTCCACGCTCGGCTACTACACCCAGGCCGCGCAAGGCCAGATATCCTTGCTCGCCGACTCGCGTCCGATTGACGAAGTGATCGCCGACCCGGCCACCGCCCCCAAGCTGAAAATCAAGCTGGAAACGGCGCGCCAGATCCGCGCCTACGCGGTGGCCAACCTGGCCCTGCCGGACAACAAAAGCTACCGCAACTATACGGCCCTGCAGCGTCCCTTCGTGGTGTGGAACGTGGTGGCCGCGCCGGCCCTGTCCCTCAAACCGATCCAGTGGTGCTTCCCCGTCGCCGGCTGCGTCAACTACCGCGGCTACTATGCGAAGGAGGACGCCATGGCCTATGCGAAGGAGTTGCGCGACGCCGGCTACGACGTGCAGGTGGGCGGTGTGTCGGCCTATTCGACGCTGGGCTACTTCAACGACCCCCTGATCTCCACTTTCATCAATTATCCGGACGCCGAACTGGCGCGTCTGATTTTCCATGAGCTCTCGCACCAGGTGGTGTACGTCGGGGGCGACTCGCAGTTCAATGAATCCTTCGCCAGCGCCGTGGAAGAAGCGGGAGTGGAGCAATGGCTGACCCGCTTCGGCAACCAGGCCATGCGCGAGAACTACGAGAAGTACACGGCGCGCCGCCAGGAGTTCCTCGAACTGCTGCTGGCGTGCCGCCGGGGCCTGGAGGCGAACTACAAGTCGAAGGCCTCCGACCGGGAAAAGCTGGCGGAGAAGGCGCGCCTGTTCGCCCAGTTGCAGACCGATTATGCGGTCCAGAAGGCCAAATGGGGCGGCTACGCGGGCTATGACCGCTTTTTCGCCGAGCCCCTGTCGAATGCCCACCTTGCCGCTGTGGCCACTTACAGCGACTTCGTGCCGGCCTTTCGGACGCTCCTCAAGCGCGAAGGCAGCTTCCCCGCCTTTTATGCAGCCGCGCGCCGCCTGGCGGCGCTGGACAAGCCGGAACGCCACAAGCGCCTGATGGCGCTGGGCGGGATCAAGTCCGACGCCATCGCGCCCAGCCAGGACGAATAAGCCCTTTGCGGGAGACCCTGACAAAATCCCCATGACAGCGTTGCTCCGGCTCGCCGTACAGTCGTACTGTCTTCGCCGTCGCGCCTGGCCTGGAAATTTTGCCAGGGTCTCCTAGAGTCCATACTCAAAACTGGGCAAAAGCGCTTGCCATCTTGTCCATCGCCCGATAGCATCCAAGGGAGCATCCCATAAATGGCGCCCACGCAGGTGCTGATAACGATAATTACGAGACAAAGGCAACCCGATGGACAAAATTTGGCTGAAGTCATATCCCCCAGGTGTGCCGGCGGAGATCGATCCCGACCAGTACCGCTCCCTTGTGCAGCTGCTCGAGGAATCATTCGTCAAGTACGCGCAGCGTAACGCCTACGTTTGCATGGACAAGTTCCTCACCTACGGGGAGCTGGACCAGTATTCGCACCGCGCCGCCGCCTGGCTGCAAAGCCGCGGCATGCAAAAGGGCGCCCGCGTCGCCATCATGATGCCCAATGTGCTGCAGTACCCGATCGCCATTGCGGCCATCCTGCGCGCCGGCTACACGGTCGTCAACGTCAATCCCATGTACACGCCGCGCGAACTCGAACACCAGCTGACCGACGCCGGCTGCGAAGCGATCATCGTGCTGGAAAACTTCGCGCACACGGTGCAGGAAGTGCTGCCGCGGACCAAAGTCAAACACATCGTCGTGGCCAGCATGGGCGAAATGCTGGGCGGCGCCAAGGGCGCGGTCGTCAACTTCGTGGTCCGCAACGTCAAGAAGATGGTGCCCGAGTACACCCTGCCCAACGCCGTCAAGTTCAAGGACATGCTGGCGCAGGGCGCACGCATGCAGTTCGCCGCCGTCGACACGGCGCCAACGGATGTCGCCTTCCTGCAGTACACGGGCGGCACCACCGGCATCTCGAAAGGCGCCACGCTCACCCACCGCAACGTGATCGCCAACCTGCTGCAGTCCGAAGCCTGGTCCGCGCCCGTGCTGGGAACTGGCGGCGACGAACAGACCACGATCGTCTGCGCGCTGCCGCTGTATCACATCTTCGCCCTGACCTGCTGCGCCATGTGGGGAATGCGGGTCGGTGCGCTGAACCTCCTGATTCCGAACCCGCGCGACATCGGCGGCTTCGTCAAGGAGCTACGCAAGTACAAGGTCAACATGCTGCCGGCCGTGAATACGCTGTACAACGCGCTGGTGAACCATCCTGATTTCGGCGCCGTCGATTTCTCGGGCCTGAAAATCGCCAACGGCGGCGGCATGGCCGTGCAGCGCGCCGTCAACGACCGCTGGAAGGCGATTACGGGTGTGTCCATCATCGAGGGCTACGGCCTGTCCGAAACCTCGCCGGTGGCCACCTGCAATCGCGCCGACATGCAGGGTTTTACGGGCACCATCGGCCTGCCGGTGCCGTCGACCGATATCGTCATCCTCGACGACGACGGCAAGGAAGTGGCGCTGGGCGAACCGGGCGAAATCGCCATCCGCGGCCCGCAGGTCATGGCCGGCTACTGGAACCGTCCCGACGAAACGGCCAAGGTGATGACGCCGGACGGCTTCTTCAAATCGGGCGACGTGGGCGTGATGGACGCGACGGGCGCCGTCAAAATTGTCGACCGCAAGAAGGACATGATCCTCGTCTCCGGCTTCAATGTGTACCCGAATGAACTCGAAGGCGTGATCGCGGCCCACCCGGGCGTGCTCGAATGCGCCGTCATCGGCGTGCCCGACGAGCACTCGGGCGAAGCGGTCAAGGTGTTCGTGGTGCGCAAGGACCCGGCGCTGACGAAGGAGCAGCTGATGGACTACTGCAAGGAGCAGCTGACCGGTTACAAAAAGCCGAAGTACATCGAGTTCCGCAATGAGCTGCCGAAGACGAACGTCGGCAAGATCCTGCGCCGTGTGCTGCGCGACGAAAAGCCTGCCCAGCAGGCAGCATGAAAAACAAGCACGACGTGATGGCCGTCCGGTCATGACGCAACGCCCGGCTGCCGGGCGTTTTTTATTGTATGCAGTTTGAGTAGATGAGGCGTGGATGGACAAATTTTGGCTTAAATCGTATCAGAGCGGCGTGCCGGCCGAAATCGACTGGACCCAGTACCAGTCGCTGACCCATCTGCTGGAAGATGCCTTTGTGCGGCACGCAGCCAAGCCGGCTTTCGCCTGCATGGACAAGCAGATCAGCTACGCCGAGCTTGACGTCATGTCGCGCAAGATGGCCGCCTGGCTGCAGTCGAAAGGCTTGCAGCAGGGCGCCCGCGTCGCCATCATGATGCCCAATGTGCTGCAGTACCCGGTGGCGATGGCTGCCGCCCTGCGCGGCGGCTACGTCATCGTCAACGTCAATCCGCTCTACACCCCGCGTGAACTGGAACACCAGCTGACCGACTCGGGCGCCGAAGCGATCATCGTGCTGGAAAACTTCGCCAACACCGTTGAACACGTGATTGCCCGCACCCCGGTCAAGCATGTCGTCGTCGCCACCATGGGCGATTTGCTGGGCACCGTAAAGGGCGCCGTCGTCAACCTGGTGGTGCGCAAAGTGAAGAAGCTGGTGCCGCAGTTTTCCCTGCCCGGCGCGGTCCCGTTCAATCGCGTCATCAAGGAAGGCGCGCGGCTGCACTTCAAGCCCGTCACCATCAAGCATGATGACATCGCCTTTTTGCAGTACACGGGCGGCACCACGGGCGTATCGAAAGGCGCGGTCCTGCTGCACCGGAACGTGATCGCCAATGTGCTGCAAAACGAAGCGTGGCTAAAACCCACCCTGGCGACCCTGCCCGCCGGCGAGCAGGTGCAGTTCGTCTGCGCGCTGCCGCTGTATCACATCTATGCGCTGACCGTCTGCGCCCTGATGGCGATCCGCCTGGGCGGCATGAACGTGTTGATCCCGAACCCCCGTGACATGCCCGGTTTTGTGAAGGAGCTGGCGAAGTACCGCATCAATATCTTCCCGGCCGTGAACACCCTGTACAACGGCCTGCTCAACAACGCCGATTTCGCCAAGCTCGATTTCTCCAGCTACCGCGTCTGCAATGGCGGCGGCATGGCGGTGCAGCAGGCCGTGGCCGACAAGTGGCTGGCCGTGACGGGCACCCCCATCATCGAAGGCTACGGCTTGTCCGAGACCTCGCCGGTGGCCACCGCGAACCGCTGCGACATCACCCGCTTCACCGGCACCATCGGTTTCCCCTTGCCGTCGACGGAGCTGCGCATTCTCGACGACGCCGACTTTGAAGTGGCGCTGGGCGAGCGGGGAGAAATTGCCATCCGCGGCCCGCAGGTGATGGCAGGCTACTGGAACCGTCCCGACGAGACCTTGAAATCGATGACCTCGGACGGCTTTTTCCGCACCGGCGATATCGGCATCATGGAGCTTGACGGCAGCACGCGCATTGTCGATCGCAAGAAGGACATGATCCTCGTCTCCGGTTTCAATGTGTACCCGAACGAAGTGGAAGCGGTGGTATCGAGCATGCCGGAAGTGCTGGAAGTAGCGTGCGTCGGTGTGCCCGATGCGAACTCCGGCGAAGCGGTCAAGCTGTTCATCGTCAAGCGCGATCCGACTCTCACCAAGGAGCAGGTGCTGGAGTACTGCCGCGAGCAGCTGACCGGCTACAAGCGGCCCAGGTTCGTCGAATTCCGTACCGATCTGCCCAAGACCAATGTGGGCAAGATCCTGCGCCGCGAGCTGCGCGACAGCGCCCCGGCGTAAGGTAAAACCCTTAGCCCTGCACGATGCCGGCCCGTCCGGCAGTGACCTTGAAGTTCGCCAGCGCCACCACCGCGCTGGCGGCGTCGTGCACATCATCGAGGCCCATGAAACTGGCGCTGGCGCCGGTGGGCGTCACCGCCATCAAAATGAAACCACGTTTGTCGCTGCGCCCGTAATGGATGTGCGGGTTCGCATCGACCATTTTCTGGGTGCGTTCCTGCGCCCGGCTCGATGAGGTGACCGAGGTGCCGCAGAACTCCGCGGCCAGCACCGGGTTGGCGTTCGAGACGGGGCGGTCGAAATCGCGCCGCAGTTCGGACGCAAAAAAGCTGTGCACGTCGCCCGACACCACCAGCGGATTGGCCGCCTGCGATGCGGCCAGCGCCTCGAACAAACGGGTGCGCGCCGCAGGATAACCATCCCAGCCATCGGTCCAGACCCGCTCGCGTCCCGACTGCGCCATCAGGGTCTGCTGGGCGATGATATTCCAGCGCGCCTTTGAAGTTTTCAGGCCCTGTTCCAGCCACGCTTCCTGCTCGCCGCCCAGCATGCTGCGGGCGGGGTCCGTCAGTTCGGCGCAGTCGCGGCGCGAGACCGACCCCAGATTGCAGGCATGGTGGGCGCGGTACTGGCGGTCGTCGAGCACGTGAAAGCGCGCCAGCTGGCCCCAGTCGAAGCGTTGAAATATGCGATATTTCGCATAATCGGCACGCTCGGGCAGGCGGATCGGCATGTGCTCATAAAACGCCTGGTAGGCGGCGGCCCGCCGCGCCAGAAAACCCGCGGAGCCACGCGGATCGACGTCGCTGGTGTAATCGTTGGCCACTTCGTGATCGTCCCAGGTGACGATCCAGGGCGCCGCGTGGTGGGCCGCCTGCAGATCGCGGTCGCTTTTGTATTGGGCGTAGCGGGCGCGGTAGTTTTCCAGGGTCAGCGATTCGTCGGTGCGCACCGCCTTGGCCGGATGCCCCAGCCGGTACGGTCCCCACTCATAAATATAGTCGCCCACGAACGCCACCAGATCCGGCGCGCTTGCCGCGATGTGACGATGGGCGGCGTAGCTGCCGAACTCCCAGTGCTGGCAGGACGCCACGGCGAGCTTGAGCATGGCCGGCATTTCAGTGGCCGCGGGCGCCGTGCGGGTGCGGCCGATCGGACTGACGGCGTCGCCCAGCATGAAGCGGTACCAGTACCAGCGGCCCGGCTGCAAGCCTTTCGCATCCACGTGCACGCTGTGCGCCAGCGCCGGCAGGGCGGTGGCGCTGCCCTTGGCGGCGATACGTTTGAAGGCCTCGTCCTCGGCCACTTCCCAGCGCACGCTCAAGGCGACGCTGGGTGTGGCCGCGGCGTTGAGCGGATCGGCCAGGATGCGGGTCCACAGGATGACGCTGTCGGGCAGGGGCGAGCCGGAAGCGACGCCCAGGCTGAAAGGATAGGCCGCATCGGGCGCGCGGGCGCAGGCGACGCCGCCCAGTGCGGTTGCCGCGGCCAGTTGCGCCGCATTGAGCAGGAGGATGCGGCGCTGTCCGTCCATCAGCTCTCGGGATTGTTGATCAGCGATTCCAGCGGCGGCAGGGTGCGCGGCTTGCGGTCGGGGCCCGTCGCCACATAGGTCAGGGTGGCTTCGGTCACTTTGACGATATCGGCCTGCAGGCGATTGCGTTCGGCGTAGACCTCGACATAGACGGTGATCGAGGTATTGCCGACCTTGACGATGTCGGCATAAAACGAGAGCAGGTCGCCCACGAACACGGGCTGCTTGAACAGGAAGGAGTTCACGGCGATGGTGGCGACGCGGCCGTTGGCGCGCCGGGTGGCCGGCAGCGAGCCCGCAATGTCGACCTGGGCCATGATCCAGCCGCCGAAGACGTCGCCGTACACATTGGCGTCGGGTGGGCCAGGCATTACCCGCAACTGGGGCATTTTACCGACGGGCAGGCCGGGCGGGAATGCGGCGCCAGGGGTGGAGGGGGAGCTAACTTCTGGCGTGGTCATCGTGAATTTCCGTGAAAAGGCTACAATCGACCCGAATTGAACCACAAAAGCCCCATCTCTGCCATGCGACGCAACGCCCCATCCCCCAATCCCCCTCCCGCCGACGCCACCGTCAAAGCCCGCAGCGACTGGTCCGTCATCCAGACTTTACTGCCTTATTTGTGGGTGTACAAATGGCGCGTGATCGCGGCACTCGGTTGCCTGATCGGCGCCAAGGTGGCCAACGTCGGCATTCCCGTCGTGATGAAGCACCTGATCGACGCCCTCACCATCAGCCCCTCGAACCCGAAGGCGCTGATGGTGCTGCCGCTGGGCGTGCTGGTGGCCTACGGCGCGCTGCGCCTGTCGACGACGGTGTTCACGGAACTGCGCGAATTTTTATTCGCCCGCGTCACCCAGCGGGCCGTGCGCACCATTGCGCTGCAGGTGTTCCGCCACCTGCACAACCTGTCCCTGCGCTTTCACCTGAACCGCCAGACGGGCGGCATGACGCGCGATATCGAGCGGGGCACGCGCGGCGTGTCCTCGCTGATCTCCTACACCCTGTTTAATATCCTGCCCACCCTGGTCGAGATCACGCTGGTGCTCTCTTACCTGGTGGTCAAATACGACCGCTGGTTCAGCATCATCACGGCCGTGGCGCTGGTCACCTACATCACCTTCACCGTCCTCGTCACCAACTGGCGCACGCACTTCCGGCGCACCATGAACGAGCTCGATTCGAAAGCCAACACGAAGGCGATTGACTCGCTGATCAATTACGAGACCGTCAAATACTTCGGCAATGAAAAGTACGAGGCCGAGCGCTACGACCAGGGCCTGCAGAATTTCGAGAACGCGGCCGTCAAGTCGCAGACCTCGCTGTCGGTGCTCAACACGGGCCAGTCGCTCATCATCGCCAGCGCCGTCACCCTGATTTTGTGGCGCGCCACCGTTGGCGTCATCGACGGCACCATGAGCCTGGGCGACTTGGTGCTGGTGAACTCCTTCATGATCCAGTTGTACATTCCGCTCAATTTCCTTGGCGTGATCTACCGCGAAATCAAGCAAAGCCTGGCCGACATGGAGCGCCTGTTTGGTCTGCTCGACCAGAACCGCGAAGTGGCCGACAGCGAGGGCGCCACCACCCTGCATCCGCACGGCGCCGAAGTAAAGTTCAGCCATGTCGAGTTTTCGTATGAAGCAAAGCGCCAGATCCTGTTCGATGTCGATTTCACGATCCCGGCCGGCACCACCACGGCCGTCGTCGGCCACAGCGGCTCGGGCAAGTCGACCATGTCTCGCCTGCTGTTCCGCTTTTATGATGTCAATGGCGGCGCCATCACCATCGATGGCCAGGACCTGCGCGCCGTGACGCAGGAATCGCTGCGCGCTGCGATCGGCATCGTGCCGCAGGATACGGTGCTGTTCAATGACACCATTGAATACAACATCGCCTACGGCAAACCGGGCGCCAGCAAGGCCGATATCGTCGCCGCCGCGCGCGCCGCCTCGATCCACGAATTCATCGAGTCCCTGCCGGACGGCTACGGCACCATGGTCGGTGAGCGAGGTTTGAAACTGTCGGGCGGCGAAAAGCAGCGGGTGGCGATTGCGCGCACCCTGCTCAAGGACCCAGCCATCCTGATTTTCGACGAGGCGACGTCCGCCCTCGACTCGCGCGCCGAGCAGGAAATCCAGGCCGAGCTGAAAAACATCGCGAAAAACCGCACTACCCTGGTGATCGCGCACCGCCTCTCGACCGTGGCCGACGCCCAGCAGATCCTGGTGCTCGACCACGGCCGCATCGTCGAGCGTGGCACGCACGCGGCGCAGATCGCGCAGGATGGACTATACAAGCAGATGTGGGACCGGCAGCAGGCCA
>JBJMVV010000068.1:0-7135 GCA_045810505.1 Massilia sp.
CAGGCCAAGGCGCAAGTCCCGCACCATGACCAAATGGGAGGCAGCGCATGCGAATGATTTTGTCGATCATGGCGGGCAGCCTGTACCTGGCGTGTGCGAGCGAGGCTCTCGCTGCCGCGGACAAAAGCGCGCCTGACGCAATCAGGCGCGCGCCTTTACAGCGCATCAGCACAGTGCGCCAGGCTCGCCCGCCCCACATGTCCGAATCCGTCCCCTGATAGTCCCGTTCGGGCATTTCGCCGGCGTGGTGATTTGCCTAAGATCATGGCATCATCCACCGACAGGAGTCTCGCCATGAAAACCGCACTGCTCGTCATCGACGCCCAGCAATCCTTCAAACATGCGCCGTACTGGTCCGAATCCGACCTGCCGGCTTATCTTGCGCAGCAGCAGCGGCTGATCGATGGCTGTGCGCAGCGGGGCGTGCCCGTGGTGCAGATTTTCCATGCGGACGAGAAGGGGCCGTTTTCGGTGGCGGCGGACCGGCGTGCCATTGATGGCTTGCAGATTGATCCGCGCATCACGTTCACCAAGCGCGTCCACAGCGCACTGGGCGGGACGGGTTTGATGACCTGGCTGATTTCGCAGGGGATCGGTCACCTCATCGTCAGCGGCATCCGCACCGAGCAGTGCTGCGAAACCACCACGCGCCAGGCGTCCGACAGCGGTTTTACGGTGGACTTCGTGACCGAAGCGACGCTGACGTTTCCCATGCAGCATGCCCGCAGCGGGCGCTGCTATACGACGGCGGAGATCCGCGAGCGGACCGAACTGGTGCTGGAGGGACGCTTCGCCCGCATCGTCAGCGTGGCCGCGGCGCTGGCCGCGCTCGATGCCGTCGCGCCACCCATTGCCGCGGCCGCCTGATATCGGCCTGCCATGACCTTGCCCGCCGCCATCCCCGTGCTGTTCGTGCTGCCCCAGCACGTGCTGATGCTCGACCTGGCGGGACCGGCCGAGGTGCTGCGGGTGGCCTCGCAACTGGGCGCCAGCGAAGTGGGGCAGGCACCGCCGCGGTTTGCCTTGCGTTACGCGGCGCCGGCTGAACAGGTGCTGACTTCGATCGGCCTCCCGCTGGCGGGCCTTGCACCCTTGCCCGAGAGTCTGTCTCCCGACACCATGATTGTGCTGGTCGGCGTCAGCAGCAGCAGCGATCCCGCGCTGCGGCGCCAGATCGACGACTCCTGCGAGCAGGTGGCGGCGTGGCTGCGACGCATCGTGCGCCCCGGGCACCGTCTGCTGTGCGTCTGTTCCGGCGCCCTGATTGCCGCCCGCGCCGGCTTGCTCGACGGGCGTCGCTGCACCACCCACCATTCCCTCTGTGTGAGCTTGCAGGCAATGGCGCCCCGCGCCAGCGTTCTGGACAATCGTTTATATGTGACCGACGGCCCCGTCAGCACCAGCGCCGGCATCACGGCCGGCATCGACATTATGCTCAATCTGATCGGCGAGACCAGTCCGCGCGCGGCGGCCGCGGTGGCGCGCCAGATGGTGGTCTACATGCGCCGCGCCGGCGCCGATCCCCAATTGTCGGCCTGGACCACGGGCCGCAACCACCTGCACCCGGGTTTGCACCGGGTGCAGGATGCCATTGCCGCCGATCCGACCCGCGACTGGGCCGCCGACGACATGGCGCGGATTGCCTGCAGCAGCACGCGGCACCTGGCGCGCCTGTTCCAGGAATACACGGGCGGCAGTCCGCTCGACCATGTGCACCGCCTGCGCGTGGCGCTGGCGCGCGAAATGATCACCCAGTCGGCACTGGACATGGAAACCGTGGCCGCCCAATCCGGTTTTAGCTCGGCCCGCCACCTGCGCCGCATCTGGAGCAAATACCACACGGGCGCGCCGTCGGAACATCGACAGGGCGCCACGCCCGCTGTGTAGCGGCCGGCAAGCACGCGCTTTTGAGAAGGCCAAATCCCTAGAGTAAAACGTGAAACGCCGCCACCCGACCGCGCGCGGGCGGCATGCAGGATGGCGGCTGCCACGGGCTCGATCAGCGCGGCGTGGTGCGGATCGAGATGTTGTCGACTGCGACGTCGAAGTCGGTGTAGCCGTAGGCGTACTCAGGCGCGAAGGTCGTGAAGGCGACTTCCTGGACCGAGGCCAGCACGTTGGCAAAGGTACGCCCTGGCGGCAGCGAGGCGCCGCCCGACCCAAGGCCGCCCCAGCCGCTCGGCATGGCCGCTGCACGGGTGTCCAAGATGGTGACGGAATAATGCTGCCAGTTGCCCTTCTTGTTCAATGGCCCCAGCTTGTACCACACCGCGGTGTAGGGCATGCCGTTGTAGGGATTGCTGTAATCGCGCAGCTCGATGAACATTTCGCGCCCCACTTCGCTGCCGTCATAGGTGATGGACTTGACATTGACATCGACCTCGATGGTCACCGAGCGCACACTGCCGTAATCGCCCAGGAAGCTGGTGTTACTGTTGTTCACCCAGTTGAGGCCGAATACACTGGCGACATTGGTGTAGTAAGCGGCCCCGTGCTTTCCTGGGGTGCCGCTGATCCATGAGCCGCCGATGCCGTCGCCCAAGCCCGTCCAGCCTTGCGTGCCATCGGAAAAACTGACCGACGTGGTGGCAGGACCGGCCAGCGCAGCGGCAGATGCCAGTGACAATAACAACGTTGCGATACGTTTTTTCATAGTCTCCTCGATTGGAAATAGTCGCCCGGCATGTGCCAGACGACAATCCATACTGCGGCGACCATTTCTGCCCGTCAAACGTGCACTCGTCGTAAAAATGTAACTGTAGGTAGTGGGCAACATTACACAATTCATGAAGCAACGCCCGTCTTTTTGCACTAGTAGCCCACCACATTCCGGCATTTTGCAGGGCAGTTCGTCGGCAGGCCGGGCTTCACTGCCGGCGCCTGTCAGGCCGCGGCAAGCGCCGTCGCAAACTCGCGATAGGTGTGCAGCGGGCGGCCCAGGATAGCGGTCAGTTTGTCGACATCGCCTGCCACCGGCAGCATGCCGTCGCCAACAAAACGTTCTGCCATCAGGCGCATCTCGTAAGCCATCCAGCGCGGCATGAAGCCCGCCAGGTTTTGCTCGAACGCGCTCGGGTCATCGCCGCCGTACACGACGGGGCGGCCCAGCGCCTCCGACCAGATGGCGCTCACATCCGCACTACCCAGGGTATCCGGGCCGACCAGGTTGAGGATGGTGCTGGGCAGTTTGCCGGGTGCGCGGTCGCGGCGGATCAGCTCGATTGCCGCCACTTCAGCAATGTCGCGGGTATCGATCATGGCGATGCCTTTGCTGCCGATCGGCATCGGGTAGACGCCGTGCCCGAGGATGACATCCTTGAACATGTGTTCATTGTCGATGAAATAGGCGGGCCGCAGGATGGTGGCGCCAAAGCCCATCTGTTCGATCATGCGCTCGGCGCCCAGTTTGACGGCAAAATGGGGCACGTTGGCGAAGCGGTCGCTGTGGAGCACGGACAAGTACACGACCCGTTCGACCCCGGCTTCACGGGCCACGTTGAGGGTGATCAGCGCCTGGGTGAATTCATCGCCCGCCACCGCATTGAGCAGGAACAGGGTGCGTACGCCCTCGAAGGCGCTGCGCAGGGAATCAAGGTCGAGCAAGTCGCCCTTGACGACGTCTACATCGGCGGGAAAGTTTGCTTTTACGGGATCGCGTACCAGCACGCGCACGGCGGCGCCGCGCTCGACGAGTTGCTGGACGACGTAGGTGCCGACGCGGCCGGTGGCGCCTGTGACGAGGATGGTCATGGTGTTCTCCTTGGGTTTAAGTTGAGCTGGGTTGAGTTGAAAGACAGCTTCATGGTAGGAGTTCCATGTATGATCCGATAGTCCTCAAACCGAGACGTCCTGTCCCATAGGTGGAACGCATGGATTTACTGGCCCTCACCGATTTCAATGCGGTCGCCCGCCACGGCGGCTTTGGGCGCGCGGCCCGGGCCACCGGCCGGCCCAAGGCGACCCTGTCGAGAAAAGTGGCGGAACTTGAAGCCAGCCTGGGCGTGCGCCTGCTCGAGCGGGGCGCGGGCGCCGTCAAGCTGAGCGAGGAGGGCCGGGCGCTGTTCGCGCGCACGGCAAGCCTGCTGGCCGAGGTGGATGAGGCGGCCGCAGCCATCGCGTCCGGCGGGGAGACGCCGCGCGGCAAGCTGCGCGTCAGTGCGCCGCTGCTGTTCTCGCAAGCGGCAATGGGCAAGCTGGCGGCCGGCTTCGCCTTGAAATTTCCCGAGGTGCGGCTGGAAGTGACGACCGAGGACCGCTCGGTCGACATGGTGGAAGAGGGCTACGACATCGTCATCCGGGTCAATCCCGCTCCCGATGAAAATCTGGTGGGCCGGATTTTCTTGCGCGACCGCCTGATGGTGGTGGCCCACCCTGACCTGCCGCGCCCGAGTGGCGCCAGTCCCGTCCCTGCCGTCGCGCGCGCAAGTGAAGGTGCGGCCGCCACCTGGCAGCTGAGCACGCTGTCGGGCAAGTCGGACTTTGCCGTCGAAGCCGTGCTGCGCCTGTCATCGCTGGTGATGGTGCGCGACGCCGTGCGCCTGAAGGTGGGCGCGGCGCGTTTGCCCCTGTCGCTGGTCAGCCATGATCTGGCGGCCGGCGCCCTGGTGTCGTGGGGCGATATCGAGGGGCCGGACATTGCGTTATGGGCGCTGTATCCCTCGCGGCGCCTGCTCAGCGCCCGGGTGTCCGCCTTTCTCGCCTACCTGAGAGAGACTTTTCCGCAGGGGACGTCGGAGGAACTGGCGGCGTTCGTGGTCGGGTGAGGCGGGCCGTTTATTCCGCTCAGCGCAGGGTCCATGAAGAAAACACCAGCAGATAACGCAAGTCCGCCTGCTGCTGGTAGATATCGACCAGCGAGTGTTTTTCACCGTGACGGCCGTTGACGCTGGCGATGGCGTGAACCAGCGGTGGGAAAAAGTAAAATTTGAAGGCGGGCTCGCGGCCGGCGGCGGCCTTGCCGCGGGCCGCCGTGGCGCTCGCCACACCGCGGTAATGGGCGGCAATGGCGGCGCGGCCTGCCAGGCGCTGACCGTCAGGCAGGATCAGCATGGCGTCCTCGCTGTACAGGGCGGCAATGGCCGCGCCGTCGCCGGACTGGCGGGCGGCCTGCAACTGTGCGGCGCAGTCGCGCAAGGGTTCGGGAATATCAGACATGGCGCGAGGGCAAGGGCTGCGCGGGAGACGCAGGGTTCGCTTTTACCTTATGCCGGCGCGCGGTGATGGTCGGTGCGCAGGGTCACATTGGGCGGCAGCCTCACGGCGCCGGTGCAAAGTCGCGCAGCTGCGCCACGCTGCGCGCATCGAGCTGCATCAACATGGCCACCACCAGTTCCACCATCTGATCAAAATCCTGCCGGTTGACGACGCCGTTGTGGGCGTGCGTATAGCGCACCGGAACGACCAGGTTGATCGTGGGCGTGCCGCCGTTATTGAGCTGCATTTCAGCTGAGTCGTCGCCATAGCCTTGCACCAGGTCGGCCTGCAATGGCAGCCGCGCTGCCGCGGCGACCTTGCGTGTGAAAGCGACCAGCTTGCGGTTGGGCAGGGTGCTTGAATCGTACAGGAACATGCCGGGACCGGCGCCCAGCCTGGCCTGGGTTTCTTCCGGCTTGGAACCGGGCGTGTCGCCGCTGATGCCGCCTTCGATGGCGATGCCGATGTCCGGCTTGACCGTCTGCGTGGCAGTGCGGGCGCCGCGCAGGCCGATTTCTTCCTGCGTGGTGGCCACATAAAACAACTGGTTCGGATGGGCCATGGTGCTGGTGCGGCGCATCGCCTCGATCAGGACCGCGCAGCCGATGCGGTCGTCCCAGGCCTTGCCCAGATAATTGTTGCTGCCGTTGAGGACCAGAAAAGGCGCGTCAGGCACCACCGGGTCGCCTGGCGAAATGCCCATATTGGCCAGTTCAGCGGCGTTGCGGGCGCCGACGTCGAGGAAGATCTGTTCGCGCGGATAGACCTTGCCGCGTTCCTCGGTGGAGGCGATGTGGATGTCGCGGATGCCCGTCACCGCATGCACGGGACCTTTCGAACCGATGATGATCCAGCGCTGGTCAACCAGGGCCTGGTCGAGCCAGCCGCCCAGCATTTGCATCGTCACGAAGCCGTCGGGCGTCACGCGCCGGACCATGCCGCCCAGTTCGTCCATGTGCGCATCGATCATGATGCGGGGACCGCTGGCGCCTTGCTGAGCAATCACCGAGCCGAGCCCGTCGTAGCGCAGTGGAACGCTGGCGTAGGGTTTCATTTCACTGACCATGATGGCGCGCACGGCTTCCTCGGCGCCTGGCGGCCCGGCAGCGTTCGACAGCTTTTCAAGCAATCCTTCGACCCGGTCGCCCGGCGCGGCATGGCTGGACATCAGGGTCAGGGAAAGGAGGGCGCACAGGCCCGCCTTCTTGAACGTGGAACCGCGTCGACGCATCGAAAACTCCTGGGGAAGGTGAACAAGGGCGGCAGCGGGCAGACTGCCTTCGACACGTTCAGGCGCGGCCGTGCAAGGCGTGCCGGCCAAAACGTTAATTAGCGAATTTCAATATATCACTGTTCAAGCTGATCCCGGTGCGGATGAGAATCGTTGTCGCGGTGCAGTTGGCAGTGGTCCCAAAAAACCCGCGTGGGCTGGTGCTATCTATGGGATAACTTGCTTGCTAAGCTGGGGCCTTCTCCCTCGGCGTGCACCACTCAGACCCATATGAAAACCGCTCTGTTTGCTTTGTTGGCAGCCCTGGCGAGTTCGACGCCCTACGCTGCCGTGCCGGTCCACGACGGCAGCCACGACTTCGACTGGGAAACGGGCAGTTGGGACACGCGGGTGCATCGCTTGCGCGCGCCGCTCAGCGGCAAAAACGAGTGGCTCGATTACGCCGGCTCAACGGTGGTGCGGCCCGCAGTGGGCGCTCGCGCCAACCTGGTCGAGCTCGATGTGCAGGGCCCCGGGGGCCGCATCGCCGGCGTATCGCTGCGCTTGTATCATCCCGACAGCGGTCAATGGGCCCTTCACTTCGCCAACCTGGCCAATGGCGAATTGACCGAGCCGGTGCACGGCGGCTTCGTCGACGGGCGCGGCAGCTTTTATGGCGTCGACAGCGTGAACGGGCGCCGGGTGCTGGTGCGCTTCCTGATCATGCCCCTC
>JBJMVV010000069.1:0-6332 GCA_045810505.1 Massilia sp.
CTACGACGCGGCCAACAATATCGGCACCTCCAGCGCCGTTGCGTTCGCGATTGACAATACTGGCGGAGGCACGCCGGCGCCAGGTTCCGCCCACCTGGTGATCAGCCAGATTTATGGTGCTGGTGGTAATTCCGGCGCGTCGCTGCGCAACGATTACATCGAAATTTTCAACCCGACTGCCGACCCGATTTCGCTCGCTGGCCTGAGCGTGCAATACGCCTCGGCAGCCGGCACGTCGTGGACCAACAACACGGCGCTGGGTTCGAAGACGCTGCTGGCGGGGCAATACTTCCTCGTGTCGGGCGCTTCCGGCGGCGCCAACGGCTCGGTCAACCCAACTGCAGATGTGACGGGCAACATCAATTTGTCCGGTACAGCCGGCAAAGTGGCCCTGGTCAACGGCACGGCTGCACTGCCCGCCGCAGCGACGCCGACGAGCACCAACGTGATCGACTGGGTCGCGTTCGGCACCGGCGCAACGCCTGCCGAGGGCGGTGCGCCGACGGCAACGCTGACGCCGACAACGGCAGCCTTCCGCAACAATGAATGCGTCGACACCAACAACAACGGCGCTGATTTCACCACCAGGGCGGCGGCCCCGCGCAATACGTCGACGCCGATCCATGCCTGCGTCAGCAACGTCACCGCAAGCTTCGGCGTGACCAGCGTGGGTCCGGTCTACAACCGCACCACCCAGAAGTTCAGCGTGACCTACACCTTGACCAACAAAACGGCGGCAGCCATCAGCGGCCCGATCAACGTCGAGTTTGACGGCCTGACGTCGGGCGTCTCGATCGACAACGCCTCGGGCAGCCACAACGGTGCGCCCTACGTCACCTTCGCCAATGGCGCGGCGATGGCTGCAGGTCAGGCCGCGACGGTCACCGTGATCTTCACCAATCCAAGCAAAGGCCCGATCGGCTACACCGCTAACGTCTTCTCCGGCACTCTTTAAGGAAATAACATGTTCAACATTCAAAAACACCTGCGTCATGCCGTACTGGCCCTGGGCCTGGCTGCGGCGAGCCTGACGGCTGTCGCCGGCGTGCTGCCGACTTACCACATCAACGTCGCCGATACCGCCAGCGCGGACATCGCCGCCATCGACTTCGTGTTCGGCAGCATCGACGGCGCCGCCCCCGTGACGGCCTCGCTGACGCACTTTCTCGGCACGCCGCTCACCGAGCTTGATCGCCAGGGCGCGGTCAGCAGCATCGCGAACGGTTTTGCGATCGGTAACGCCGGCAGCTACAACGATTTGTTCCTCCAGGTCGACGGTCCGTTCGGGTTCGACCTGAATTTCTCGGAAGCCTTCCTCGGCTTCGCCAGCCCCTTTGACAGCAGCTTCTTCTCGATCGCGTTTTACGACTCGAACGGCGACCTCATTGGCGATCCAAACGGCGCGCTGCAATTCTCGCTGTCCCAGACGGGCGTTGACATTGCTTCGACCTCGTCGCTGCTGAGCGTGGCCCTGGTGACCGCTGGCGCCGTGCCGGAACCGTCCGACTGGATGCTGATGCTGACCGGCCTGGTCGTCGTGGTCTGCACCACGCGCCGCAACGGCCGCACCAGTGCACGCGGTCTGACCGCCGCGTAGGCAACTTTCGCGCGCGAGATGGCGCAAGCGTAAGCTGTGGCGGCGGCGCAGTTATTCATTGGAGAGTGCTGCTCACACCGCTTCCGGCAAGACAAAAAAAGCCCCGCCGGGGCTTTTTTTTATTTCTTCGCTGAAGCGAAGGAGGGCGCCTCGCAGCAGCACCGCGCCAGGCACCCGCGCTGCCTTTTTTGCCCGCCTTAGCCAGCCGCCATCAAAGCCGCTATTTCCCATACTGTTCATCACTGACCTTCTCCATCCATTCAACATTCTTCCCACCAACCCGATCCTGCACTGCGATATGACTCATGGACGTCGTCGGCCCGGCGCCATGCCAGTGCTTCACCCCCGGTGGCGTCCAGATGACGTCGCCAGCGCGGATCTCCTCGATCTTGCCGCCCCATTGCTGGATGCGGCCGACGCCGGCGGTCACGATCAGGTGCTGCCCGGCGGGATGGCTGTGCCAGGCCGAGCGCGCACCCGGCTCGAAGGTCACGGCGGCGGCCGAGGAGGTCAGCGGGGCGCGCTCCGCAAAGAGCGGGGCGACCCGGACTGTGCCGGTGAACATGGCGGCCGGCGCCTGGTTTGCCCGTTCGGTGGCGGCGCGGTTGATGACCATGTCGCTTGCGCTGGCGCCAGACTGGGCGAATGCCGCCGTGCATAAGGCCAGTGTCAGTGTGCTTGCAATTATCAGTTTCATGATGCTCCCTTAAGATGATGTTCGCCGTGCCGATTGGCCGGCCCAGCTTTATTGGCGGGCAGTCCGCCCTGCAGCCATCGCCAGCGCCGCCGCAACCAGCAGCACCAACGCACTCGCCCCGAACGTGGCCTGGTACCCGGCCCGATCAAACAGGATGCCGCCGACCGCCGCGCCGGATGCAATCGCAAGCTGGACGACCGCGACCATGAGCCCGCCACCTGCCTCGGCATCGTCCGGCAGGGAGCGCGCCAGCCAGCTCCACCAGCCGACCGGCGCCGAGGTGCCCAGCAAACCCCACAAGGCCAGCAGGCCTGCGGTGAGGATTGTCGAGCCGCCGAACAAAATCAGCGCGATGGCGATTGCCGCCATGGCGAGGGGAATCGTGACCAGGATGCGGTACATGCTGTCGCGTAGCAAAGCGCCGATGAACATCGTCCCGATGCAGCCGGCGACGCCGATGGTGAGCAGCATCAGCGAGGTGGTCATGGCGCTGGCGTGCGTGACCGTCTCCAGGAAAGGACGCAGATAGGTGAACAGGGCGAACTGGCCCATGAAGAACAGGCTCACCGCCAGCATGCCCAGCGCGATTGGCGCGCTTTTGAGCAAGCTGAACACGTTGCTCCTGCCATTCGCGGTATTGGCGGGCATGGCGGGAAGCGTGATCATCTTCCAGACAAAGGCAAGCGCTGCCGCTGGCACGAGGCAGAAGAAGGCGCCGCGCCAGCCGACCACCGATCCCAGAAAGCTACCCAGCGGGGCGGCCACGACGGTGGCCAGTGCGTTACCGCTGTTGACGATCGCCATGGCTTTTGGCACCTGCTCACTTGGCACCAGGCGCATGGCGGTTGCCGCCGACAACGACCAGAAGCCGCCGATTGCGACGCCGATAAAGGCGCGGCCGATCATGAAAACGGTGTAATTCGGTGCGAAGGCGGCGATGCTGCCCGACACAATCATCAGCATCGTCAGGGCCAGCAGCAATATCTTGCGGTCGAGTTTTCGTGCAAATCCGGAGATGGACACGCTGGTCAGCAGCGCGAAGGCGCCGGAGACGGCAATGGCCTGGCCGGCCTGACCTTCGCTCACGTGCAGGTCGGCGGCAATGTTGGTCAACAGGCTCACTGGCATGAATTCGGACGCGACCAGCGCAAAGGCGCCCAGGGCCAGCGCGTACACGCCGCCCCATCTGGTCGACTCCCTGGTCTCAAGCCCGGGGTTGATAGCGTTGCCCGTAGCGATGTTTGGCTGCATGTGGTCGATCTCCTTGTCATTCGAAAGCAAGCGGATGCAAGTCGACGATGTTAAAGGGCGAAGTGGCCGCGCAGGGGGGCCCCAATGGGTGGGGCTTATGAATTTTCGATATGAATGGGGCTGAAATTTGCCCGTTTCGTCCACGGCTTGTGGCATCCTGCTCACTCAACCAAGGAGGTTTCATGAACAAACAAATCTTCGTCAACCTGCCGGTGAAGGACCTGGAAAAATCCCGCGCCTTTTTCGGGGCGCTGGGCTATACCTTCAATCCCCAGTTCAGCAACGACAGCGGCGCCTGCATGGTGATCGCGGACGGCAGCATCTACGCGATGCTGCTCACCGAGCCGTTCTTCAAGACCTTTGTGGACAAGCCCATCGTGCAGGCGAAGGAGGCGACGGAAGTGCTGGTGTGCCTCAGCTGCGAGAGCCGCGAGGAAGTTGACAGCCTGGTGGCCAAGGCCGTCGCGGCAGGGGGAAGCGCACCGAGGACGCCGCAGGACCATGGTTTCATGTACGCGCACGGCTTTGAAGACCTAGATGGCCACGTGTGGGAACTGGTGTGGATGGTGCCCCAGCCGGACCAGTAAGGCAGCGGAGAAAATAGCGGGATCGTCGCGCTGCGGCTGATCCCGTTGGCGCTATTACTGTCCTGCGAATGGCAAGGGATTGCGGTCATGCGCCATTTCATTGCCGGCGTACCCGCCCAGCAGCACCCCGGCCACGGTCGCCAGCTTCTTGCCGTTGCCGCCGCCCACCTGGTGGCCCAGCACGCCGCCAACGACGGCGCCGACGCCGGTGCCGACCGGGCTCATGTCGCTGACATACGAGCGCACCGGATGCTGCGATGCGTAGGAGGGCTGCTGCACATATTGGGGCTGGTAGGCCGTGTGCTGCACTGGATGATGAACCACCTTGCGGTGCACGACAGGCGCAGGCGCAGCCTTGTAGACTGGCTGCGGCACAGGCTGCGACGTGCTGCGCGGCGCAGCCGGATTGACTTCCTCAAACACGCGGCCATCGGCTGTCTGGAAACGGGTGGTGTTCATCGCCACTGGTGCGGCGACGGGCGCCTGCACTGGCGTCAAGACAGGCGTGGCAACAGGCGCGGCAGCCAGGACCATCGGCTGCTGCACCGGCGCCGCCAGGGCGGAGGATTGCATGGCCGAACCTTGCGAAGAAGGCAGCCAGCCAAGGATGGCGGCGGCGCCGACCAGGCTGACGAGGGTGACGGACGCCGCGGCGGCGATGGCCAGGGGATGAAGGCGGGCGGGGGCGGCTGTCGTGATGGTGTGCATGGTGATCTCCTGTTGAACTGATTCCATCCTAAGGAATCGCCAGCAGGCCAGCTACACCGATGCTGTATCAATTGTAAGTACCCGTTACTTTCCAGCGGGCACTTCTGTAGAGACTCCCGTGCGCAAGAGCATTGTTCAGCGCCGCAGCATGCCCGCTGCAATCGGCCGCGCGAACACGAAGCGGTAGAGCCGCTCGGCCTGGTCGGCAATCTGCGTCCCCAGTCGACGCCACAGCGCAGACAGCAGCACGGCGGCAAGCGCAGACACGAGGAGGGCGCCGAGCATGTCGAAGGGAAAATGCACGCCCAGGAAAATGCGCGCCCAGGCGACGGCCAGGCCTGCGAGAAAAGTCGTCGCCGCCGGCCATACCGCCCCATCCAGCAACAGGCTCAAAGCCACGCTGGCAAACACGGTGGCATGGTCGCTCGGGAAGGACGCATCCGGCACGTGCACCAGCCAGGTATGGCCGAGGCCGATCATGAAAGGCCTGGGGTGGGGCAGCGCCATGCCGACCAGTTGCCCGATGCCCAGTGCCAGCACGGTGACGCCGACGGCCCTGAGCGCCACTTCGCGCCGCGCCCTGTCGCCGCGGAACCACATTACCAGCAGCAACAGGGGAATCAGGAGGATGAGGTAATCGGCCAGGCCGACCGCGAGCATCACTTCCCATGGCGCCGCGTCCGGCTTGCCGTTCAGTTGCAGGAAGAGGGTGCGATTGAGCGATTCGAATGGGTACATGGCCGCGTTCGTGTCAGGGCTGGGGAAGCCGATATTGTAGACGGGTGGAAAGCTCGTGAAATTAACCGAACATTAAACATCGATGGCTTCGCGCCTTGTGGCGCGCATGGAAAGGGGCGGCCCATGCAGAGAGCGACATCTTCGGCAGCCCAGCCGCAGATTTATTTGCATCGCCCTGCATCCAGCACGATCCCTGGCGGGTAGTACCAGTAAGCGCAGCCTTTTATCAGGCAGCGCGCCCGCCCACGATTCATCAAGGAGCCCGTCATGTCACGCATTCCCTTCTCGACCCGCCTGCTGGTTTCCGCTGTCGCCATCACCCTCGCTGCCTGCGGCGGCAGCGACAACAACGACAACGCATCCGTCCCCGTCCCGCCGTCGGCGCCGGCGCCAGTCATTCAGCCAGGCGATGTCTTCGTCCTCACCGCCAGCAACCGGCTGCTGTCCTACGCCATCGACGCACCGGCAACGGCGCGCACCAATGTCGCCGTGACGGGGCTACAAGCAGGCGAAAACCTGATCGGCATCGACTTCCGGCCCGCTGACGGCCAGCTATATGGCGTCGGCAGCACGGGCCGCGTCTACACTCTGAACGGCGCGACCGGGGCGGCCACCGTCAAATCGACCCTGGCCGCCGACGCCACCGACACCACGCTGCCGTTCGCGGCGCTGTCCGGCACGGATTTTGGCGTCGATTTCAACCCGGCCGCCGACCGCCTGCGCATCGTCAGCAACACCGGCCAGAGCCTGCGCA
>JBJMVV010000070.1:0-24166 GCA_045810505.1 Massilia sp.
GACGCCGCCCGGACGATAATATGCAGCATGCATACGTGCGCCCGAAACAGCTTCATAGACGTCGAAGAGGTCTTCGCGGTCGCGGAAAGCATACAGGAATGGACCCATCGCGCCGACGTCGAGCGCGTGCGCGCCCAGCCACATCAGGTGGTTCAAGAGGCGCGTGATTTCGTCGAACATCACGCGGATGTACTGCGCGCGGATCGGCGCCTGGATGCCCAGCAGCTTTTCAATCGCCAGCACGTAGGCGTGCTCGTTGGCCATCATGGACACGTAGTCGAGACGGTCCATATAGGGCACCGATTGCAGATAGGTGCGCGTTTCCGCCAGCTTTTCGGTGGCGCGGTGCAGCAGGCCAATGTGCGGGTCGGCACGCTGGATCACCTCGCCGTCCAGCTCCAGCACCAGGCGCAGCACGCCGTGGGCGGCCGGGTGCTGGGGACCGAAGTTGAGGGTGTAATTCTTAAGTTCAGCCATTATTTGACCCCGTAGTTTTCTTCGCGGATCACGCGCGCGATGATTTCACGCGGCTCGATCGTCACGGGTTGATAGATCACGCGCTTCTGTTCCGGGTCGTAGCGCATTTCGACGTAGCCGGAAATCGGGAAGTCCTTGCGGAATGGGTGACCGATGAAACCATAGTCGGTGAGGATGCGGCGCAGGTCGTTGTGACCTTCGAACAGGATGCCGTACAGGTCGAACGCTTCGCGCTCGTACCAGTTGGCCGAACGCCACAAGCCGGCCACAGAGGCCAGCACGGGCATTTCTTCGTCTTCGGCAAACACGCGCACGCGCACGCGCCAGTTGTTGGCAATCGACAGCAGGTGCGAGACGGCGGCAAAGCGCAGGCCGTCGTAGCTGCCTTCGCCATAGGTCGAGTAATCGACGCCGCACAGGTCCAGCAATTGCTCGAACTTGAGCGCAGGATGGTCGCGCAGGGTTTGCATGGACGCCAGGTAGTCGGCGGCCTTGAGCACGACCGTTACTTCGCCAAGGGCGGCGCTGATGACGGCGCGTTCGCCGAGCGCTTCTTTGAGCGACGATTGCAGGAGGTCGAGTTTGGTTGTCATATCGTGGTCGCCTCTTAGCGTGCGATGGTGTTGGTGCGCTTGATCTTGTTCTGCAACTGCAGGATGCCGTACAGCAGCGCTTCCGCGGTCGGCGGGCAGCCAGGCACGTAGACGTCGACCGGCACGATGCGGTCGCAACCGCGCACCACCGAGTAGGAGTAGTGGTAATAGCCGCCGCCGTTGGCGCAGGAGCCCATCGAGATGACCCAGCGCGGTTCCGGCATCTGGTCGTAGACCTTGCGCAGGGCCGGGGCCATCTTGTTGCACAGCGTGCCGGCGACGATCATGACGTCGGACTGGCGCGGCGAGGGACGGAACACGACGCCGAAGCGGTCCATGTCGTAGCGGGCTGCGCCCGTGTGCATCATTTCAACTGCGCAGCAAGCCAGGCCGAACGTCATCGGAAACATCGATCCGGTGCGGGCCCAGTTGATCAGCTTGTCAGCTGTCGTGGTAATGAAACCTTCGTTTAAAACGCCTTCAATAGCCATGGCTTATTCCCAATCAAGGGCACCTTTCTTCCAGATGTACCAAAATCCGACGACGAATTCAGCGATGAACACCATCATCGTCACAAAACCGGACCAGCCCAGTTCGCGCATTGCTACGCCCCATGGGAAGAAAAACGCCGTTTCCAGATCAAACAAAATAAACAGAATCGCAACGAGGTAGTAGCGCACGTCAAACTTCATGCGCGCATCCTCGAACGCCTCGAAGCCGCACTCGTAAGGCGAGAGCTTGGCCGCGTCAGGTGCGCTCTTCGAGAGCAGCTTGCCCAGTACCTGCGGCACGACACCCACGCCGATACCGACGAGAATAAAAAGAAGAACGGGGAAATATGTTTCGAGGTTCACGATGGATGAGCCTTTGTTGATTGATCGATTAATGAATCACTGCATGATGCAGCGCCCTGTCGCACAATCCTGGCACTGAGAGCGCCCTTTAAAACCCATCACCTCGAGCACCCAGATGGATGCGGCGAAAGTTTTATCAAGCGCTCTGAACCTGCTACCAGGATCAGAGCAACTGACCCTCGTAAAAAAGCCAGCTCAGGCGCACAGCCCTTGCTGGCTTCTAGAATTTCTTGGTGCCGACGGCGAGACTCGAACTCGCACAGGATTTCTCCCACTACCCCCTCAAGATAGCGTGTCTACCAATTTCACCACGTCGGCATTGAGACCGCTATTCTAACCTGTGCTACCACCTTTTTTCAATGGCAAACTTGAGATAGCGCAGGGAAATAACGGGATAAGTTTAAAACATTTTGCTGCGCGGTGCTGACTGGTGGCTCGCCTGCTTAATTGCTAAGCAGAATAATCATTTGTGTCAATACAGTGTGCAGCACCGGGGACTGGTCCTGCGGACCTGTCCCCATTTTCAGAACGGCTACAACCTTCGCAGCATCGGGGACTGGCGCTTGGCGCCAGTCCAGCTTTTAAGTCAACCGCGACCTTCGGCCGCAGCGGGAACTACAGGAAAAATGGGGACAGGCCCGCAGGGCCAGTCCCCGACCCCGTTTTATTTCGGCACGGTGCTGCCAGGCGCTGCAGGACCAGCCGGCGCGGCAGGTGCCGGTGCAGCAGGCGCCACCGTCGTCGTCGATGGCACAGCCGCGCCGCCGCTCGGGGCTGGCGCCGGTTTGACAGGCGCAGTGCGCTCCATCACGCCGGTACCGACGACAGGGCCGCGCTGGCTGCCGAAATACGCCAGCGCCAGGGTCGAAGCGAAAAACACGGCCGCGGCCACACCGGTCGACTTGGACATGAAGTTGGAGGAGCCGGTGGCGCCGAACAGGCTGCCCGAGGCGCCTGAACCGAAAGCGGCGCCCATGTCAGCGCCTTTGCCGTGCTGCAGCAGCACCAGGCCGATGATGATCAGGGCGGACAGGACCTGTACGACAACGATGAGATTGAACAAAGTGTTCATGGCGTTTCCATTTCTAGTTTGAGTGCGAATTTAAAATTTGGTTCAGCTGCTGCTTCAAATACTTTAGCGGGCCGCGGCGAGGATCGCCAGGAAATCGGTGGCCTTCAAGGCCGCGCCGCCGATCAGGCCGCCGTCGATGTCGGCCTCGGCCATCAATTCGGCCGCATTGTCCGGCTTCATGCTGCCGCCGTACAGGATCTGGACGTTTTCGCCGCCCCGCTCGGCCAACTGGGCGCGCAGCCGTGCATGCACTTCCTGCGCCATCGCCGGCGTGGCCGTCTTGCCGGTGCCGATGGCCCATACCGGCTCGTAGGCCACGACGATGCGGGACACGCTGTCACGCTCAAGATGGTCCAGCACGGCGCCAAGCTGGGCGCCCACCACCGCGTAGGTCTGGTGCGCCTCGCGCTCGGCCAGGGTTTCGCCCACGCAGACGATGGGCGTGAGGCCCACTGCCAGCGCCGCGGCAGCCTTTTTCGCCACCAGCTCGCTCGACTCGGCGTGGTAGGCGCGCCGCTCCGAATGGCCGACGATGACATACGAACAAGCCAGATCGGCCAGCATGGCTGCCGCCACTTCGCCCGTGTAGGCGCCACCGGCGTGAGGCGATACATCCTGGCCGCCCCAGGCCAGCGGCGTGCCGGCCAGCGCCTGCTGGCACTGCGCCAGGTAGGGCGCGGGCACGCAGACGGCCGCATCCGCACGCTCGCCTGCGGCGGCGCCGAAGCCGGCCACGATGGCGTCGAGCAAGGCAGCATTGGCAGCCAGGCTGCCATTCATTTTCCAGTTACCGACGACAATCTTACGACGCATGGGGAGGGTCCAGGATGGGTTTAACCCGCTATTTTAACCGGCCCCGTCGAGGCAGGTCAAACCATCCGGCTTGTCAGCAGGGAAATAAACCGCCGCCAGCGGCTGTCAGACCACAGAAGCGGGCGTTTGTTACGCACTTTCGCGTTTAGTTCGATATCGGCTGCTCGAACGCAAGCAAATACTGCTCGGCACGCCAATTCGCGCGCGAGTTCGATCTGGCGCAATGAAGGCCTGCGCCATCGGCTAGGCAGGCCCGGCTGCTGACCCTACATTAAAGCTGTGCCCGGTTCATGCGATCCGCATTTTTCCGCGTTTCGGCCCTACGTGAGGGCATTTACAAGGCAATCCTGTCTTTTCTATGTGCCAACAACTGGAGACCATCATGACTACAGCATCGACAACCCTGCGCAGTCCCCGCCGCCGTGGCGCCCTGCTCGCCCTGGCGCTTTCCTGCGCGCTCTCACTGCCGTTCGGCCAGGCCGCTGCCCAGAACGGGCGCGACTGGACCGGCGAAAACTGGGTCGGCACCTGGGGCACGGCCCCGGCCGGCCCACCGCTGGAAACGGCCACCCAGGTGTTCACCAACCAGACCCTGCGCCTGATCGTCCATTCCAGCATCGGCGGCAACCGGGTGCGCATCCGCGTGTCGAACGAGTTCGGCGCCACCGCGCTGCGCATCGGCGGCGCCCACGTCGCGCTGCGTGCCGGTGATGCCAACATCGCCGCTGGTAGCGACCGCGCCCTCACCTTCAGCGGCTTCGCCGGCATTGTGGTGCCGCCTGGCGCCGCGGTGCTGAGCGATCCGGTCGACCTCGCCGTGCCGGCCCTGTCCGACCTGGCCGTCAGCCTCTACCTGCCGGGCGAAGCGCGCGCCAGCACCATCCACGGCACCGCCCTGCAGACCAATTATGTTTCGCTGGCCGGCAATTTCCTCGGCGCCGCCACCTTCCCCACCGAGCGCACCATCCAGCAATGGCCTTTCCTGACCGAAGTGGATGTGACGGGCACGGGCGCATCGATTGTCACCCTGGGCAACTCGATCACCGACGGCACCCGCAGCACGCCCGACACCAACAACCGCTGGCCCGACTGGCTGGCGCGGCGCCTGCAGATCACTCGCGACACGGGCATCAACGGCCGCCTGAGCGTGGTCAACCGCGGTATTTCCGGCAACCGCCTGCTGACCAATCCGCCGGTCGGTTCGCTGGCGGGACGCAATGCGCTGGAACGCTTTGACCGCGACGTGCTGGCCACGGCCGGGGCGCGCTATCTCACGGTGCTGATCGGCATTAACGACATCGGCAACAGCACCGCCGAAGCGCCCGTCACCGTGGACGATCTGATCGCCGGCTACCGCCAGATCATCGCCCGCGCCCACGCCCAGGGCATCGCCGTGTTCGGCGCCACCCTGACGCCGTTCCAGGGCGCCGGCTACTATTCGCCCGAGAAGGACGTGGTGCGCCAGGGCGTGAACAACTGGATCCGCAACGGCGAGGAATTCGACGGGGTGATCGACTTCGACGCCGCCACGCGCGATCCGGCCAATCCGCTGCGCTTCAATCCTGCCTACGACAGTGGCGATCACCTGCACCCGAACGACCTGGGCTACGAGGCCATGGGCACGGCCGTGCCGCTCGAACTGTTCCGCGGCATTGGACTGCGCGCGCTGGTCAAGCCCGCGCCTGCGCCGGCCGCCGAGAAGGCGGTCGAAAAAGCTGTGGACTAAGCCGGCAAGTGCTACCGCGTCGCGCTGGCGACGCATGCCGAAAATAACATCAGCGTCAGCCAAATCCGTCGGGAGCGATCCCGGCGGATTTTTTTTGCGCCAGGCCCAGCGCTAGCGCAAGCCGCCTGCCTGGCAGCATCGCATTTCAGCGCAAGCTTCGACATTTCGCAAACCCGGCCAGTGTCACCGTCTGGACAACGAAGCTGCGCGCACCCTACATTGAAGCTGTGTCTTGCATGCGATTTGCATGAATCAAATCACCTGAGCAAAGCCTGCCGCAACCCTTCAAACGCCATTGTTGTCCACCCCAAGGAGCCGGAACATGAACTGCTTCACTGCCTTCCTGCACGCATCGAAACGCCGCGTTTCCATCCCTTTTGCAGCGCTCGCCTGCGTGCTGTCCTGCCTGTCAGGGCCGGCCGCGGCCCAAACCAGTCCCGACTGGACCGCCGAGCGCTGGGCCGGCACCTGGGGCGCCGCGCCGGCCGGACCGCCGCTGGACAGCAACACGTCTGTCTACAACAACCAGACACTGCGCCTGATCGTCCACACCAGCAGCGGCGGCACGCGGGTGCGGGTGCGCCTGTCCAACGAATTGGGCAGCAGCGACCTGCGCATTGGCAGCGTCCACGTCGGCCTGCGCTCGGGCAGCGGCGCCGCGATCGTGGCCGGCAGCGACCGCACCCTCACCTTCAACGGCGCCGCCAGCGTCGTGATCGGCGCCGGCACGCCCATCCTGAGCGATCCGGTGACCTTGACCGTGCCCGCGCTGTCCGACCTGGCGGTGAGCATCTACCTGCCCGGCCAGGCCCGCGCCACCACGCTGCACTCGGCGGCGACCCAGAACAGTTTTGTATCACCCGCCGGCAATTACGCAGCGGCACTGAGCATGCCGGTCCAGACCACCATTGAAAACTGGCCCTTCCTCACTGAAGTCGACGTCAGCGGCGGCAGCGGCGCGGTGGTGACCCTGGGCGACTCGATCACCGATGGGCTGCGCAGCTGGGGCAACTACAACTACCGCTGGCCCGACTGGCTGTCGCGCCGCCTGCAAGGGGCCGGCGCCGGCTATTCAAGGCTTGGCGTGGTCAACCGCGGCATTGCCGGCAACAGCCTGCTGGTCAATCCCCAGGTCGGCTCGCTGGCGGGACGGCGCATGCTGGAGCGCTTCGACCGCGATGTGCTGGCCACTTCCAGCGTGCGTTATCTGATCGTGCTGGCCGGCATCAACGACATCGTCTACAGCAGCTCCTCCGCTCCCATCAGCGCCGCCGACCTGATTGCCGGCTACCACCAGCTGATTGCACGGGCCCATCTGCGCGGCATCACGGTCTACGGCGCCACCATGCTGCCCTTCTCCGGTTTCGCCTACTACGATGCGGGCAAGGAGCAGGTGCGCCAGGCGGCGAACAACTGGATCCGCACCAGCCGGGAATTCGACGCCGTGATTGACTTCGACAGCCTGCTGCGCGACCCCACCACCCCAAACCGGATTCATCCTGCCTATGACAGCGGCGACCACCTGCATCCGAACAATGCCGGCTACCAGTTGATGGGCAACTCAGTGCCGCTGGCCCTGTTCGGCGCCATCGCCACCCAGGCTGCGGCGGAAGCGGCGCCAGCCGGTCAGGGCGTCGCCCCGCCGACCGACAGCGTGGCCGCTCCACAATAAGGCGACCAAGGCGGAGCGACCGGCATGCCCATCATTTCAGTTCGCCACCGCGCCGCTGCGCGACTGCTGCGGCAGGGGCGTGCCCGGTTTCCAGTTGCGCGAGAGCAGCTGCGCCTCGTCGATCTGCTCCTGCGTCATCAGGCGCGCCACGGCGGCGCGCTGCTCGGCGGCGTTGTTGTTGCCGCCCGCGGCCGACAGGTTCCACAGCATGTAGGCGATCACCATGTCCTGCTGGACGCCGGCGACGTGGTAGCGGGTCATCAGCCCCAGCGCCTGCTGGGCGTCGGCATGGCCCTTCTCGGCGGCGCGGCGGAACCACTGCACGGCCATGCGCTGGTCCTGCGGCACCGCATTGCCCGTGTAGTACATGGCGCCCACCACGTACTGGGCGTCGGCCTTGCCCTGCTCGGCTGCCTTGCGGTGCCATTCAAAGGCCGTCTTGTAGTCCCGCTTGACGCCCCGGCCCATGTAGTACATCAGCCCCAGCAGGTGCTGCGCGTCGGCATTGCCCGCTTTCGCCAGCGGCGCGATTTCCTTGAGAGCCAGCTCGTAGCGCTGGGCATTGTAGGCGCTGGCGCCCTCGGCAAAGCCGGCCATCGCATTACCCGCCGCGGCGCAGGCCGCCGCCAGCACCAGGGTCCGGCACGCTGCGTAAAAGGTGCGCCTCATGCCGCTGCCTTGTTTGTCTCTGTTTGCATCATCGTGCTGTCAGCCGTTGGTCGGTTCTTGTTGATGTTGTTGGCGGCAGCGCAGCTTCTGCGCCAGGCCGCACCTGCCCTGTATTCAGACCTTCGCCGGGCGCGCCCCTTACTTCCAGCTCACCTTGCCCAGGCCGTCGACGCTGACGCTGCGCTTTTCAGGCTTGCCATACACGGTGACGGAGCCCATGCCCGACAGATTGAGCACCGCGCTCTGGCGCGCCAGCACGCTGGCGTTGCCCAGGCCGCTCATATCGATATTGACGGCGTCGGCCTGGAATTTTTCCGCGTCCAGCCCGCCCAGGCCGCCCAGCGAAGCCTTGAGCAGGCGGGTGCGCCCGATCAGGGTCACGTAGCCGGCCCCGTGCAGATTGAGGTCAATCCGCTCGCTGTTGCCGGTCTGAATGTTCATACTGCCGATGCCGCCCAGGCTGGCGTTGATGATCCTGTAGTCGGCCACCACCTTCATGGCGCCCGCCCCCTCCAGCGCCAGGTCGAGCTCATCGCCATTGAAGCCGGACACTTCCGTCTTGCCCAGGCTGTCGGAGCGCAGTTCGCGCAGGCGCGGCAGAATCAGCTCGGCGCGCAGGGCGCGGCTGCGGTGAAAACCGAAGCTGACCTTGCCGTCACGATCGCTCTTGCGCACATGCTCGTCGTTGTCGATAACGATGGTGTCGCCGCTCTGCTCGGTGGTGGTGCGCACAATGGCCTTCTGTTCGCCCGTCAGCACCAGCTGGGCCACGGCGCCCTGGCGGATGGTCAGATCGATCATCCCGTCCAGGTGCACCCGCACCACGCGCGCATCGATCGGGCGCGTCTCGGTGACGGCAGGCGCCTTGTCGCTGGCTTTCTCGGCCCGTTGCCCGTCCCGATCGTCCGCCGGGGCCGCGCTGCTGGCATTGCCTGCGGCCAGAAACAATGCAAGCCCTGCTATATAAAACTGCTTCATGCGCCTGACTCCTGTCGTGTTCTTGTGAATGATTGCCGGTGGTGCGAAGCATACAAGCATGCAGACAAGATAAGGCCGGCACGGCGCGCCAGCCACCGGATTGCGATGGACTGCACAAAACGCATGCTCAAATACACAAAAGGGGGAATGGCCGTGCAATTTCCGGGACGGCCGTGCCGCCGCCGGGGCAGCGGCGCCAGCGGCGGCGGAAGGTCAGCGGGCGCTGACGCGGCCCATGGCGTCCTGCATCAGGCTGTCAAGGGCGCCCGTCACAGCCGTCATGCTGGCGGCGACGGCGGCGAAGTCGCGCCCGTTTTCGCCGGCGCGGGCGGCCAGCACCTGGCTGTTGAACGCCAGTTGGCGGACCTGCCGACTCACCCCGTCCATCTGCTCGAGCACCTGCTGCAACTGGCGCCGGCGGGCCTGGGCATGGCGGGTGGCCTGCTCTTCGTAGACCAGGGTCAGGCCGTTGAGAATACTCAGCAGGGGCGTGGCGCTGCTGACGAGCTCATCGAGCAGCGCCGGCGCGCCAATGCCGTCGCCGGCGATCACGTCGAGGGTGCGCTCAGCCAGCCTGATGAAGCCGCGTACCGCCGCGTCGCCCTGCAGGGTGCCGAAATACGCCTCGTGCAGGGGGCCGGCAAACACGCCCGGCAGGCCGCCCTTGCCCTCGACCAGGGTGGTATGTGCTTCGCGCAACTGCTCGAGCGTGGCGCGCGCCGTTGCCTGCGCGCCCTCGTGTCCCAGCGAGGCCAGCACGGCATACAGCACCACCCGTTGGGAAGTCAGGCGGCGCTTGCCCGACAGATTGATCAGGGCGCCGAACACTTCCTGCGGGATGGCTGGCGCCAGAGCATGCAGCGTGGCCTGTTGCGGCTGCTCTGCCGGGTCCGCCTCGATGCGGTGGTGATCGATTGTGAGCTGGGCGGCCATGGCTGTCTCCTTCGGTAACACGGCGGGCATGCATGCCGTTCTCGCGTTTACCACCTGCATTTTTCGTGCCATCGCATGGACGCTCAGCAGGCGCCCCTTCGCACCATGGCGGGGCAAACGGGCACCCTGCATCACCAATCGGGGGCGATGCCATGCACCGCGAATCAAATCCAGACGGGATGGATATACATATCAATCTGTTTCCGCATCTAATGATTTATTCGATAAGATAATGGGCCAATCCACGAGCAGCCTGCGCTGCCGGCGCCTGGCCTGCTGTCCCTTTTGAAAAGCTCATCGATCCATGCATTCACCGAGGTCACTATGGTAATTTTGCGCAAACGGTCCATCCCCGCCCTGCTTGGCGCCCTGTCCCTGTCGCTCTCCGCCTTCGCCGCCACACCCGACCAGTGGACCCTGCCCGTCTCGGTCCAGAAACTCGACAACGGCCTGACCGTCATCGTCTCGGAAGACCACAGTTCGCCCACGGTCGGCGTCTCGGTGGTGTACCACGTCGGCATGCGTCTGGAGCCGAGAAACCGCACCGGCTTTGCCCACCTGTTCGAACACCTGATGTTCCAGGGCACGCCGAACGCCCCCAAGGGCGTGTTCGACAAGGCCATCACCGGCGGCGGCGGGCGCAATAACGGTTCAACCCGCCCCGACTTCACCAACTATATTGAAACAGCGCCAGTTTCCGCCATCGACTCCATCCTGTGGCTGGAAGCGGACCGCATGAAGACGCTGGACTTCAATCCGGCCTCGCTGAAGAACCAGCAGGACGTGGTCAAGGAAGAGATTCGCGTCAACGTGAAAAACCAGCCCTACGGTGGCTTCATGTGGATCGACATCAGCCAGCAGGCTTTCCAGAAATGGGAAAACAACCACGACGGCTATGGCAGCTTTGAAGACCTCGAAGGCGCCAGCCTGGACGACGTGCGCGCCTTCCACCGCGATTACTACGGGCCCAACAACGCGGTGCTGGCCATCGCGGGCGACGTGAGCCCGGCGCAGGGTTTTGCACTGGCCAAGAAATACTTCGCAGCCATCCCCAAGCGCGCCGTCCCCGCCGGCAGCGACTTCACCGAAGGCCTGAACAGCAAGGAAAAACGCATCGAGCAGAGCGATGCCCTGGCGCAGGCCCCGGCGCTGGCCGCCGCCTGGAAAATGCCGGCGCGCGGCAGCCGTGACCAGGCCGCCATGGCCGTGCTGGGCGAAGTGCTGGCCGGCAGCGACGCATCGCTGTTTTACCAGGGCCTGGTCAAGGGCAAGGAAATCGCCCTCAACCTGGACAATCTGTACGGCCTGACCGGGCCGTGGGAATTCGACGGCCCGACCCTCTTCACCGTGTTCGCCGTCTACAAGCCCACCAGCAGCGCCGACGCCCTGCTCGGTGCGATGGATGAAGAGATCGCCAAGGTGGTCAAGAACGGCGTCGACGAGGCCACCTTGCAGCGCACCAAGACGCGCATGCTGGCTGACTGGAACAACAAGCTGGAAAGTTTCATCAACCGGGCCGATACCCTGGCCAAGTTGCAAACCCTGTGGGGCGACGCCAACGTCGTCAACAAGATTCCCGGCTGGATCGAGGGCGTGACGTCAAGCGACATCCAGCGCGCTGCCGCCACTTACCTGGTGCCAGGCAACCGCACCGTGATCGACCGCAAGCCGGTCGCCAAGGTGGCTGCTGCAGCGCCAGCAGCCATCGAAAAGAAATAAGGAGAGCGCGATGAAAATTTTATGGATGACACTGGCCGTTGCAGCCGCTTTCGCTCCCGCGGCCCAGGCCGCCGACGTCAAGCTGCCCAAGGACATGCCCGCCTACGGCAAGGACAAGCCGATTCCCGCCCCGAAAATCGCCAAAAAGACCCTGGCCAACGGCCTGCAGATATGGGTGGTGGAGCGCAACGGCGTGCCTCGGGTCGACTACGTCCTGGCCGTGCGCGGCGCCGGCTACACGGCCGACGACAAGGACCACCCCGGCTTTGCCAACCTGATGGCAGGCCTGCTCAACGAAGGCACGGCCAAGCGCGATTCGCGCGCGATTGCCGAAGCGGCACAGGGCATGGGCGGCTCCGTGGCCGCCTCCACCACCGTGGACGGCATGCTGGTCTCGGCCAACGCGGTCACCTCGCAGGCGGCAGAGATGATGGATCTGCTGGCCGAAGTGTCCCGCCAGCCATCGTTTCCCGCCAAGGAAGTGGCGCTGGCCAAGGACAACGCCCTGCAATCGCTGAAGGTGCAGGAAGCCACGCCGGGTTTCCGCGCCGAGCGCGCCATCTCGAAAGCCGTGTATGGCGACCATCCCTACGGCCGCGTGCAGCCTACCGCCGAGGCTATCATGTCGACGTCGGACGCCATGTTCCGTGCCGAACACGCGCGCCGTTTCCGTCCCGACCAGTCCCTGCTGGTCATCACCGGGCGCATCAAGACTGCCGACGCCATCGCGCTGGCCCAGCAGGCGTTCGGCGACTGGAAGGCCGAAGGCAAGGCGCTGCCCGCCACCCCGCCCGCCCCCGCCAGCGCCAAGCCCCGCCGCATCCTGCTCGAGCGCAGCGGCAGCGTGCAATCGACCATCCGCCTCGGCAGCCCCGGCATTGCCGCCACCACGCCGGACTACGTACCCATGCGCCTGGCCAGCACCATCGTCGGCGGCGGCTTTTCAAGCCGGGTCAACCTGAACCTGCGCGAAGAAAAGGGCTACACCTACGGCGCCTCGGCGGGCGCGCGCGTCAACCGTGACGGCGGCAGCATTATCGGCGGCGCCGACGTGCGCAACGCCGTCTCGGGCGCGTCGCTCACCGAGTTCTTCCACGAGTACAAGCGCCTCGGCGCCGAACTGGTGCCCGACGAAGAAATGGCCATGAACAAGCGCTACGTCGCCGGCGGCTACCTGATCAGCAACCAGATGCAGCGCGCCGTCGCCGGCACCCTCGCCTCCAACTGGCTGATCGGCCTGCCCGCCGAATTCCTCGGCAACTACGTGCCGCTGATCCAGAAGGTCACGCCCGAACAGGTCCGCACCATCGGCAAGAAGTATTTTGCGCCGGAGAACCAGTCGATTGTGGTTGTTGGCGACAAGGGGCAGGTGGGCGAGCAGTTGAAGGCGTTTGGCGAGTTTACCGTCAGCGACAAGTGAAGCTGGGGGGACTGGCCTTGCAGGCCTGTCCCCATTTTCAGATCAGAGGCAAAGTCAAAATGGGGACAGGCCCGCAGGGCCAGTCCCCGCCTTCGTTTAGCGCCTGTTAAACTCAGGCAATGACAGTATCCCCCCTCGACGCCATCATCGTCGGCAGCGGCCCCGGCGGCGCCAGCGTCGCGCGCGACCTGGCCCGTGCTGGCTGGCGCGTGCTGATCCTCGAGCAAGGCAGCGCCGCGCCCCTCACCGGCACGCTCGCCCAGATGAGCAAAATGGCCGCCATCCCCGGCCGCGGCATGTTCCTGCACAAGGATTTTTCGGTGCTGGTCCAAGCCATCACCGCCGGCGGCAGTTCAGCCGTCAACTTCGCCACCGCCTCCCCGCCCCCGGTCGCCATGTTCGCCGAGCACGGCATCGACCTGGCGCCAGCACTCGCAGACCTGCAGGCGGAACTGCCCATCAGCCCCCTGCCCGATACGCTCGTCGGTCCGATGGCGCGCCGCATGATGACGGCTGCCCGCGAGGCCGGTTTCAACTGGCAAAAGCTCGACAAGATGATCTGCCCGGGCAGTTGCCGCGCCGGTTGCTGGCGCTGCGTCTATGGCTGCCCCTTCGGCGCTAAATGGACGGCGCGGGACTTCATCGACGAGGCAGTAAGCCACGGCGCCACCTTGCTTGATCGTGCGAAGGTCACCCGCGTCCTGCTTGAAAACGGCCGCGCCACCGGGGTGGAATATGTGCATGCCGGGGTCACCAAAACGGCGCATGCGAAGGTCGTCGTGCTGGCCGGGGGCGGCGTCGGCAGCCCGCGCCTGCTGCATGCATCAGGCCTGCGCGCAGCAGCCAGCGGCTTCTTCAGCGATCCCGTGATCGCCGTGATGGGCACCGTTGACGATCTTGACGTCGCTGACGGCGAAGCGCCCGGCGCCGAGGTGCCGATGGCTGCCGGCGTGCGCTTCGATGACGACGGCATTTCGCTGGCCGACCTCACCCTGCCCGCGCCCATGGCCCAGGCCTTCATGGCGCAGGCCGGCCGTTTTGACCGCCTGCTGGCGCATCGCAAGACCTTGTCCGTGATGGTGAAAATCCGCGACGACATCGGCGGCGCGGTGGGGCCGCGGTGGGTGGATAAGCCGCTGACGGCGGCCGATCGCGTGAAACTTGGACGGGGTGTGGAGATGGCGCGCCAGGTGCTGCGCCATGCGGGTGCGCATCATGTGTTTGCGACCCACCATTTTGCGGCGCATCCCGGTGGGAGTGTGCGGATTGGGGATGGGGTCGATACCGACCTGCGGGCTGCGCCAAACCTGTATGTGTGCGATGCCTCGGTGATCCCGGGGCCGTGGGGATTGCCGCCGACCTTGACTTTGCTGTGCCTCGGCAAACGGCTCGCGACGTATTTAGCACCGGAGACTCCGATTAGCACTTCGCGTATTTCCAGTTCCGCGCCTTCCCTTCCGCCAGCCACTCCACCGCCTGCGCCATGCGTTTATCCCGCGTCGTCTCCGTCTTCGCCTCGGTAATCCACTCCACGTATTCCCGCTTGAAACTGGTGCTGCCCGCGTTGAAAGTTTTCTCCCCCGCCGCGTTGGCCGCCAGCGCGGCCTTGAAAAAATCCGGCACTTCGAGAGCAGGCTTGGCCGAGCGCGTACGCACCGGCTGGGCGCCGTCCTCGTTCAACTGCATGGCCATCTTCACATGCCCCATCAACTCCTTGCGCGACGGCAGATCGGCCACCGACGCAATCTTCCCGAAATGGTTCATCCCTTCATTCGGCTCAGCCCCGGGAAACATCAGCGCCCCTTTCCAGAACCCAAACGAACAGTGCGCCTTGAACGCCGACATGCCGCACAACATGCCCTTGTACTCGAAATGCGGCCGGCTCCACTTCATCGTCTCGACGACATCCGGGCAGGCCGCATGGATGGTCTCGCGCAAGGTGGTCAGAATGGGCTGGGCAAAGGCGGGCGCGGCAGCGATGTAGGCGTCAACGCGGGGATCGAGGGTGGGCATGGCGTGAGCGGGCTGATCGAAAATGCCAGTGTCGTGTATTCGGCTTATACACACAAGCAAAACCGGGAGGGGGACTGTCACTTGCTGACTGTCCCAGGCTTTGGTTGCAGTGAACAAAAAACGGGGACAGTCACCAAGTGTTTGCGGTAAACAAAAAACGGGGACAGGCCGGGCCGCGAAAGGCACCTTCGGCGCCAGCCCCCCCTCCTCTTCGCGCCAACCATAAAAAAACCGCCAGGCTCACGCACTGGCGGTTTCGATGAAACGCAGACTAATTAAACAGCAGGCGCAGCCACCGCTTCATTACCCTCTGCCGCCTTCATCGACAGCTTCAAACGGCCGCGGTCGTCGGTCTCGAGAACCTTGACGCGCACTTGCTGGCCTTCTTTCAGGTAGTCGGCGACGGCGTTGACGCGCTCGTTGGCGATCTGGGAGATATGCAGCAGGCCGTCCTTGCCTGGCATGACCTGGACGATGGCGCCGAAGTCGAGCAGTTTCAGGACAACGCCGTCGTAGGTCTTGCCCACTTCGACGGAAGCGGTCAGTTCTTCGATGCGGCGCTTGGCTTCCTGGCCGGCGGCAGCGTCGACGGAGGCAATGGTGACCACGCCTTCGTCGCTGATGTCGATCTGGGTGCCGGTCTCTTCGGTCAGCGCGCGGATGACGGCGCCGCCCTTGCCGATCACGTCACGGATTTTTTCCGGATTGATCTTGATGGTGATCAGGCGCGGTGCGAAGTCCGACAGTTCGGTCTTCACGTGCGGCATGGCCTTCTGCATTTCGCCGAGGATGTGCTGGCGGCCTTCCTTGGCTTGCGCCAGGGCCACTTGCATGATTTCCTTGGTGATGCCCATGATCTTGATGTCCATCTGCAGCGCCGTGATGCCGTTGGCGGTGCCGGCGACCTTGAAGTCCATGTCGCCGAGGTGGTCTTCGTCACCCAGAATGTCGGACAGGACGGCGAACTTGCCGCCTTCCTTGATCAGGCCCATGGCGATACCCGCCACGTGGGCTTTCATCGGCACCCCGGCGTCCATCAGGGCCAGGCAGCCGCCGCAGACGGAAGCCATCGACGAGGAACCGTTCGATTCGGTGATTTCCGATACCAGGCGCACCGAGTAGGAAAAATCAGCAGCGTCAGGCAAGGCCGCGATCAGCGCGCGCTTGGCCAGGCGGCCGTGGCCGATTTCGCGGCGCTTTGGCGTACCGACACGGCCGGTTTCGCCGGTGGCGAACGGAGGCATGTTGTAGTGCATCATGAACGAATCGGTGTACTCGCCCATCAGCGCGTCGATCTTCTGGCTGTCGCGGGCAGTGCCCAGCGTTGCCACGACCAGGGCTTGCGTTTCGCCACGGGTGAACAGGGCCGAACCGTGGGTGCGCGGCAGGATGCTGGTGCGGATCGAGATCGGACGGACGGTGCGGGTGTCGCGGCCGTCAATGCGTGGCTCGCCGTTGAGAATCTGCGAACGCACGACCTTGGCTTCGATGTCGAACAGGATGTTACCAACTTCAGCAGCATCGACCGGCGCATCAGGCGTCTCGGCGTTCAGGTCGGCGACCACTTCCGAGAAGGCCGATTTCAGCTTGGCCTGGCGTTCCGACTTCTGCTTGGTCTGGTAGGCGTCGTTGATCTTGGCGTCAGCAAATTTCGCAACGCGGGCGATCAGGGCTTCGTTCTTGGCAGGTGGGGTCCAGACGATTTCGTCCTTGCCACCGTCGCGCACCAGTTCGTGGATCGCATCGATGACAGCTTTCATCTGGTCGTGACCGAACACGACGGCGCCGAGCATGATTTCTTCCGACAGTTGCTGGGCTTCCGATTCCACCATCAGCACGGCCGTTTCGGTACCGGCGACAACCAGGTCCATCTGCGACGTTTTCAGTTCGGTGGTGGTCGGGTTGAGGATGTACTGGCCGTTGGCGTAGCCGACGCGCGCTGCGCCGACAGGACCGTTGAAAGGCACGCCGGACACGGACAGGGCGGCGGACGCGCCGATCATGGCGGCGATGTCGGGGTCGATCTCGGGATTGACGGAGAGGACGTGGATGATGACCTGGACTTCGTTCAGGTAACCTTCAGGGAACAGCGGGCGGATCGGACGGTCGATCAGACGCGAGGTCAGCGTTTCCTTTTCCGAAGGACGGCCTTCGCGCTTGAAGAAGCCGCCGGGGATCTTGCCGGCCGCATAGGTCTTCTCGACGTAATCGACGGTCAGGGGGAAGAAATCCTGGCCTGGCTTGGCATCCTTGCGCGCAACCACAGTGGCGAGCACGACGGTGTCTTCAATCGACACCATGACGGCGCCGGAGGCCTGACGGGCGATTTCGCCGGTCTCGAGGGTGACCTGGTGCTGGCCGTACTGGAAGGTTTTCGTGACTTTGTTAAACATGGGTAATCCTCTCTAATTGCCGACAGATTTTCAGGGGCTGTCGTTCACCTCACCACAGAGAGCCGGGGCCCTCTTTACTGCTGCTTGCTTTACTTCTTTACGTCAACTTTTTTGCGCTACAAAATACAAAATGCCCGCGACAGTCAAACTGGCGCAGGCATTTTTGGTCAGAACCGGTCGGGCAACGATTACTTGCGCAGGCCGAGCTTGGCGATCAGATCGCGATAACGGGTCGCGTCTTTCGACTTCAGGTAGGACAGCAGGCTCTTGCGACGGTTGACCATCATGATCAGGCCGCGGCGCGAGTGGTGATCCTTGGCGTGGGCCTTGAAGTGACCATTCAATTCGTTGATGCGGGCGGTCAGCAGTGCGACCTGGACTTCCGGCGAGCCGGTGTCGTTCTGGCCACGTGCGTTGTCAGCGATGATAGCCGACTTGTTGATGTTTTCTACGGACATGATATTACCTTTCACATGCGGTGCAAGAGTCGCAACCCAGCGCACCGTGAACTTCGATTAGCTCTGGCCAACGCGGCCAGACCGGGGATTATAAGGCAATTCGGTCCGTGCGGCCAGTGAAGAATTCCGCCAACTGGGGCATGATGGGCTCGAACCGCTTCAGGAGAACGCCATGCGTCCCGTTTTTATCGCGATATTGTTGACTACACAAGTAATTCTGGCAGGCTGCGCCGCGGTTGGCCCCGGCCGCACCCCGCCCCAACCCGGCGAACCGGTCGCCGCCGTCGTCGCCCGCCTGGGCCAGCCCACCGCCACCCATGCGCTGGCCGACGGCCAGGAACTGGAATACGCCACCGGTCCCTACGGCCAGTTCACCTACATGGCCCGCTTCGGCCCGGATGGCCTTCTGCGCAGCTACGAACAGGTGCTGACGGGCGAAAAATTCGCCACCATTAAATTGAACAGCGCCACCAGGCAGGATGTGATGGTCACGCTCGGCAAACCCGCGGAAACCAGCCGCGTGTTCCTCAACCACTACGAGGTCTGGTCCTACCGCTACAAGGAAAGCGGCGTGTGGAACTCCATGATGCATGTCCACTTCGACGACGGCGGCATCGTGCGTCTCATGCAGAGCGGGCCCGATCCCATGTTTGACAGGCGCTCCTGGCGCTGAACACTCAGAGCCGCTCGTTCACCTGCACCACCTTGTCATCGGTCTGGATGATGCTGACCGGCTTGCCCTTGAGGAGGCGATAAAAGTAGATCACGTAGCCGGACAGGCCGTAGACAACAAACAGGGGCCACAGCACCTTGGCCGTGTCGATGGCGATCAGGGCCAGCACCAGGGCGATCAAAAACACGGTGATGAAGGGCACGGTTTTCTTGAAGTTGACGTCCTTGAAGCTGTAGAACGGCACGTTGGTGACCATGGTCAGGCCGGCAAACAGGGCCACGATGAAGGAATACCAGGCCAGCTGGGTGCCCACCACCTCGAAGTCGAGCATCATCATGATGAAGCCGGCGACCAGGGCTGCCGCGGCCGGGCTGGGCAGTCCCTGGAAGTAGCGCTTGTCGACCACTTCGATATTCGTGTTGAAGCGGGCCAGGCGGCAGGCGGCGCCGGCGCAGTAGATGAAGGCGGCGATCCAGCCGGCCTTGCCCAGGCCCCGCAGCGACCATTCATACATCACCAGCGCTGGGGCGGCGCCAAAGGAGACCATGTCGGACAGGCTGTCGTACTGGGCGCCAAATTCCGACTGGGTATTGGTCAGGCGGGCCACGCGGCCGTCCATCGCGTCGAGCACCATGGCAATAAAGATGGCCCAGACGGCGTGTTCAAAACGCAGATTCATTGCCTGCACGATGGCGTAGAAACCGCAGAACAGCGCGGCTGTCGTGAATGCGTTGGGCAACAGGTAGATGCCGCGGCGGCGCACCGGATTGCCGGCGGCATCGAGTTTGCGGCGCCCGAAACGGGTCAGTTTCTTGGCGCCGTTTTTTCTGCGCTTGGTAAAGGTGGGCATCGTGATTCCGTTTCTCGTGTGAGCATGTCAGTCGACCACATTATAGTGGGCAAAGGGGCAAGTCCGAGCCGCAATCGTCCTCCGCGTTTGCTCAACTGCTTACTTGAAGCGCACCTTGCCCACCACTTTCATCTGCAAGGTGGTTTCGCCCGGCTCGAAGGAAGGCTCGGCCACCTCGACCTGGGCAGGCGCGGCGGCGCGCGCATAGTTCATCTGCGAACTGCTGCCGGTCACCTGCACGAATTGCCCGCCGGTGCCCTCGAGGTCGACCGTATCAAGCACCGCGTCGGCCGGCGATCGGCCCATCGCGGCGGCGGTGAATGCAATCCGCTCGCGCAGATTGGCGTAGGTGGTGGCGATGCGCTCTTCATCGGCCTTCTTCAGTGTGGCCGGCGTCAGGCCGAAACCGACCTGGCGCAGCGCCAGCACGCTTTGCGCAGCGGCGGCCGTCTTCGGCAGGCTTGCCAGGTCCGTGGTCTTCATCTGCACCGTTTGTCCGACCCGCCAGCCGACGATGGTCGGCTTGGGGCCGGTGCTGCCTGAAGCAAGCGGCCGCGCCTGCTCGGCATAAACGGGATAGGTGGTATAGCCCTGCGACTTCAGGCTGGCATGAGGATCGGCCGCGCGCAGGATAGCCAGGCCCTCCTTCATTTTCTGGTTCGCGCGCGAGGCGGCCCGGGCCTTGTCGGCATCCTGCTCCTCGACGCCGAAGGTGAGCGTGGCCAGGTCGTTGGCCCGCACCACCTCGCCGGTGGCAGGCACCACCAGCAAGGTGCCGCTGGTCGATTGGGCGGATGCTTGCGCGGCAAACAGCAGGCTGGCCGCGGCCAGCAGAAAGATGCGTGTCATGAAGGGCTCCGTGATTGGCGAAGCCCAACGATACGGCTGTTGTGAATTTTCAGCAATCTTTACGGTTTGCTTACTTGAAGCGGACCTTGCCCACCACCGTCATTTGCAGCGTGGTCTCGCCTGGTTCGAACGAAGGCTCGGCCACCGCATCGCCCGCTTCCTTCCTGAAGCGCATCGCCATCGCTGCGGGCGGCGGCGGCGACACGTCGCCCCCCGCATAGCGTCCCGAGCCTTCGAAATCGACCGTGTCGATGACGGCGTCGGCCTTGTTGCGGCCCATCGCCGCGGCGATCGAGGCAATCCGTTCGCCCAGGTTTTTATAGGTGGCGGCAATACGCTCCTCGTCGAGTTTGCGCAGGGTGGCGGGCGCGAGGCCAAAGTTGACGCCATTTAAGGCCAGCACTTTCTGCGCTGCGGCCGCGGTCTTGGGCAGTCCCGCCAGGTTGGCCGTCTTCACTTCCAGGTTCTGGCCAACGCGCCAGCCGATGATCTGCGGCTTGACCGGCGTGGCGACGATGCCTGGCGGCTGGGGACGCTGTTCGGCGTAGACGGGATAGGTGTAGTAGCCCTCGGTTTTCAGCACCGCCTGCGGATCTTCGCGCCGCACGATGTCGCTGCCCTGCTTCATTTTCTGGTTCACCCGCGAGGCCGCCACGGCCTTGTCCTTGTCCTGCTCCTCGATGCCGAAATTGACGATGGCCTGGTCGTTGGCATGCACCACTTCTCCGTAGGCGGGCACGACGACCATTGCGCCGCTGGTGGACTGGGCATGGGCGAACGAGACGGCGCAAAGGGCGGCGGCGGCGAGCAGGGTGCGCGTGAACATGGATGACTCCGTTATAAGGTTTCGATAAAGAACATTAACGCGTAAAGACCGGCGAGGTGGCGCTTGTCATAGAAAGTTGCAAATTAGCAGGATTGGCGCAGCAGCCCTACTGATGAGCTCCTTGCAAGTCCCTGATTTTGAACGTTTCCAAAGGCTAATGAAGCGCTGTTGAACTCGCCTCAATGTTAGGATTAATTCATCAAATTGATCGCAGCCTAACCCTCAAGGAACGCCAACATGGTAAAGAAACGCACCCCTGAAACCAGCGCCGCCGCCGGCGCGGCCGCAGCACCTTCAGTAAAACGCAACAAAGCCGGCGACGGCGACACGGCCGGCGCCGGCTCTGTCATGAGTTCCGTCTCCGGCCCATCCACCGACAAGACCCCCGGCTCACTCGGCGCCGCCGACGCGACTTCGCCCGAGCTGCTTGAAAAAGTGGCCGGCGGCTTTGACCTGGCCGCGCAAATGCCCTTCAATGCCAACAAGGCCGCCGAATATGGCGACGCCGCGCGCACGCCCCAGCCTGGCCAGACCGCCGCACCGGCCACGCCAGCGGCCACCGGCAGCACCGTGATGGAAGCGATCGCCAGCGCCAAGGTCGGTGCCGGCGGGCCGGTGGTGGGCGTCAACCCCACCGTGGCGCCGCTCGACCGGGTGCGCGTGGACGGTGGCGGCCAGGTGCTCACCACCAACCAGGGCGTGCCGATTGCACAAAACCAGGATTCGCTGAAGATCGGCCTGCGCGGCCCCACCGCGCTGGAAGATTTTATTCTGCGCGAAAAAATCACCCACTTCGACCACGAACGCATCCCCGAGCGCGTGGTGCACGCGCGCGGTTCGGCCGCCCACGGCGTGTTTGAAAGCTATGGCAATTTCAGCGCCCTGACCCGCGCCTCGCTGTTTGCCGAAGCGGGCAAGCAGACACCCGTGTTCGTGCGCTTTTCCACGGTAGCAGGCGAGCGCGGTTCGGCCGACACGGTGCGCGACGTGCGCGGCTTTGCCGTAAAGTTTTATACGGATGAAGGCAACTGGGACCTGGTCGGCAACAACATCCCCGTCTTCTTCATCCAGGACGCCATGAAGTTTCCCGATCTCGTGCACGCGGTCAAACCCGAGCCCCATCACCAGATCCCGCAGGCCTCCAGCGCCCACGATACCTTCTGGGATTTTGTCTCCTTGATGCCGGAATCGACCCACATGCTGCTCTGGCAGATGTCCGACCGCGCAATTCCCCGCAGCTATCGCATGATGCAGGGTTTCGGCGTGCACACCTTCCGCCTGGTCAATGGCGCGGGCGAATCCGTGTTCTGCAAATTCCACTGGACCCCGCTGGCCGGCACCCACTCGCTGGTGTGGGACGAGGCGGCGCGCATCGTCGGCGCCGACCCGGATTTTCACCGCCGCGACCTGTGGGAAGCCATCGAGGCGGGCGCCTACCCTGAGTGGGAACTGGCGGTGCAGGTGTTCACCGAACAGGAAGCGGAACAGTTCGAATTCGACGTGCTCGACTCGACCAAGCTCGTGCCCGAGGAACTGGTGCCGTTGACGCCGCTGGGCAAGATGACCCTGAACCGCAATCCCGACAATTTCTTTGCCGAGACCGAGCAGGTGGCCTTCTGCACGGCGCACGTGGTGCCGGGCGTGGACTTCACCAACGATCCGCTGCTGCAAGGGCGTATCCATTCCTACCTGGACACGCAGATCAGCCGCCTGGGCGGACCGAACTTCCACGAAATCCCCATCAATTCGCCCGTCGCGCCCGTCTTCAACAACCAGCGCGACGGCATGCACCGCCAGGCCATCCACCGCGGCCGGGTGGCGTACGAGCCGAACTCGCTGGCGGGCGGCTCGCCGGCGCAGGCCGGCATGGCAGGCTATCAAAGCTTTCCCGCGCGCACGGAAGCGGAAGACAAGGTGCGCGGCAGGCCCGAGAAATTCTCCGAGCACTACGGCCAGGCCCGCCAGTTCTGGCTCAGCCAGTCGCCCATCGAACAGGCCCACATCGTCGGCGCCTTCCGGTTTGAATTGACCCGGGTGCAGACCCCGGCCGTGCGTGCCCGCGTGGTCTCGCTGCTGGCCAATGTCGACCCCATCCTGGCGGGCGGCGTGGCCGACGGCCTCGGCATCGAGGTGCCGGAGCCGCAACCGCGCGCGACCACCTTGCCGATGCCGCTGTATGAGCCCTCGCCTGCCCTGTCGCTGATGGTGCGGCCCGGCTCGAAAGGCATCCAGACCCGGCGTGTTGCCCTGCTCGCTTCGCACGGTGTCGACGCCGACAGCGCCCGCCTGGTCTACGACGCCCTGCTGGCTGGCGGCGCCGTGCCGCGCATCGTGGGCAACCACCTGGGCCGCCTGAAACCTTTGTCGGGCGAGCCGCTCGACGTGGAAATTTCAATGGAAGCGGGGCCGGCGGTGTTGTGGGACGCCATCGTCATCCTCGACGGCGCCGACTCGGTGGACGGCCTCTCGCGCAACGCGCTGGCGCTGGAATTCGTGCGCATGCAGCACCGTCATTGCAAGCCGATCCTGGTGCTGGGGGCTGGCGCGGGATTGCTCGATGCGGCTGGGGTGCCGGTGGCCTTGCCGGATGGCAGCGACGACAAGGGGCTGGTGGTGGCTGGGGAAGGTGCGGCTGCTGCGCGAACTGCCGTGGGGCAGTTTATCGAGGCGCTTAGTGCGCACCGATTCTATGCGCGCGAGATGGATCCGCCGCTGGTGTGATGTTCGGGGACTGGCGCCGCTAGGTGCCTGTCCCCATTTTGACTTTGCTTCTGATCTGAAAATGGGGACAGGCACCTACGGGGCCAGTCCCCGATGCTAATTAGTTCTTCGACTGATCCACCAGCTTGTTCTTGGCAATCCACGGCATCATCGCCCGCAGCTTGCCGCCCACCTGCTCGATCTGGTGCTCGGCATTCAAACGGCGTCGCGAGATCAGCGTCGGCGCGCCAGCCTTGTTCTCCAGGATAAAACTCTTCGCATACTCGCCCGTCTGGATATCCTTCAGGCACTGGCGCATGGCGTTCTTGGTGTCCTCGGTGACGATCTTCGGCCCCGTCACATACTCGCCATACTCGGCATTATTCGAAATCGAATAATTCATGTTGGCGATCCCGCCCTCGTAGATCAGGTCGACGATCAGCTTCAGTTCGTGCAGGCATTCGAAATAGGCCATCTC
>JBJMVV010000071.1:0-5826 GCA_045810505.1 Massilia sp.
CAGCTCTTTGGCCAGCGCCTTCTGGCGGGCCGATTCGCTCGACTCTTCCTGCTTCAGGCGCGCCGCCTTCTGGTCCAGCCACGACGAGTAATTGCCCTTCCAGGGGATGCCGCTGCCGCGGTCGAGCTCAAGAATCCATTCGGCGGCGTTGTCGAGGAAATAGCGGTCGTGGGTGATGCCGACCACGGTGCCGGGGAAGCGCACCAGGAATTGTTCCAGCCAGTCGACCGATTCCGCGTCAAGGTGGTTGGTCGGCTCATCGAGCAGCAGCATGTCGGGTTTCGACAGCAGCAGGCGGCACAGGGCCACGCGGCGTTTTTCGCCACCGGACAGCACGCCTATCTTCTGTTCCCAGGGCGGCAGGCGCAAGGCATCAGCCGCCATTTCCAGTTGCAGATTCAAATTGCCGCCGTCGGAGGTCGAGATGATCGCTTCAAGGCGCGCCTGCTCGGTGGCGAGGGCGTCGAAGTCGGCGTCTTCATCGGCGTAGGCGGCGTAGACGGCTTCCAGTTTCGCTTGCGCCTCAAACACTTCGCCGAGGCCGGATTCGACCACCTGGCGCACCGTCTGCTCGGGGTCAAGTTGCGGTTCCTGCGGCAGGTAGCCGATGTTCAGGCCGGGCATGGGCACGGCTTCGCCCTGGATATCGGTGTCGATGCCGGCCATGATTTTCAACAAGGTCGACTTGCCGGAGCCGTTCAGGCCCAGCACGCCGATCTTGGCGCCGGGGAAGAAGGAGAGCGAAATGTCTTTCAGAATCTGGCGTTTGGGCGGGACGATTTTGCCCACGCGGTTCATGGTATAGACGTAATTGGCCATTGCGGTATTCTCAGGTGTGACAAAGGAGCACAGCATACCGGAAAAGGGGGGCAGGGCCTACCGCAACAGGCGGCCCGCTTACGCCGCCGCAGCCCGGTTCTCGGCGTTTTCCTCGATGTTTTTAGGAACGCATGGCGTCACCGGATGGCCTGACTGCGCCGCCAGGTAGCGCAGGAACTCCGCGGCCGGCATGGGCCTGGCAAACAGCCAGCCCTGGGCAAACTGCACGCCCCGCTGGCGCAGGAATTCGGCCTGGGCCTCGCTCTCGACACCCTCCGCCACCATCAGCACGCCCAGCGACTTGGCCATCTCGATGATATGGCCCACCACGCTATTGGTCGGCGCGGCCGTGCCGACACTGTCGATGAAGGACTTGTCGATTTTCAGGCAATTCACCTTCAAATTGTCGAGGTAGGACAGGCAGGAATAGCCGGTGCCGAAGTCATCGATGGCGACCTTGAAGCCGGCGTCCTGCAAATCGCGGATGGCCGAGGTCGCCAATTTCACGTCGATCAGGCCCCGTTCCGTCGCTTCCACCGTCAGGTTGCGGGCCGCGACGCCGGGGCCGCTGACGGCACGGCGCAGGCGCTCGACGATGGCCCGATCGCTCAGGTCCTGCGGCGCCAGGTTCACGCTCACGCGCACGGCGGGCGACTGGGCCACCATCGCGGGCAGGTCGGCGCCCACCAGTTCGAGCATGCGCGCCGTGACATTGCCGATCAGGCCGGTCGCTTCGGCGATGGGGATGAACAGGTCCGGACCGACCAGCTTGCCATCCTGCCTGCGCCAGCGCAGCAAGGCTTCGGCGCCCACGCAGCGGCGGTTGTCGAGGCGCACGATGGGCTGGTAGACGACAAAGAATTCATGACGGCGCAGGGCGGCGCGCAGCAGGGCGGGAATCGACACCTGGCGGCGCAGAAAAAATTGAAAGCCCCAGGCCAGCAGCAGCCCGCAGCCCAGTCCCAGCGGCAGCAGCCAGGTCAGCAACTGGTTCGCGGTGGCATGCACGGCGCGCGGGGCGATGACGGCGACGGCGGACAGATCGAAATGGCGCGAGCGGCGCTGGGCCGCGATGCCGGTTTCGCCGTGCATGGTGGCGCCGCCACCCGGCGCCAGCGCGGGAAAGTGCAGCTGGCGCAGGTTGGCGCCGCCGCGCACGGCAATTGGCAGGCTGTTGCGGTTGCCAAGCACGCCCAGGGTGATGTCACTGTCGTAGTCGGGCACGTCGAACATCAGGGCAGGGTGGACCACGGCGGCGTAGCCTTGCACTTCAAGAATGATGAACTGGGTCTGGGGCGCCAGCGGCAGCACCGCGCTGATGCGCACCGAGGTGCCGCGGTCGCTGACAAAATCCGCAGGCCCCAGCTCGTAGCCGGGGCCGTGCGCGCCGTGAGAGGAGCACACCAGGCGGTCGCCCCGCATGCGGCCCACCCCCTGCAGATAGCTGGCGCCAATCTGCAACTTGCGCATCAGCGCCATTTCTTCCGGCGAACAGGCCGCCTCGCGCGCATACGGTGTCAAGGCCTGCACCGCCGCCATCACCTGGCTGCCCGTCTCATCGGTGCGGCGTACCACCTCGTCGGCCAGGGCCTGGGCCTTGCGCGTATGAAAGGCCACGCTCTGGCGCTCGGCAATGTGAACGGAAAGGGCGACGGGCAGCGCGACCAAGGTCAGGACGACAAGGCAGGACAGCAGCGTGGACAGATGTTTAACCATGGCACAGCAGTTTTCCAGATAAGGGCGGATGCAGGGATGAGGCGACCGATGCTGCCCACTGTAGGCAGATTGACCCGCTCGGGCTATTGTCCGTTGGTACATAAAAGCGGCGATTTGTTGTGTCAGTTAAACAGCTTGGGTATCATCAATGCACCAGGAATATGTCCTGGCGCCAATTGCTGCGGGATACAGATGCTGCCGAGATCAATCTGCTTTGCCGCCTGCGGGCTGCTCCTGATGGTCACCGTTCCAGCGCCGGCCGCCCCCGCCGCCCCCCAGCAGTCCGTGCTGGTCATCAGCTCGGACAATCTCAGCTATCCCTTCATCGGTCAGTTGTTCGGCGCCTTTAAAACCACATTGCAAAGCGACAATGGCGCGCCGGTGCACGTGTATGCCGAGAGCCTGGATCTGAGCACCTTCGGCGCGCCCGCCCAGCAGGCGGCCGCGGCGCGCTGGTACGACAGCAAGTACCGCGAGGTGCCGCTCGACGTGGTGGTGGTGATCGGCCACGCCGCGCTGCGGTTCTGGATCGACGCCGGGTTTCGCCCCGGCGTGCCCGTGTACTTTGCCGCAGCCAGTGCGAGCGCGATGGCCGGCATGCCCCTGCCGCCCCGGGTGACAGGCCAGCGCCTGCGTATCGACCTGGCGCAGACGGTGCGGCTGGCCAGGCAGCTGTTTCCTGATACCACCACGATTGCCCTGGTCGGCAATGCCGCCGAGCGCGACAGCTATCGCCCCTTCAAGGCGCCCGAATTGCTGGCGCTGGCCGGTGAGGCCAATTTCATCGACCTGCGCGGCAAAGCCTACGAGCAGGTGCTCGCTCGCGTTGCCCACTTGCCGCCGCACACGGTCATCTATCACACCACCCTGACGGACGATGGCAGTGGCCGCGTGTTCGAGCCGCGCACGGCGCTGACGGAAACGGCGCGCGTGGCCAACCGGCCGACATTGATCGACAATGGCAGCCAGCTGGGCAGCGGTGCGCTCGGTGGCCTCGTGACCGATCCCGTCCATGAGGGCAGCGAGGCGGCCCGGCGGGTGGTTCAACTGTTACGCGGCGCGGCGCCGGCCAGCCTGCCAACGCTCGACAACAGCAATCTGCCCCGCTTCGACTGGCGCGCCATGCAGCGCTGGCAATTGGCGGAGAGCCGCTTGCCCAGGGGCAGCGAGCTGCAGTTTTATCAGCCCAGCGCCTGGCAGCAATACCGCCTGCAGATCCTGCTGACGGTGGCGGTGCTGGCGCTGCTGTCGCTGTTGACGGTGGCCCTGCTGATCGAGCGGCGCCGCCGCGCGGCAGCGGTGGCGCAATCGCGCCAGCGCCTGGCCGAACTGGCCCATATGAACCGCAACGCCACCGCCAGCGTGTTTTCCGCCGCCATTGCCCACGAACTGAACCAGCCATTGGCCGCCATCCTCAGCAATGCGGAAACGGCTGAACTGTTGCTGGAACAGCCCATGCCCCCTTTGACTGAGCTGCGCGAGATCCTGGCCGACATCCGCCGTGACGACGCCCGCGCCAGCGAACTGATCGTACGCATGCGCACCCTGCTGAAACCAAGCGCGGCCGATTCGCGCCTGGCCGATATCAATGAACTGATCCGGCAGTCGCTCACTTTTATTGCCGGCGAAGCCAGGTTGCGGGGCGCGGCCCTGAGCACCTCGATGGCGCCTGCGCCGGCCTGGGTGCTGGTCGACCCCGTGCAGATCCAGCAGGTCATCATCAACCTCGTCATCAACAGCCTCGACGCCGTGGCCGGACTGGCGCCGGCGGCGCGCCGCATCGTCGTCGCCAGCGCCGTGCAGGACGACGCGCAAGTGGAAGTATCGGTGCGCGATACGGGGCCCGGCTTCGCCAGCGCCGATATCGAGCGGGTGTTCGACTCCTTCTTTACGACCAAGCCGCAGGGAATGGGGCTGGGCTTGTCGATCACGGCCGCCATCGTGGCCGGTCACGGCGGCACAATCCACGCGGAAAACCAGCGCGGCGGCGGCGCCCGCGTACGCTTCAGTTTGCCGCTGCGGAAGGCGCCGTGAGCACGCCCTTGTTTACAGTGCATGTGATCGACGACGATCCTGCCCTGCGCACGGCGCTGGGACGCCTGCTGGCTGCCTCGGGCTATGCGGTCAGCCTGCACGAGAGTGCCACGGCCTTTCTTTCCCTCTCTCTTGACCATGGGCCGGGACACGCCTGCATCCTGCTCGATGTCGATATGCCTGGAATGAGCGGCTTGCAACTGCAGGAGCAGCTGGCCAGGGACGGCCATCCCATGCCCGTGATTTTCCTGACCGGCCATGGTGACGTGGCAATGAGCGTGCGCGCCGTCAAGGCCGGGGCCGAGGATTTTCTCTTGAAACCCGTGGCGCGGCTGGCCCTGCTCGATGCGGTCGAGCGCGCCCGGGCCCGGGTGGCGGCGCAAGATGGTGAGCGTACTGCGGCGGCGCTGCTGCAGGGGCGCCTGGAGAGCCTGACCCCGCGCGAACGGGAAGTGTTCGTGCTGGTCGTCCAGGGTCTGTTGAACAAGCAGATTGCCTATCAACTGGGCAATACGGAACGCACCGTGAAAGCCCAGCGGGCCAGCGTGATGGAAAAGATGCAGGCCGCTACGCTGGCGGAACTGGTGATGCTGGCGGCGCGGCTGGGATTGATCGGGCCCGGCGCCGCGCTGTGATCCTATTGTCCGAAAGTACAAGAGACGCTACGCTTGTCCAGCGCTACAGTGGGCTTTCAACCATGGATGGACAGCCCCCATGCACAATCACGACGGCGTGCGCCCCGGCCCGGCCATTGCCCTGGTGGAGGACGATCCTTCGCTGAACCGGGCCACGGCGCGCCTCTTGCGCGCGCAAGGTTTCACGGTCGACAGCTTTGCGTCGGCGGAAGCGTTTTTGGCGCGGGAAACCGGGCAGCCAGCCTGCCTGGTGCTCGATATCGACCTGGGGGGCATGTCCGGCCTCTGCCTGCAGCGCCTGCTACGCACGCAGGGCGATGCGACGCCCATCATTTTCGTCACCGGCGGCGAGCACGTGGGCGCGCGCGAGCTGGCCCTTGACATGGGCTGTACGGGCTTTCTGTATAAACCGTTTACGGCAAATGCCCTGCTCGAACTGGTGCTGAAAGCGCTGTCGTAAAACCGCTCACCTGTACCAAGGTACAAGTTACCAGGCGCACTGGATCCCCTACAGTTTCTGTACAAAAAACCTACTGGGGATTGCCATGCTCAACAACATTACCATTAAAGCCAGGCTGGTCGCGGTGATTGCCGCCCTGCTGCTCGCCATGATCGCGCTGGG
>JBJMVV010000072.1:0-7657 GCA_045810505.1 Massilia sp.
ACAAACTAAAAATACACGACAAACAAACGATCTCCAAAGCCAAAACCAACCCGTACTTCAGCCGATGCCGGTGCTGCGGCGGCCACGGTGATGGCGGCGACGGCGCCGGCGGCGAACATTTTAAAAGTGTTATGCATGATGGTCTCCTGTTCTGTGCGTCCTTGTTGCTGACAGGTCCACTCTATCGCCGCTTTCGCTCGACCGGTGCAAGCGCTCCGCAACATTTGTAACACCCCGTAAGACGAGCGCGGGGCGGTTGGCGCCTAAGCATGGGGGCGGTTGCGCTCGCGTGGCAGCAGGCTGGTCTCGGACAGCACGCGGCCGTGGCGATTGGTCACCTCGCCCTGGTAAGGCGGCAAGGAGGTGTCGAGTTCCTCCTCGAAATCATGGGCATGGTTGCCCGGCCAGGCGCAGAACTGGGCGATGGCCACCCGGATCAGGTCGGAATTGCTGCGCTCGGGCGCCTGCATGCCGGCATTGACCCGGTTCTTGAAACGCAGCGTATAGATGCCCGCGAAACTGCCGTCGCGGCTGCTTATCTTGAATAACTTCGGCAGGCCGAAGCCATGTTTGCCCGAGGTATTGGTGTCGACCTGACAATGTCCCCAGGGAGCAATGGTAAACCAGTACAAATGGCGTCTCCTTTTCCGCATAGAAAATGATAGCTGCGCCAGCGGGCGCACCTGTCGATATACGCAAAAAAAGGCGGTTTGGATTCAGCCGGCGCGTGCCGCCGGAACTAAAACAGCGTTTGCTGGCGGCTCGTCAGCGTCTGGAAATCGTCGTCCACGAAAGGCAGGATGGCGTCGGCCACCGGCTGCAACTGGCGGCTGAGATAGTGCTCGTAATCGATGGGCGCACTGCGCGCCTCCAGCGGCTCGGGGCCGGCCGTGGTCATGACATAGCTGATGGTGCCGCGGTTCTGGTACTGCAGGGGACGGCCATGGCGTCGGTTGAACTCGTCGGCCAGGCGCGCCGCGCGCACCTGGGGCGGCACGTTGCGCTCGTAATCGTCGAGCGGACGGCGCAGGCGCTTGCGGTAGACCAGCAAGGCGTCGAACTCGCCGCTGGCGGTGCGCGCCGCGTAGTCGCGCACGTAGTCGCGGTAGGGCTCGCCCTTGAAAATCTTCTCATACAGGGCCTGCTGGAATTGCTGGGCCAGCGGGGTCCAGTCGCTGCGCACCGTTTCCAGGCCCTTGTAGACCATCTGCTCGCTGCCATCGGCACGCACGGCCAGCCCCGCGTAGCGCTTCTTGCTGCCCTCTTCCGAACCGCGGATAGTAGGCATCAGGAAGCGCCGGAAATGGGTTTCAAATTGCAGCTCGAGGGCGGACGACAAATTGAACTCGGCGCGCACATGCTGGTCCAACCATGCATTGACGTGTTGAACCAGCGCCCTGCCAATCCGGGAGGCGTCTTCTTCGGAGTGCACATGGCCCAGCCACACAAAGGTCGAATCCGTGTCGCCATAAATCACCTGGTAGCCCTGGCTTTCAATGAGCTTGCGCGTCAGGTGCATGATTTCATGGCCGCGCAAGGTAATCGACGAGGCCAGGCGGGGATCAAAAAAGCGGCATCCGCTCGAGCCCAGCACACCATACATGGCATTCATGATAATTTTCAGCGCCTGCGAGAGCGGCTGATTGCGTTCGCGCTTGGCCTGGTCGCGCCCTTCCGAAATCTGTTTGACGATCGCGGGCAGGCAGTGACGCGTGCGCGAAAAGCGCGCGCCCCTGAAACCCTCGACGGTCGCCGCCGGGTCGGCCTCCGCCAGGCCCGCCACCAGCCCCACCGGGTCAATCAAGAACGTGCGGATGATGGACGGGTACAGGCTCTTGTAGTCGAGCACCAGTACCGAGTCGTACAGGCCCGCCCGCGAATCCATCACAAAGCCGCCTGGGCTGTCTTCGTTCGCCACATCACCCAGGTTGGGCGCCACATAGCCCTGGCGGTGCATCATGGGCATGTACAGGTGTTCAAACGCGGCCACCGAACCGCCGCTGCGGTCGGCCGCCAGGCCCGTCACGCTGGCCCGCTCCAGCAGAAAGCGCAGCAAGTCCGTCTTTTCAAAAATGCGCGTCACCAGCACGCAATCCTGCAGGTTGTAGCGCGCCAGCGCTGGCTTGTCCTGCGCAAAACGGCGGTTGATTTCATCCATGCGGTCGTAAGGGTTGTCGATCGCCTTGCCTTCACCCAGCAGTTGCTGCGACACGTTTTCCAGGCTCATCGACGGAAAAGTCATGAAGGCCGAGCGCAGGGCCTCGATGCCATCGATCAGCAAGCGGCCCGGTGCGCTGGCAAAGAAATGCCCCTGCCGGCCCTCGCCACCCTGCTGCCGGCCTTCCATCACGGCGCCGCCCCGGCCCAGCCGCAGCGGCACCTGGTACTTGGCCGCCTGCAATTGCAGCACGCGCAGGTCGAACTGGATCACATTCCAGCCCACGATCACGTCCGGATCGTGTTCAGCCAGCCAGGCGTTGAGGGCCTCGATCAGGGCGCCGCGGCTGTCGTAATAGACCAGGTCGAAGTCGAGGCCGTCCGCGCTGCCGTTGGGCGGCCCCAGCATCATCACGGTACGCTGGCCGCAGCCCTCGATGCCGATGCAATACAGTTCGCCCCGCTCGGTGGTCTCGATGTCGAGCGAGGCCATGCGCAGCCTGGGCCGGTAGCCCTGCTGGGGCCGGATCTGCGCATCGAGCAGCAGGGCCGGATCATGCGCCGACGGCGTGCCCGCAAACGACACGGGCGCCGTAATGAAGCGCTCCATCAGGTAGCGTTCGGGCGGCTTGACATCGGCCTCATACACATCGATGCCGAAGTCCCGCAAACGGCGCGCCATCTTGGTCAAGGTGCGGTACTGGGTGCAATACAGCCCCAGTACGGGCCGGTGCGAAAAGTCTTCCAGCGCCAGCGGGCGCAACTCGCAGCCGGCTTCGTCGCCGATAACGGCGCGCGCCTGTGCTTCCTGCTCGGCGGGCACAAAGGCAACGGAGGCGTGGGGCGCCAGGCGCAGACAGCGGGGGCCGGCATCCGTGGCCAGCCATAGCTCCACCTCGGTGCCGGCGGGGGTGTCGCGCCAGTGACGGGTGAGGAGGAAGCCGGGGGTGGGGAGGCTTGCATCGACAGACGCGGCTTCGGCTCGCGCGGTGTTGCCCGGCGTGGCATCGTGAGGCGTGGCGTCCTGCGACGAGGCGTCGCACGGCGAGGCGTCATGAGGCGAGGCGTCGCGCGGCGTCGCGTCGTGCGGCGAGGCGTCGCGCGGCGAGGCCTCGCTCGACCTGGCGTCGCGCGACATGTCAAGGCCGCTGGTCGCATCACTCGGCAATTTCTCGGACCGCGCCGTGCGGTGCGGAGGCATCGCCGTTGGCTTGACGGCACGGCCTGATGCCTCGCGCGCGAGTACGTGCGCGTGCGCTTGTGCGTCTGCGGGTGCGTGCGCTTGTGCGTCCGCAGGCGCGTGCGTTTGGGCGTCTGCGGACGCGTGCGTTTGGGCGTCTGCGGGCGCGGGCGCTTGGGCGTCTGCGGGCGCCTGAGTCCGCGCGCGCGAAATGTCTGGCGTATGCTCAGGCATTGCTGCTCTCCCGCGCAGGCCGCGACTGCATCACGGCCGGCGCCTGCAAGTCCGGGTCGTCGGCGAACAGGGCCGTGACCCAGTCGGCAAAGGCGCGCACTTTTGGCGATCCCATCCGGCCTTGCGGATACAGCAGGGAGATCGGCATCGGTGTCGGCGGGGTGTCGGGCAGCACCTCGGCCAGGGCGCCGCTGTCGAGATGGGCGCGCACCTGGTAGGCGCCCAGTTGCGCCAGGCCCAGGTGCTGGAGGGCGCAGGCGACGTTGGCCTGGGCGTCGCTGACGGCGACGGGGCCATGCATCGTCACCTTGACGATCTCATTGCCGACAATAAAATCCCAGTCGAAGGCGCGCCCCGTCCGGCCGGAAAAGTGGACAATGCAGGCGTGCTGTTTCAACTCATCGATGCTGCGCGGCGTGCCATGCGCCTTCAGGTAGGTGGGCGTGGCACAGGTCACGAAGCGCATGTTGGCAATCTGGCGCCCGACCAGCGCGGAATCCTGCAACTGCCCTACCCGCACGGCGCAGTCGATGCCCTCCTGTGTCAGGTCGGCCAGGCGGTCGCTCATGCCGATGTTCAGTTCGATGTCGGGATAGGCTGCGTAAAACTCGGCCAGGCGCGGCAGCACCATCTGATGGGCCAGGGCGGAAGGCAGATCGATGCGCAACTTGCCCCGCAGGCTGGGCGCGCCCGGGCCGCGGAACAGGGCTTCGGCCGTATCGACGGCGCCCAGGATATCCACGCAATGCTTGAAATAGACGGCGCCATCCTGGGTCAGCGAGAGCCTGCGCGTGGTCCGCTGCAACAACTGCACGCCAAGATAGGCTTCCAGGTTCTTCAAGGTCGCCGTCAGCGCCGCGCGCGGCAGCGACAGCGTTTCGGCCGCCTTGGAAAAACTGTTGGCCTCGACGATGCGGACGAAGGCGTGCATGGCTTTCAGCTTGTCCACGGGAAAATTCTCGATTGTTCACATAATATGAAAGGTGTAGGGCGATTATGCCCTAATTATCTTTGCCGCTCATCTCTCTACAATGCATTCATTGCCCGAGCCGCCAACATGGCGCGGCCAACAGCACGTGCAAGCATCGCCCTGATACAGACCAACACCAACATCACGACCAGGAGCCCTCCTCATGAACACCAAGGACACACCCGATATTTCGCCAGGCATGATCTTGCTGCTGGCCACCGCCTGCGGCATGATCGTGGCCAATCTGTATTATGCCCAGACCCTGGTCGGACCGATCAGCCAGGCCACCGGTCTTTCGCCGGGCGCGGCCGGCCTCATTGTCACCCTCACCCAGATCGGCTACACCCTGGGACTGCTGTTTATCGTCCCGCTCGGTGACCTGCTGGAAAACCGCCGCCTGGTGTTCACGGGCCTGCTGTTCACCGCCGCGGCCCTGGTCGTGGCTGCCTTCGCCACCAGTCCCGCCGTATTTCTGGCCGCCGCGCTCGCCATTGGCCTCGGTTCCGTCGTCGCCCAGGTGCTGGTGCCGTTTGCCGCCCACCTGTCGAAGGAAGCCACGCGGGGTCACGCCGTCGGCAAGGTGGTCAGCGGCCTGCTGCTGGGCATCATGCTGGCTCGGCCGGTGGCTTCGCTGGTGGCTGATCATGCCAGCTGGCACGTCGTGTTTGGCGGCGCCGCCGTGCTGATCCTGGTGGTGGCCTTTGTACTGCGCGCCAAGTTGCCCCAGCGCGTGCCCACTGCGCCCATGCCCTACGGCAAATTGATCGGCTCCTTGTGGCACCTGCTGCTGGGCACGCCCGTACTGCGCCGCCGCGCCGCCTACCACGCCGGACTGTTCGGCGCCTTCAGCCTGTTCTGGACGGTGACCCCGCTGGTGCTGGCCAGCCCGTCCTTCCACCTTTCGCAAACGGGCATCGCCATCTTCGCCCTGGTCGGCATGGCCGGCGCCGTCGCCTCTCCCGTCGCCGGCCGCCTGGCCGACAGCGGCCACACCCTGACGGCCACCGCGGGCGCCCTGCTGCTTGGCATCGTCGCCTTCGCCCTGCCGATGTTCGCTCCCCAATCGCGCACCGTTGCGCTGGGCCTGCTGGTCGCTGCATCGATCGTGCTCGACATGGGCGTCGCCGCCAACCTGGTGCTGGGCCAGCGCGCCATCTTCAGCCTTGGCGCCGAAGTGCGCAGCCGTTTGAACGGCCTCTACTTCGCCCTGTTCTTCGCCGGCGGCGCCCTCGGCTCGGCCCTCGGCGGCTGGGTCTACGCCACCCACGGCTGGCAAGCCGCCCTGCTCACCGGCATGGCATTTCCCGGCTTGGCCCTGCTGGTCTGGGTCACTGAGTACCTTGGCGCCAGCAGCACGCGCCAGAAGGTCGCCTGAGCGTGGCTCCACGAAGCACGACGGATACCGCTGATCGATGGGCCTCTGCTCGCATGTCCATCTCAGTGGACAGGTCACCGCTTAGACGGCGGTGACCGACCGCTTTGGCCCAAGGCGTACGTTCAATTGCTTACCTCATTTACCCAGCGCGCCTTATCACAAGAGCCTTGTTAAATGAGTCTCCATACACGGGTTTCCCTTGCCAAACTCCGACAACTTATTGAGCACGCTAATCCAGTCTGTGACAAATCCTCTGTTCTCCCTCAGTACTTCACGAGCTGCATTCCAGTGAGTCTGGAAGTTCCGACCGCGATTCTGAAGGTCTAGAAGTTCCATGCAACACGCCTGGCAATACGCTGGAAGCGACCATACGTACTTTTGTTCGACTTCATACGCCACCTGCTGAGCTTGCGAACTGAAAATGAATGAAGCACCGCACTTCCGGCACTTGCAGCGCATCGATTCATATTCAGTTGCACGCGCGTCGTAATGGCCAGTCGTCAGTTGGCTTGATGGAGACCATGATGTGCGCGAAATCGGGATGTTCATAGAGTTGGCGAAACTGATGTGACCGGGGCAAGCGACTGCTTTTGGCCAAACCCCGTCGTTCGGGCCAACATAACAGCTTGGCAGGTTGGAAACGTAACCAGTCGCGCGACAGGTCGGAAATGACCCATTGCGGAGCTTCAGCCGCCTCGTAGCGGAAACGCACGCAACACGCGAGCGAACTCCGACGACAATGGCTGTAAATAGCTTTGATCAATCTCAAATCTGAACGTATGATCTTGGGTTAGTTGGTTGGGTGTGATCCGCACCTCCATCTCCACCGCACCACGCGACGCTGCTTTTAACACAACCGCCAAATTCGGTTCGATGCACTGAAGGCTTGCTTCGCCCGTCAGCTCAACGCCCAGCTTCTCCACAGCCCTTTGCCATCGGATTATTTCGTCCGTGCGGATTAAGTCTCCCTGCACCAAAACCGATGAGCCACCTTCAGAACAGATAGCTGTTGCGTTCAGCCAGTTGCCGTCCCAGTAGTCGTGTGATTCCTGGAACTGATACCCGTGAACCCAAAGCTTCAGGCCAGCAAGTTTGATGTCCGGCTCTCCGAGTTCGTCGACGTAATTATTCATTTAAAAAATTCATGACGGTTAATCCGCGATGTAGGGTCCGCTTCTGGCCGAAGGCAGTCTATCACCGACCGTCCGGTATCGCCCCAAAGCGGACGGTCACCTACTGCCCAGCAGCAGCTTTATAGGTCGATGAAATCCGCCAGTTCTGCATCGTAAAAACGGGCGTCAAGCGAGCCGCAAATTGATCTGATAGCTTTCATTTCGGTTTCGCCCCAAACTCCCGACACCGAAATAATGCGTGGATCTGCGCAATCATCCTCATTCTCTACGTTTATCGTAAGAGTCGAGGTTGCGCTGTGCGCCGTTTGAATGGCGGCGGACACAACCCGTTCGACGAAGTCGCGCGGCCCTAGCGGAGCGTGTCAAGCTAGTTGTCGCGTTTAACGACGTTTTATGCGGCCCGGCGCTTGCTGTCGTTGTGGTTGGTATTTGCCGGGTTTAATTGCACTGTCTGGATCGCCGTCCAGTTGCGTGTTGGGCCGCTCCAGCGCTGTGGGTTACGTGCCTTTGCGGCCTCGTAGACCATCTTGCGGCGCCGTAGCAGCGGCTTATCCTCGCCTGCATGTCGCTGCGCCGGCGTGACGAAACGGATGGCGCTGTGCAGGTGT
>JBJMVV010000073.1:0-10869 GCA_045810505.1 Massilia sp.
GGAGCACTACCGCTCAATCGACCTCGCGCCCCGCATCGCCATTCCCGTCACCCTCGTGCAGGCGGAATTTGACAGCGTGATTCCAGCCGCGAATACGGAACGCTTGTGGCAGGCGTTCAGGCCGGGCATCGCCACGCGGGTGCTGATGCGTGGCGCGGGGCATAACGATGTCGACGGTGCGGCGGGCTACGTCGAAGCCTTGCAGGGGCAATGATCGGCTTACTTGCCGATGCAAAAACGTCCGAAGATCACGCCCAATAAATCGTCCGACGAAAACGCGCCCGTGATGCTCGACAGCTCGGCCTGTGCCAGGCGCAGTTCTTCGGCAAACAGGTCGAGCGACTGGTCGGTCTGCGCTGCGTGTTCGCCGGCCAGCGCCAGGTGCTCGCGTGCGGCGCGCAAGGCGATCAGGTGACGTTCGCGTGCGAGGTAGAGCGATTCGCCGGTCTGCTGCCAGCCGGCGATGCGTAGCAGTTCTTCGCGCAGCAGGTCGATGCCGCTGCTGTCATGGGCCGACAGATACACATTGGTGGCGTCCGGCGCCTCGTCAACGGCCGGCTTGTGGCCTGACAGGTCGATCTTGTTCCAGATGCGCAGTACCGGGACGCCTTCGGGAAAAGCGGCGACGATGGCTTCGTCCGCGCCGGTGGGACCATAGCTGGCGTCGAGCAGGTGCAGGATCACGTCCGCTTTCACGACCTCTCCCCAGGTGCGCTCGATGCCGATGCGCTCGACCTGGTCGATGTCGTCATCCGGTCCGCGGATGCCGGCCGTGTCGATGATGTGCAGGGGGATGCCTTCGATCTGGATGGTCTCGCGCACCTTGTCGCGGGTGGTGCCGGCGATCGGCGTGACGATGGCGATGTCGGCGCCGGCCAGGGCGTTCAGCAGCGACGATTTGCCGACATTCGGCTGCCCCACCAGCACCACATTCAAACCTTCACGCAGCAGCGCGCCTTGCGCCGCCTGGCGAAACACCTGATCGAGCGAATCGACGATGACGGCCAACTGGCCGCGCGCGTCGGACTTTTCGAGAAAATCGATTTCCTCTTCCGGGAAATCGAGGGTCGCTTCCACCAGCATGCGCAGGTCGATGGTCTGGTTGACCAGGGTGTGAATGGTTTTTGAAAAAGCGCCCGACAGTGATTGCGTCGCCGACTTCGCGGCAGCTTCCGTGGAGGCGTCGATCAGGTCCGCCACCGCTTCCGCCTGCGCCAGATCGAGCTTGTCGTTCAGGTAAGCGCGGCGCGTGAATTCGCCCGGCTCCGCCAGCCGCAGGCCGACCTCCGCCCCCGCCTCCAGCACGCGCGCCAGCAGCATCTGCAGCACCACCGGACCGCCGTGACCCTGCAACTCCAGCACGTCCTCGCCCGTGTACGAGTGGGGACCATTGAACAGCAGCGCCAGGCCCTGGTCGATCACGGCGCCGTCGCTGCCCGTAAAATCCGTGTAGGTGGCGTGGCGGGGCCGCAGCGCCACACCGGGAAACAGCGCGGCGACCAGGGACGACAAATTTTTGCCGGAGGCGCGCACGACGCCGATGCCGCCCCGGCCTGGGGCGGTGGCGATGGCCGCGATGGGGGAAGAGTCTAGTTTCATGGGGAGATTTTACCTCCCCGGGCCCGGCAGTGTAAAAGCTCAGGCGGTATCGCCGCCTGCATCATCCGCCGGCGCCGGCTGGCGCATCTGCTGCATCAACTGCCGCGTCATCAGGAGAACAGCCAGCACACCGATGATCAACACCGCCCACAGGATCACCGTGCGGGTGCGCGCGGCGGACGCCAGCAACCTGGCATCGCTGACCGATGGCGCCGCGACCACCTGATCGTGCAACGGCCCCACCTGGGCCAGTTCAAGCCGCGCCAGATCGCCTTCGGCAAAACTGGGCGCGACCTGGCTCACATCCGAGGCCTCGGATCCGGCATCGCCGCGCCCCACCGCCAGCGTGTATGGCGTGGCGCCAGCGGCAAAGAAGATCAGGCGGGCAAGCTCCCAGGACCGGCGCAGCGCAGCGCATGGAGCGCGACCAGACCGGGCCTGGCCAGGGTTCAGCCCCGGCGTCTCCAGAAGCGCACCAGCCACTCCCCGGCAAGCCGCAAGGCCGCAGTGGCGAGCCAGGCCGACCAGGGAGGTCCGGCCCTTCCCACCACTTTTGCAATGTTTTGTAGTGGCATCTTTGGTCTCGCTACAATGGGATACACGACCGCCCGCCAGACGGCGTATAAGTTGTTTATCACCATCAAGGAGTCCGCCATGCACCCAGACCATATTGTCATCGTCGACGACGACCGCGAGATCCGCGAAATGCTGGCCGCCTACCTGGAAAAGAACGGCTTGAAAGCGACGGCGGTGGGCAGCGGGCGCCAGTTGCGGGCGGTGCTGGCCGAGACCAATGTCGATCTGGTCGTGCTGGACCTGATGATGCCCGGTGAAGACGGCCTGGCGGTGACGCGCGATTTGCGCGGGGGCAAACACCGCAACCTGCCGATCCTGATGCTCACCGCCCGCGCCGAGGAAAGCGACCGGATTCTCGGGCTGGAAATGGGCGCCGACGACTATCTCGTCAAACCGTTCGCCGCGCGCGAACTGCTGGCACGGATCAACGCCGTGCTGCGGCGCGCCCGCATGCTGCCGCCGAACCTGCAGGTGACGGAGGCGGCGACCTTGCTGGCCTTTGGCGAGTGGCGCCTCGACACCACCGCGCGCCATCTGCTCGACGAGACCGACACCGTGGTGGCCCTGAGCGGCGCCGAATACCGTCTGCTGCGGGTGTTCCTCGACCATCCCCAGCGGGTGCTCAATCGCGACCAGCTGCTCAATCTTACCCAGGGGCGTGACGCCGACCAGTTCGACCGCTCGATCGACCTGCTGATCAGCCGCCTGCGCCAGCGCCTGCGCGACGACGCGCGCGAACCGCGCTACATCAAGACTTTAAGGAGCGAAGGCTACGTGTTTTCCGCCACCGTCGAAGTGCGGGAGGAGCGCCGATGAAAGCGTTCTGGCGACGGCTCTGGCCCAATTCGCTGGCCACGCGCATTGCCCTGATCCTGGTGGCAGGCCTGGCGCTGTCGCAGTTGCTCGCCTTTGGCACCGTCATCAATGAGCGCTACCAGGCAGCGACCAGCATGATGATGGTCTACCTGGAGAAGGACGTGGCCAGTTCGGTCGCCCTGCTCGACCACTTGCCGGCCAGCGAGCGGCCCGCCTGGGTCGGGCGCCTGGCGCGCCGCTACTATGAATTTTCCGTCGATCCTGCCCTGGCCAGCGAGCCACCCAGCCCGTTCCCGCCCGACGCCCTGTCCGAGCAGCTGGCCAGCACCATCGAGGACGCCATCGGCAAACGCTATCCCGTCAAGGCCACCATGGCCGGACCCGGCATGGTGCGCGCACGCCTGACCTTGAGCGACGGCGCCCCCCTCACGATCGACCTGCGCGCCAGCCGCGGCATGCCGCTTTCGCCATGGCTGCCGGTGCAGATGGCGGCGCAGCTGCTGGTGCTGGGCGCCTGCTCCTGGCTGGCCGTGCGCGTGGCGACGCGGCCCCTTGAAAGGCTGGCCGAGGCGGCTGAAGGCCTCGGACCCGACCTGCGTGCGGCGCCACTGGCGCTCGACGGTCCGACCGAAGTGACCCGTGCGGCGCGCGCCTTCAACGCCATGCAGGAGCGGATCGCCGCCAACGTGGCTGAGCGCATGCAGATCCTGGCCGCCGTCTCGCATGACCTGCAAACGCCGATTACCCGCATGCGCCTGCGCACCGACCTGATGGACGACGGCGTCGAGCGGGACAAGATGCAGCGCGACCTGCTGGAAATGCAGACCCTGGTGCGCGAGGGCGTCTCGTTCGCCCGCAGCCTGCACCAGGAAACCGAGCCGGCCCGCCGGATCGACCTGGACGCCCTCCTCGCCAGCATCGTCGCCGACTATGCCGACGCGGGCCGCGCCGTCACGCTCGCCGGCGAGATCGGCGAACCTGTGGTGACGCGCTCGCGCGCCCTGGGCCGCGTGCTGGGCAACCTGATCGACAACGCCGTCAAATTTACGGGCGCCGCAGAACTGGAAGTGGAGAGAAAGGCCGACGGCACGATCGCGATCGACGTGCTTGACCGGGGACCAGGCATCCCGCCCAGCGAACTGGAAGCCGTGTTCCAGCCTTTTTACCGGCTCGAGAACTCGAGAAACCGCGACACGGGCGGCACCGGACTGGGACTGGCCATCGCCCGCCAACTGGCCCAGAGCCTGGGCGGCAACCTGGTGCTGAGCGCGCGCGAAGGCGGTGGACTGGCGGCGCGGCTGACCTTGAAAAGCGTGGCGGCCGGCGCCTGAACGAGGCGCCGCAAGCAGCCGTATAAATAAAAAAGCCTGCTCCGTGGAGCAGGCTTTTTACTTGAAGCGTCAAATTATCAGGCAGGTTTCGCCTGTGCGAACTTCTTCGTGATCACCCACTGCTGGCCGATCGAGAGGATGTTGTTGACCACCCAGTAGAGCACCAGGCCCGATGGGAAGAAGAAGAACATCACCGAGAACGCCAGCGGCATGAACAGCATCATCTTGGCCTGCATCGGATCGGCCGGTGCGGGATTCAATTTGGTGGTGATGAACATCGAGATCGCGTACAGCACCGGCAGGATGCAGTAAGGGTCGTGCTGCGACAGGTCGCCGATCCAGCCGATCCACGGCGCGCCGCGGAATTCGATCGAGGCTTGCAGCACCCAGTACAGGGCGATAAACACGGGCATCTGCACCAGGATCGGCAGGCAGCCGCCCAGCGGGTTGATCTTCTCGGTCTTGTACAGCTCCATCGTCGCCTGGTTCATCTTGGCGGGATCGTTTTTATAACGCTCGCGGATGGCCTGCATCTTCGGCGTCACCAGCTTGACCTTGGCCATGCTCTTGTAGCCAGCCGCCGACAGGGGGAAGAAGGCCAGCTTGATCAGGATGGTAAAGGCGATGATGGTCCAGCCCCAGTTGCCCAGGATGTTGTGCAGTTGGTTAATGACCCAGAAAATCGGCTTGGCGATGATCGTCAGGAAGCCATAGTCCTTCACCAGGTCCAGGCCCGGTGCGACTTTTTCCAGCAGGGCTTCGTCCTGCGGACCTGAATACAGTTGGGCAGTGTTACTGACGACAGCGCCGGGCGCCATGGTGCCCAGCGGCGTGATGGTACCGATGGCGTAGCGGTTGGTTTCGACCTTCTTGGTATAGATCTCGCGCTCGGTATTCGGCTGCGGCACGAAGGCGGAGACGAAGAAGTGCTGCGAAATGGCGATCCAGCCGTTGTTCGACTTGGTCGCGTGGTCGGCATGGCCATTCTTCTCGATCTTCGCAAAGTCCAGCTTCTGGTATTTCTCTTCCGGCGTGTACAGGGTCGGACCCGTGTAGCTGCTGTTGAAATAGGAATCGCCTTCGGGCTTGTTGCCGTCGTGCATCAATTCGAGGTAAAGCTTCGGCGCGACCGGCGTGGTGCCGACGTTGGCAACGTCGTTGCGTAGGTCGATCACATACGAACCCTTGTGGAAGGTGTAGGTCTTGGTCAGCTTGACGCCGCCCTGCTCGCTCTCGAGCACCAGTTGCACTTCGTTCTTGCCATCGATCAGGCGCGCACCGGGCTTGGCAGTAAAGATGGTGTTGTGGTCAGGCAGGTTGGGCGCGCCGTACAGGCCGGTGCGGGCCAGGTAGGCGTGGTTTGGACCTTCGTCGAACAGCACTTCGTTCTTGGTCTTGTCGACCCTGGGCTTGCACCACTCGAACAGGCCGAAGCAGCCGCCGAACCAGCCGGGATGACCGGCCTGCTTGTAGTTCAGCAGTTCGAGACGGCGCACAACGCCGCCAGCCGTGTCGATATCGGCTTTCAACACGTCGGTGGTGATGGTGATGACTTCGCGCTGGGCGACCGGGGCTGCGCCAGGAACGGCAGGCACGCCGTTGGCGGCTGGCGCCGGTACACCGGTGGCGCCAGGAGCGGCGCCGGCCGGGGCCTGCGCCACCTTGGCCGGGGTCGTGCGCGGGCCAAAGAAGGACTGCCCGCCATTCGCCACCATCCAGTCGTTCCACAGAACGAACAGCGAGACGGCGAACACGATCCACATGATGGTACGTTTATTGATTTCCATTGGGGTTTCTGTCAGCTGTGAGAGTCAGGGTGAATCGGAAGTAATCAGTGATGGCAGGCGCAGGTGCTGCGCTCACCTGCGCGCGGCGGCACGGGGTCGACGCCGCCTGCGTGCCAGGGATGGCATTTGCCCAGCCGGCGCAAGGTCAGCCAGCCACCGCGCGCGGCGCCATGGGTCTGGATCGCTTCGATGGCGTAGTGCGAGCAGCTGGGATAAAAGCGGCAGCGCTGCCCCAGCATCGGCGAGAGAAGCAATTGGTAAGCGCGCAGCAGCAGGACGAGAAGGCGTTTCATGGCGCAGGCGCCGGCGATGGCGGTAGCACGTTCGCCGCCCTGGCGATGCGCTCCTGGCGTGCCGCTTCCTTCGCCTGCTGCGTGAACAGGCGGGCGATTTCCTCGCGCACCGCCACCTTCAAGGCCGTGTTGGTGGCCGGGCCGTTCTTGGCGTTGACGGGGCGCGCCAGCCGCACGATGCAGTCGAGCGCAGGCAGCGCGCTTTGTCGAAACAGCTCGCGGGTGACCCGTTTGATCGTGTTGCGCGTGACGGCGCGGGGCGCAAAGCGTTTGGCCACGACGACGCCAAGCCGCGCATGGGGCAGCGCGGTCGGGCGGGTGTAGAGCACGAAATGCGCCGATTTTTGCGCCGGGCGCAAACGAAAAACGGATGAAAATTCATCCGTTTTAACGATACGCCGAACGCGCGCGAAGTCGTGTGAACCTTCGCCGGTCATGCCAGACTTATACAGCCAGGCGTTTGCGGCCCTTGGCGCGGCGGGCGTTCAGAACTTGGCGGCCGCCACGGGTAGCCATACGTGCGCGGAAGCCGTGGGTGCGCTTGCGACGGACGACGGAAGGTTGGTAAGTACGTTTCATGGTGGTCTCGCTTAAAGCTAAATAAAATGCAAAATCGGATCTGACGTCCCGTCAGTGTAGGGCGCAAATGACATTTCGCAGAGGTTTAAGCCAGCGTCACGCCACAGCTAGTGCTTCTTCACCCGCTGTCGAAGCAACAGTCAGATCAGTCAGTAGTGACTGATTTGCACGGAGTCCGGTCGGGGAACCCTGAATTAGACACCAAAACGGTCCCGCCTGTCAACGCTGGCGTGGCTTTCAGCAGTTTCCCGACGCCGCCACCGCCACGCCGCTGCCAGCCCGATCAGCGTCCGCGGGGGCTGCGCCCGCCCAACAAAAACGCACTCTGCCTGTGGATAACTTTTGGCTTCGCGGGTAGAATAGCGTGTTACGTGTGACGTTTTCACACCCATCACACCCAGCAAAGACTCGACGTTCATGGAAAATTTTTGGCAGACCTGTTCCGCGCAATTGGAACTGGAACTGACACCGCAGCAGTACAGCGCCTGGATCAAGCCCCTGATCGCCCTCGACTTCGAGGACGGTCGCCTGCGCATTGCTGCACCGAATCGTTTTAAACTCGATTGGGTCAAGACCCAGTTCGCCACCCGCATCACGGCGCTGGCGGCGCAATACTGGGAAGCGCCGATCGAGGTGCAGTTCGTGCTCGACCCGAAGAACGCCTTGCCGAAAAAGGCGGCAGCGCCCGTGCAGGCGCCCGCACCCGATCACATGGGCAACGACATGCGCACCGGCGCGCCGGTGGGCCAGGCCCCGCTGCAGGACAATATCGCCAATTCGCCCCGGCGCGAGCAAAGCCGCATCAATACCGATCTGACCTTCGACAGTTTCGTCACCGGTAAAGCCAACCAGCTTGCCCGCGCCGCCGCCATCCAGGTGGCGAATAACCCGGGCGTGTCGTACAACCCGCTGTTCTTCTATGGCGGCGTCGGTCTCGGTAAAACCCACCTGATTCACGCCATCGGCAACCAGGTCATGGCCGACCAGCCAGGCGCGCGCATCCGCTATATCCACGCCGAGCAGTATGTGCGCGACGTCGTCACCGCCTACCAGCGAAAAGGTTTTGACGACTTCAAGCATTACTACCATTCGCTCGACATGCTGCTGATCGACGATATTCAGTTCTTCGGCGGTAAAAGCCGTACCCAGGAAGAGTTTTTCTATGCCTTCGAGGCCCTGATCGCGGCAAAAAAACAGATCATCATCACAAGCGACACCTATCCCAAAGAAATCACGGGCATGGACGACCGCCTGATTTCCCGGTTTGACTCCGGCCTGACGGTGGCGATCGAGCCGCCGGAACTGGAAATGCGGGTGGCGATTCTTTTGAAGAAGGCCAACTCGGAAGGCGTGAATTTCTCCGACGACGTCGCCTTCTTTGTCGCCAAGCATTTGCGCTCGAACGTGCGCGAACTGGAAGGCGCGCTGCGCAAGATCCTGGCGTATTCGCGTTTTCACGGCAAGGACATCACCATCGACGTGGTGAAAGAAGCGCTGAAGGATTTGCTGTCGGTGCAGAACCGCCAGATTTCAGTGGAAAACATCCAGAAGACGGTGGCCGACTTTTTCAATATCAAGGTCGCCGACATGTATTCGAAGCGCCGTCCGGCCAATATCGCCCGGCCGCGCCAGATTGCCATGTATCTGGCCAAGGAATTGACGCAGAAGTCGCTGCCGGAGATTGGGGAATTGTTTGGCGGGCGCGATCACACCACCGTGCTGCACGCGGTTAGGAAGATTGCGCTGGACCGTACCAAGAATGCCGAATGCAATCACGAACTGCACGTGCTGGAGCAGACCCTGAAGGGCTGATGTTGAGGTTTTTCAGTGGAAATTTCTGGCAAAATAGCAGAGATTGGCCGTAACAAAACCAGTAAATATTTAGCAACACATCAACGCGTTTTACGATCAACCTACCGAGGATAATTATGCAATTGGTCAAAACCACCCGAGACACGCTTCTCCGGCCACTGCAGATCGTGAGCGGTATTGTCGAGCGTCGGCACACCATGCCGATTCTGGCCAATATCCTCATCCGCAAGGACGGCGAGAGCGTCTCGTTCCTGTCGACCGACACTGAAGTGCAGATCACCACCCACGCCCAGATTGGCTCCGGTGCCGATGTAACGGGCACGACGGTCGCAGCGCGCAAGCTGCTCGACATCCTGCGCGCCCTGCCCGAGTCGGGCGACGTGACGATGACGCTGCTGAACAAGCGCCTGACCGTGCAAACGGGCAAGTCGCGCTTTGCCCTGCAGACCCTGGCTGCCGAAGAGTTCCCGACCGTGTCCGTGGCCGACAGCTACAACGCGACCGTGACCCTGCCGCAAAAAACCTTGAAGCACCTGTTCCAGATGGTCCATTTCTCCATGGCCCAGCAGGACATCCGCTACTACCTGAACGGCCTGCTGCTGGTGCTGGATGGCAAAAACGTCATCGCCGTCGCCACCGACGGCCACCGCCTCGCCTTCTGCCAGGTGGAGACGGAAGAGGAATTTACGCGCCAGGAAGTGATCATCCCCCGCAAAACCATCATCGAACTGCAGCGCCTGCTCGAAGAAAGTGACGACACCGTCCAGCTCGACATTGCCGCCAGCCAGGTGAAACTGACCTTTGCGGATATCGAACTGGTGTCGAAACTGGTCGAGGGTAAATTCCCCGACTACACCCGCGTGATCCCCAAGGGTTACAAGAACGATTTCACGATCGGCCGCGACGAACTGCTGCGCTCCCTGCAGCGCGCCGCCATCATGACGAGCGACAAGTTCAAGGGCGTGCGCTGCATCATCACCCCCGGCAGCATGAAGATCAGCTCGACCAACGCCGATCAGGAAGAGGCGGTCGAAGAACTCGAAATCGACTACGGCGGAGAATCGGTCGACATCGGTTTCAACGTCACCTACCTGCTCGACGTGTTGAACAACCTGAAGTGCGATCAGATCAATATCGCGCTGGGTGATTCCAATTCGTCGGCCCTGATCTCGATTCCGGATAACCCAGACTTCAAGTACGTCGTCATGCCGATGCGGATCTAATTAGCATCGGGGACTGGCGCCGCAGGTGCCTGTCCCCTTTTTCGCATTTCAGCATTAGCACCAAACACCCAGAGAAAGCAGTTCATGTCCGAAAACACCGCACCAATTCCCAATTCCGACGAATACGGCGCAGCACAGATTCAAATCCTGGAAGGGTTGGAAGCGGTGCGGAAGCGGCCGGGCATGTACATCGGCGACACCTCCGACGGCACCGGCCTGCACCACCTCGTCTTCGAAGTGCTGGACAACTCCATCGACGAATCGCTGGCCGGCCACTGCACGGACATTCACGTTACCATTCACGCCGACAATTCGATCTCGATTACCGACAATGGCCGTGGCGTCCCCACCGGCCTGAAGATGGACGACAAGCACGAGCCCAAGCGTTCTGCCGCTGAAATCGTCATGACCGAACTGCACGCCGGCGGCAAGTTCGACCAGAACTCCTATAAGGTCTCCGGCGGCCTGCACGGCGTGGGCGTCTCCTGTGTCAACGCACTGTCGAAACTGTTAAAGCTGACCATCCGCCGCGATGGCAAAGTCCACCAGATGGAGTTCGTGCGCGGCGTGCCCCAGGATCGCGATATTGAAATGCGCGATGGCGTGGCTGTCTCGCCAATCCGCGTGGTCGGCGAAACCGACAAGCGCGGCACCGATGTCCACTTCTGGGCCGACGAGACGATTTTCAACCACGTCGAATTTCACTACGAAATTCTCGCCAAGCGTATCCGCGAACTGTCGTTCCTGAATAACGGCGTCTCGATCCGCCTGACGGATCAGCGCACCGGCAAGGAAGAATTGTTTGCGTTTGAAGGCGGCACGCGCGGCTTCGTTGAATACATCAACAAGACGA
>JBJMVV010000074.1:0-6592 GCA_045810505.1 Massilia sp.
AGCTGGATCTGGCAGGCGGACTCGAACATGTACATGGCGAGGAAGGCGTCGGGGATCGAGGCGCCGCAGGTGAGCAGGCCGTGGTTGCGCAGCATGAGGAAGTTGGCGTGGCCGAGGTCGTCCTGCAGGCGGGGCTTTTCCTCGTCGCGGAAGGCGACGCCTTCGTAGTCGTGGTAGGCCAGCGAGGCCAGCACGAACGTCGATTGCTGGGAGATGGGCAACACGCCGCATTTTTGCGCGCTCACGCCCACGCCGGCCCGGGTGTGGGTGTGGATGACGCACTGCACATCCTCGCGGGCCGCGTGGACGGCGCTGTGGATGACGAAGCCGGCCTTGTTGACCTTGAAGGGGCTGTCGATCACCTTTTCGCCCGTCTTGTCCACCTTGACGAGCGACGAGGCGGTGATTTCGTCAAACATCAGGCCATACGGATTGATGAGGAAATCGTGGGCGGGGCCCGGTACGCGGGCGCTGATGTGGGTGAAAATCAGGTCGCTCCAGCCGTACATGGCCACCAGGCGGTAGCAGGCCGCCAGGTCGACCCGCAACTGCCATTCTTCTTCACTGACCAGGTGCTGCACCGATGGGATGTCCATGCTTGCCTCCGCTGTTGTTTGCACTAGTATCGCATCAGTGCGGGGCGGGAGGTCAAGCAGATCGAACAGGGGCGCTACAGGCCCTGCGGCCGGATGCCGGGTAAAAATTCGATGCCGGTGCGGCGCACCAGTTCCTCGTAGGAAATCGGCCGCCCTGCCCGCGCCTCATCGGTGTTTTCCAGCCAGTGCGCCCAGGCCTTGTTGGCCGCCGGGTCGTACACCAGCTTGTACAGATAATGGGGAATCCACACCTTGTTCGGGCCCAGCGTTTGCAGGGGTGTATCGAACACGGGGCCGGTGAAGACATAGACGTCGCCGGCGGCGCGCTGGACGTATTTGCGGGTGGCTTTTTCGACGGACCTGGCCCACGGACCGCGGTTGTTGCGGGGCGCTTGCGGCACCATATTGGACAGGATGAACGACTGGGCCATGGCGTCGGGCGTGGGCATGTCGGCGGCGGGCGCCATGTGGCCGCGGTCAAAGCGCTGCTCGCCGTTGCCGCCGGCCTTGAAGTCGATCAGGCGGGCGCGTTCGGCGCTGGGCAGGCGCGCTTCTTCGTAAAACGCATTGCCGCGCACTTCGCCCGCTGCGTCAGCCAACTGGTTTTTACTGAGCCGTTCGACGACATACACGGGCGTTTTCGACTGGCCGGAATACAGCACGGCGAAGGCATCGAAGCACAGTTCGCGCTGGCGCGCGGGGGCGCTGGCGGGAACATGGGGCACGGCGCCGTTGACGAAGAAGCGGGGACACTCCTTGAAACCGGCCTGGGCCGGCAGCGCCACGAGCAGATTGCAGGAAAGGGCAAACAGAAAAGGGATCAGGCGGCGCGGGGCAGGCAACATCTAGGCAGAAAAAAGAGGGCTGAAAATCGAGACATGGCGGCGCAATATCGGCGGGTACATACGACACGCCGCGGAGATATTGTCTGGTGGAATTCTATCAGCACGGGGCGTGATGCGGGGCCTCGCCTTTTGCTAAATGGAAGCGCAAACGCCCTCCCTGCGCAGGGCAAAGACGAGCAGCCGGGACGATGGCGATGTCAGCGCACCGCCCATGCGTTCAGCCGGAAAATCCCCAGGGCGGATTCGGAATTGTTTTGCTTGCGTGCCCGCCCGGCGCCCCAAGCTGCAGTACCATCGTCATGCTACTCAAGGAGTCCCCATGCCTGTCCAGCCCCACCTCCACGCCCGGCCCGCCAGGGTCACCGAGCCTGCGCCAGTCGGCCTGCACACCCTGCCGATCGGCGGCAGCCGCGAGAGTTATATGTATGTACCGCCCGATTCCGCGCCAACGATGCCGATGCCGCTCGTGCTGCTGCTGCACGGCGCCGGCGGCAGCGCGCACGATGGCTTGCGGATTTTTTTGCACCAGGCCGATCAGGACGGGCTGATCCTGGTGGCGCCCGCATCCAAGGCGAGCAGCTGGGACATCATTGTAAAAGGTGTCTATGGGGCCGACGTCGACCTGGCCGACCGCGCGCTGGCGCACGCCTTTGCCCATTATGCGATTGATCCGCGCAAGGTTGCCGTGGGCGGTTTTTCGGACGGCGCCTCATATGCCCTCACCCTGGGCCTGGCCAATGGCGACCTGTTCACCCACGTGATTGCTTTTTCACCCGGCTTTATCGCCCCGGTCGAAGCACGCGATTCACCCAGGGTGTTCATATCGCACGGCACGCGCGACACGGTGCTGCCGATCGACGCCTGCAGCCGCCGGCTGGCGCCGGTGCTGCGCAGCGCCGAGTATCCGCTGATTTACCACGAGTTCGAAGGCGGGCACGAGATTCCGTCCGACGAAGCGCGCTTTGCCATCGACTGGTTTGCGCTGGATGAGCCGGATGCGTCGAAGCATTTGAGCGAGCCGGGCGCGATGGCGCGGCCGGAAGAAGACCAGGCCGACGCCGCACCCATTGGGACCAACACGACGCCAGGCGCGAACGACAGCGCCGCCGCTGCGCCACCTGCCTAGCCGCAGGCTCGACGGGGCGGCAAGCACAACACACCCTGCCTTCCCTGCCCTCCGACCGTCCCTGAACAACCTGGATAAGCGACGGCAGCGCCCTCGTTCCGTTCAGTTAGCGACGTTTTTATCCCATTTGCGACAGGCAAAATTTCAAGACACGGCCGGCATATCTCCCCCCGGGCCCGTGCCCGCCGCGGGCGCGCGCCACGTGAAGTGCTGGTCTTCGATGGGAATGCCTTTCGAGTCGAACAGGTTCAGGGCCATACTGTCCTCCAGTTGATGCAATGGTGGTCAACGCAAAGGCTTTCACGATATCGGCCCGGAGCCAGAATTCAAGCCGATTTCAATCGAACGCACACGGGCTATTCGCAGATCAAACGAGGCGCAAAAAGCAGCCGGCCTGGACCAGCATCAACCTGAACTTTTCAAGCGCGGCACGCACGGCTTGGGCCAGGAAGACATATGACGGGCCGCCATCAATTTTGATGCGCTTATGCGTGCACAACATGAATAGCGCCTGCCACTGCTAGAATTGTCCGCACCTCGTCCTCCCGAATCCGCCCATGTCGCGCGAAAACTTCAACGATTTGCTGGTCTTCCTCGCCGTGGCCCGCGAAAAAAGTTTTACGCGCGCCGCCGTCAAGCTGGGCAGTTCTCAATCGGCGCTCAGTCACACCATGCGCACGCTGGAAGCCCGCCTGGGCGTGCGCCTGCTCGACCGCACCACCCGCAGCGTGTCGCTGACGGAAGCGGGCCAGCGCCTGTTCGACAGCGTCGGGCCCCGCTTCGACGATATCGAAAGCGACCTGGCCGCCGTGATCGAACTGGGAGAGAAGCCGGCCGGCACCATCCGCATCACCGCCATCGACCACATCATCGACACCGTGCTGTGGCCGCGCCTGCGGCCCGTGCTGGCGACCAATCCGGACCTGCATATTGAATTGTCCGCCGACTACCGCCTGGTCGACATCGCCGCCGAGCGCTTCGACATCGGCGTGCGCTACGGCGACCAGGTCGAGCTGGACATGATCGCCGTGCGCCTGAGCCCGGACATACCGACCGCCATCGTCGGCGCCCCATCCTATTTCGCGCTCCGCCCCGTCCCCGCCACGCCGCAGGACCTGTTGAAACACAATTGCATCGGCCTGCGCCTGGCCGGCGGCGGGCGCTACGCGTGGGAACTGGCCGATGGCGAGCGCAAGGTGCAAGCCAGGGTGACGGGCCAGGCCATGTTCACCGGCGCCTACCAGATGCTGCACGCCGCCATCGACGGCGCCGGTCTCGCCTTCCTGACGATGGACCTGGTGCAGGACGCCCTGGCCGATGGCCGGCTGGTCCAGGTGATGCCCGACTGGTGCCCGCCTTTTCCCGGCATCCATGCCTATTATTCAAGCCGGCGCCACCCCACCCGGGCATTTACCACCGTGATGGATGCCTTGCGCGCCGGCGCTGCTGATCAAGCGAGGTCGATCAGCCAGTCCGCCAGCTTGCCGTTGCGCTGACGCGGCAAGGCTGCACCAAAGGTATAGGCCGCCGGCCGCTCGGCCGCCTGCAGGTGTTCCCGCGCGAGCGCTTCCAGTTGCCCGGTGAGCAGGTGCTCACTTGCTGCCTCTGTGGCCACGGCAATGAAGGCTTTCAGGCGCGCGCCTTCGTCAGGGCGCATCAGGCGCACCGCGACGTCCACCACCTGGGGATGGCGGCGCAGGATCTCTGCCACCCGTTCAGGAAACACGTTGACGCCGCCCACCTGCACCGCTTCATCGATCCGTCCGGCCGGCAGGAAATGGGCATCGTCCTGCCAGCTCAGCCGGTCCTGCAGGCGAAAGACCTGCCGGCTGCCGTCCGGCATTGCGCGCTCCAGCACGGGCGCGTCGGCAGGCGCGCGCTGCCAATAGGGAAAACAGCGATACGGCGCGGCCGCCGATTCGCGCCAGCCCACCCCGGCCGACTCCGAACTGCCGTAGACCTGCACCAGCCGCGCCAGGCCAGCCTGCGTCAAGGCAGTGGCGAGCGGATCGGGACAGGGCGCGGTGGAACTCACGCCGACGACGTCATCGGCCAGGCCGCCAGCCCCGGCAAGCGCCGCCTGCCACACCTCGGGAAAACCGATCACCAGGTCGCCCGCCTGCAAGCTCTGCCACACCCCGGCCGCCACCCGGCCCCGCCCCGCCACCACCTCCACCCCGCCCAGCGCCTGCGGCAGCAACACGGTGAACAGGAAGCCATATATATGATGGGCCGGCACGAAGCTGACGACGCGGCGCCGGCCCGGGAACAGCGTGGCCAGCGCGGCTACCTCCTGCCACAGGCTGTCGAGCCGATGCAGGCAGGACTTGGGCGCGCCCGCGCTGCCGGAAGTGCGAAAGCACAGTGCCTGCGGCCGCGCCGCCTCCAGCGCCGTGGCCGTGATGGCGGTCCAGGACGCGAGATGCGTGTCAGTCAGTAAGCCGTCGAGCATGGCCGCCTGGGGCAGTTGCAGCACCTCGGACAGCGTCGCCGTAAAGGCCATCAATTCGAGCGAATCGGCGCCCAGGTCGGCAGCCAGGTCCGCGTCCACGCTCACCATGCCCGGCGGGCGGCCCGGGCGCAGACGGCCCAGTTCGGCTTCGGCCAGGCTGGCGATGAAACGGTCCAGCACGCCAGCTGCCCGCCACCATGGCGTGCGCGCAAAAATATTGTCCAAATAAACACTCCTTGCAGGCATGTCGAACGCCGTGAGCGTCCAGTGTGGCGTGAAGCGCACAGAATGTTACTGTACACCAACAAAATCAGGGCGTCTCAGATAAACTAAGCGCATCCCGTATTTCACATTTTACGTTTCACATTCTTGAGGAGTCCGTTCAATGACGCAAGCAGCACCGGCCAGCAGCGCGCCGCAATTCAGCCAGAACGAGCTCGGCGCACAACTTGCAGCCTTGAGCGATCAGGCCCTCGACAGCCTCGACTTCGGCGTGATCGGTTTTGATGCCGCCACCCTGGTCACCCGCTACAACGAATTCGAATCAAAAGCGGCCGGCCTGACGGCCAGCCGCGTGCTCGGCCAGCCGCTGTTCACCGTGGTCGCACCGTGCATGAACAACTTCATGGTGGCCCAGCGTTTTGAGGACGCCCTCGAACTGGGCGAAGCCCTCGACGTCACCATCGATTACGTGCTGACCCTGCGCATGCGCCCCGTGAAAGTGGCGCTGCGCCTGATCGCCACACCCGGCAGCGCCGTGCGCTACGTGCTGGTGCGGCGCTCCGCCTGACCGCCATGAGCACCGACACCCGCCTGCAGGAAGAGCGCGATGAGCGCGAAGAGCACGAAGCGCTGATCCAGTTCCTGTACCTTGCGCCCACGGGCCTGGTGCAGGCCTCCCTCGATGGCGCCATCGCCATGATGAATCCCGTCGCCGCCCAGCTGCTGATGCCGCTGTCGGCCGACGCCTCGCTCGATAACCTGTTCACGGCGCTGGAGGGCGTGGCGCCCGACCTGCGCCACCTGTGCCGCGATTTCGCCGCGCCGCAGGGCATCGTCTGCGATGGCAAATACCTGCACATCCGCGGCGCTGCCCAGGGCCGCGCGGCCAGCCGCAACGCCGCGCGCGTGCTGTCGCTGTCGGTGGTCAAACTGGGCGAAGCGCGCCTGATGGCCGTGCTGGGCGACGTCACCGAGCAGGTGCGGCGCGAGCGCGAACTGCGCCAGACCGACGCCTGGCTCAACGCCATCCTCACCAGCATTGCGGACTATGCCCTGGTGCGGCTCGATCAGGACGGCCGTATCGAATCCTGGAACGAGAGCATCGGCCGCGTCACCGGCTTCACGGCCGCGCAGACAGTGGGCCAGTCCTACGCCCTGTTCTATCCGCCCGGCGCCACCACCGACCACCACCTGGCCGACCGCCTGCGCGAAGCGGACCGCGATGGCTGGAGCCTGGACGATGGCGTGCGCCTGCGCGCCGACGGCAGCGAGTTTCGCGCCACCGTCATGATCTCACCGCTGCCCGACCTGCACGAAGCGGGATCCGGCGCCTATTCCCTGGTCATCCGCG
>JBJMVV010000075.1:0-40869 GCA_045810505.1 Massilia sp.
AATCAGACAGAAGACTTCCTCCCGGATCTTCCATGTCTTCGAAAGCGCTGATCTGCATTACGCTCCAGGGCCAGGCGCCACCAGGCCGGCCGGCTGACTTGGCCAGCCATGTCACGTCCGGCGCCGAGCTCGATGTTGCGCTGGCCGGCTGGCAGGTGCACCATGCCGGCAACTGGCGTGAAGCGGCGCGCATTCTCGGCGCCCATCCCTGCCTGGCCGGACTCGCGCTCGGCTTGCCCGGCATAGAAGGGGTCGCCGCCGCCGAAGCGTTTTTCCGCTCCCATTGGCACATTGAATGGGTCGGCGTATTTGCGCCTGCGGCGTTGGCGCTGCCCGCCTGCCAGGCGCTGGCGGCCGCCCACCTCGCCGATTACCACACCGAACCAGTCGACCCCAGGCGCCTGGCGGACTGCCTCGGTCACGCCCATGGCATGGCGCAGTTGCGGCGCCAGAGCCTGCCGGTCGAGCGCGGCGCTGCCGACGCGATGGCCCTGACCGGCAGCAGCGCCGCCATCGCCCGTCTGCGCGTCCAGATCGCCAAGGTCGCCCTGTCCCACGCGCCCGTGCTGATCTGGGGCGAGAGCGGCAGCGGCAAGGAACTGGCGGCCCAGGCCATTCACGCCGGCTCGGCACGTGCTGCGGGGCCATTCGTACCCATCAACTGCGGCGCCATTCCGCCCGCGCTGATCCAGTCCGAATTGTTCGGCCATGCGCGCGGCGCGTTCACCGGCGCCGCGCGCGACAAGATCGGCCTGCTCGAGTCGGCCGCGGGCGGCACCGTGTTTCTCGACGAGATCGCCGACCTGCCGAAAGACCTGCAGTCGAACCTGCTGCGCTTTCTGCAGGAAAAAACCATCTACCGGGTCGGGGCCACCCGCCCCATCAAGGTTGATGTGCGCATCATCGCGGCGTCGCACGTGCATCTTGGCGAGGCGGTGGCGCGCGGCGACTTTCGCGAAGACCTGTACTACCGCCTCAACGTGCTGCCGATCGACGTGCCGCCCCTGCGCGAGCGCCGCGCCGATCTCGACATCCTCGCCAATCACTTCTTCCATGCCTACGCCGATGAAAAGGCGCCCCATCTGAAGGGCTTTGCCGGCGACGCCCTGCGCGCCATCCGCGAACACGACTGGCCCGGCAATGTCCGCGAGCTGATCAACCGCACCCGGCGCGCCATGGTGCTGGCCGAAGGCCGGCTGATCGGCGCGCACGACCTCGGCCTGGCGCGCCTGCCCGCGCGCAGCAGCGGGCTGGACGCATCGCGCATCGACGCTGAACGCGCCGCCATCAGCGCTAGTCTCGAGCGCGCTGGCAGCAACATCACCCATGCGGCGCGCGACCTGGGCGTTTCGCGCATGACCCTGTACCGCCTGCTGGCCAAGCACGGCATCCAGCCCTGACCCATTCGCCTGGCGTACGCCACCTGTCTCATCGCTGATGCCATGCCAGCCCCGGCGCGGCCACCAACGCGTGTCGATCGTCGCACTCCTGATACAGACACTTCTCTCCTCCGCGCGGCCCGCTTCCCATGACAACGTCGCGGCGGCGTCCGACTACTGCGGCTCAGTTGTCACGGCAACGATACAGATTGCAGCGCGCGCCCATCGTGGCACACGGCGCCTGTCAGCGCTGACGCCCCTTGGCGCTGGCGGGGGCGCCCGCCTGGCATCGTCCTTGCAATCTCCCTTTCGCCGGACCCGCCGCAGGTTTGACGGGTTCAACTTCTCACCTAAACGCTTTTCGAAGGGGCTACCATGAAACGATCAATTCTTGCAGCAGCCGTTGCGCTGGCTGTTTGCGCTGGCGCCAGCGCCAACCCGACCAACACAGGCACCGTGACCATTCCGGCCGGCAGCGGCAGCGGTACTGGCGCCGGCACCGGCACTGGCACCGGCACTGGTACCGGCAGCGACGCCGGTTCGCGCGACGCCGGCGCCGCCCTGCTGCAGAACGCTACCACCCAGACCGACCAGAAAGGTCCTGGCGCCCAGGCCAATGAAAACTCCACCTCGACGCAGGACAGCAGCGGCCAGAACAACAGCAGCGGCCACGCCATGACCGATGGTTTCGGCACCAGCGCAGCCAATAACGGCGGCACCGCCACCTCCACCTTCAGCGACTCCTTCAATACCACCACTGCCACCACCAGCACGGCCCTGACCGGCACCGTGAGCGGCAACGCAATCCACAATATCGGCAACGTCGCCCTCCACAGCGGCGACAGCAGCGGCGGCAACGGCGGCGCAGGCCTGGGCGGCATTGCTGCGGGCGGACGTGCGTCCGGCGCTGCCGGCGGCAACAGTGGCGCCGCAACCGGCGCCAACGCCGCGTCCGGCTCGACTGGCGGTGATGCCACCAATAACGGCTGGGCAAGCAATGGTGACGCCCTGATCGGCGAGGCGAACGGTGGGGCGGGCGGACGGGGCGGCGACGCACTCGGGGCCAGGTCCGGCGCCGGCGGCGCCGGCGGTGGCGGCGGTGCAGGCGGCAGCCATGGCCAGGTCGGTCCGGCCAATGGCGGCGCGGGCGGCAGCAGCGGATTTGCCGCCGGGGGTAACGGGGGCGAAGCCGGGCCAAACAAGGGCGGTACCGGCCTGTCCCTGGGTGACGGCGGCACCGGCGGCACGGCCACCGGCACGGGCGGCGCAGGCGCTGCAGCCACTGCCGGTACAGGCGGCGCTGGCGGCAATGGCGCGGCCACCGGTGGCACGGGCGGCGCCGGTGGCAGTGGCGCCGCTGGCGGCAGCGCCGGCACTGCAACCAATACCGCAGGCAACGGCGCGGCGGGCGGCACGGCCACGAATGGCAACGCCACCAATGGCGATCCCGCAGTGGGCGACGCCACTGCCGGCAATGGCGGCGCTGGCGGCAGCGGCGGCACCAACACCTCCGGCACCGGCGGGGCTGGCGGCACCAATACAGGCGGGACCGCGACTGGCGGCGCAGGCACTGGCGCTGCGGGTGGCAACGCCGGTACGACCACGGTCGATGCCGGCACCTTTGACATGTCCAACAACATGACGAACGTCGCCGCCGGCGCCACCGGCATCGTCATCCTCAGTCAGAACAGCGGCATTTCCGCGCTGGTGCAGCAAAGCGTCAACGTGCAGGCCAACCTGAACGTGGGCGCCCGCTAAGCAGGCGACGCGGTCCGCCGGCGCCCGACGTGGCGGGCCGCTTTCTGCCATTTTTTGAAAGAGCACGATGAAATCAATTTTTGTGAATAAATACGCACTGCCAGGAATTGCGTTGGCTGCGCTCGGCTGCTGCAGCGCCCTCGCCTGCGCCGCCGAACCCGTTACGTCAGCCACGCCGGCCGCGCCTGCAGCCAGTGCGCAGTTTGCACACGCTGACGGCGGCGCCATCGCTGAAGCCGAACTCGATCGAGCCCGCGGCGGCGCCGATACCACCCTGGTCGACACCCGTTTGAGCAGCCAGGTAAGCGGTAACAGCGCCACACAGGTGCAGACTGGCTGGAACGTCATCAATGGCGGGGCGTTTGCAAACCTGACAGGCATTCCCATCGTCATCCAGAATTCGGGGGCGAACGTGGCAATCCAGAATGCCACCACCATCGAATTACAGTTCAAGTGATCATGCGCGCACGAGCATGCCACTCCCGGCGCCCCCTTCGTCACGCCACCTTGCTGTGGACGGCGCTGGCCGGTGCCAGCAGCGCCGCCATGGCGCTGGACTTGCCTGGGCCGGGCGGCGCCCGTTACAGCGTTCCTGTCGCCAGCATGAAGGCAGTGAAATTTGCGCATACCCTGCACCAGCAACTCGATTTCAGCTGCGGCTCGGCGGCGGTAGCGACCTTGCTGCGTTTCCAGTACGGTGTGCAGGTCGATGAACAGACAGTGTTTACCCACATGTTCCTGCGTGGCGATCAAGCCAAAATCCGGCGCGAGGGCTTTTCGCTGCTCGACATGAAGCGCTTCCTCGCCACCCGGGGCTATCAGGCCGACGGCTTTCGGCAGCCCCTGCAGAAGCTGATCGATGCACGCCTGCCGGCCATCGTGCTGCTGTCGGACAAAGGCTACCAGCATTTCGTCGTGATCCGCGGCGCAGCGAACGGCCGCATCCTGCTTGCCGACCCGGCCACGGGCACCCGCGCCATCGCCCAGTCCGCCTTCGAGCAGCTATGGAACAACAAGCTGCTGTTTGTCATACACCGCGCACCCGCCGCGCCGCTCTTCAATGTTCCCGCCCACTGGCGTGATGCGCCGGCGGCCCCGCTCGACAGCGCGCTGTACCAGGATGCCGTGCGCGCTTTTTCCCTGGGCAAGAACGGCCCGGGCGACTACTGACAGGAGACGCTACGATGCAGCTTCACCACGGTTTATGGCGTCTTGGCGTATGGATCGCGGCGGCCGGCTTTGCCAGCGCCGCCACGGCCGCGGCCCCTTCCGGCGATATCGCCTCGAGCGGCGCCGACAGCGCCGCATGCGCCGGGTGCGCCCGGTTCGCCAAACGCGCCGCCATCGAACAGTCCGCCAAAGCGCCGGCGCCGGACGGGGCGCTTGCGGACTGGCGCCCGGTTGCGCCCGACGCGCTGGAAGCTGCCCGCGGCGGCTTTACGGTACCGGGCGGGCTGACCGTCTCGCTCGGCATCGAGCGCATGGTGGCCATCAATGGCGATGTGGTGGCGCGCAGCAGCTTCGATGTCGCCGATCTGAACCGCATGACGGAAGCGCAGTTGCGCCAGACAGGCGAAGCGCTTTCCGCCGCCAAACTGGTGCAAAACGGTCTGCAGAACGTCTACAAGGCAGGCGACCCGGGCGCGTATCAAGCGGCCGGCATCGTCGTCCAGAACAGCCTGGACAATCAGTCCATCCGCACCGAGACGCTCATCAGTGCAAGCGTCAACAGTGCCGCCCTGCTCAATTCCCTCAATTTTCAGGGCAGCCTGCAAGACGCCCTGACGCGCTCTGTCGCGCCGCACTGAGGACGCATCTCAACATCATGGAGGAAGCATGCCGATCCACGTAGCACGACTGCGCCATACTTCGCTGGCGGCCCTGCTGATGGCGCCTGTGAGTCTGGCGTGGCCCCAGCAAGCACCCGATCCCGCAACGGGCGCAATGCGGGCGCAGCTCGAAGAGATGAAACAACAGCTGGCCAGACAGGCCCGTGCCATTGAGGATCTGCAAGCTGCGGCGCGGGCGCGCACGGCGGGCATACCAGCATCCTCTGGCGCGCCGAACGCCAGCCTGGAGAGCGTCCCGAATCCAGTGTCTCCGGCTGCGCTTGACGCCATGCGGGGCGCCGGCACGCCAGACGGCGCCGCCATGCCATCGCAAAGCGGCGACCAGGCCGCCAGCGCCGGACCCGGCCCAAGCCCAACGGAGGCGTCCGGCCGGGCCGAGGTGGCGGTCGGGCGCGCACCCGCGCGCGACAGCCGCCCGCCAGCGGTGGCGCCCTTGTTCGAGCAGCCCGGCGTGCTCACGCCGCGTGGAAAATTTGTCCTCGAACCCTCGCTGCAGTTCGGCTATTCCTCGAGCAACCGGGTGGCGCTGGTCGGCTACACCATCATCCCTGCCCTGCTCATCGGCCTGATCGATGTGCGCGAAGTCAAGCGCAACACCGTGACCACCGCGCTGACCGGCCGCGTTGGACTGAGCCGGCGCCTGGAAGCGGAACTGAAGCTGCCATATGTGTATCGCTCGGACTCGACCGTGAGCCGCGAACTGTTCACCGGCACCGCCAGCGAACGGGTGTTCGACACCAGTGGACGCGCGCTCGGCGACATCGAAGCGGCGCTGCGCTACCAGCTCAATGAAGGAGGCGCCGACAAACCGTATTTTATCGGCGGACTGCGCTTGAAGTCCCGCACCGGCCGCGATCCCTTCAATGTCGTCACCGACTGCACACGCCGCTGCATCGGCGAAAATGTCACCGGTACCGGTTTGCCGCTCGACCTGCCAACCGGATCGGGCTTCTATTCCTTGCAACCAAGCCTGACCTGGCTGCTGCCCTCCGATCCGGCCGTGTTTTTTGGCAGCGTCAGCTATTTGCACAATTTCAAGCGCAAGGGACTGACGCGGCTGGTGCTCGGTGGCGAACGCGAACCGCTCGGTGAAGTCCAGCCGGGCGACGTGTTCGGCTTTAATTTTGGCATGGGGCTGGCCTTGAACGACAAGGCCTCGCTCAGCCTGGGGTACGACCACAGCACCATTGCACGAACGCGCCAGAACGGCCTGACTGTGCCCGGCGCGGTGCGCACCCAACTGGGCACGCTCTTGCTTGGCTTTTCCTACCGCATCAGCGAGAAACGCACGGTCAACGTCGCCGTCGGCGCCGGCCTGACGCGCGATACCCCCGATGTGTCGCTGACGATACGTGTGCCGACCAGTTTTTAGGGTTGTGCCGGACGCTTCGCACAGGCTCCCGGACGGCCTGGTTGGGAGTCCGCAGTGGCCGTCCGGGACACGGCCTAGCGGACACGAGCATGTTGGCGTTCGCACTGCACACGGCATGCCGGCATTGCATGTTGGCGCACCGCAGCGCACGGCAGCGCACGCCCTGGCCCGTGCGGCCCCACTTCAATTACATTAAAGCTTTCCCATTCCCGGAGCGAGCATGACGCCGGTGCCACTCGTCGAAACCAGCCGCGGCTATCCCGAAACCGGCTACAGCACTGAAAATGTCCATCTTGGCTCAGTGGCCGTGGTCGATACCCGTGGAAACCTGCTGTGGTCGGCGGGCGATCCGCAGGTGCTCACCTTCACCCGTTCGGCCATCAAGCCCTTCCAGGCGCTGCCGTTTCTGCTCGCTGACGGGCCGGCCCGCTTCGGCCTGTCGCTCGACGAGGTGGCCCTGCTGTGCGCCAGCCACTCCGGCGAGCCCAGGCACGTTGCGGGCGTCGAGGCCATCCTGGCCAAAATCGGCCTCGACGAAACTTGCCTTGCCTGTGGCTGCCAGATGCCGCTCTACTACGACAGCGTCGGGCTGGCTGCGCCGGCCGGACAGCAATGGCGGCAGGTGCACCATAACTGCTCGGGCAAGCACAGCGGTTTTCTGGCCTGGTGCCGCCTGCACAATGTCAGGACCGAAGATTACGTTGCGCGCAGCCATCCGCTGCAGCAGGCAATTCGCGCCACGCTGGCGGAAACGGCCGGGCTCGACGCGGCGGCGATGCCAGTGGGTCTGGACGGTTGCTCGGCGCCAAATTACGCCTTGCCCCTTTCGAAACTGGCCCATCTTCATGCGCGCCTGGCGCAGGGTTCCGCCGATCCGGTCTTGGGCGCTGCCCTGGGCGATCTGTTCGATGCCATGACCAGCCGCCCCGATCTCGTCTCCGGTGAGGGCCGCTGCGACCTCGCTTACATGCAGGCGGGCGGCGGCGACTGGGTCAGCAAGGTGGGCGCGGACGCGGTTCAGAGCATCGGCATCCGCTCGGCCGGTCTCGGCATCGCCATCAAGATCGCCGATGGCGCCACCCGCAGCCTGCAGACCGCCACTTTCGCCGTGCTGGATCAACTGGGTCTGCTCAACGGGGCGCAGCGCGCGCAACTCGATGCCTACCGCCAGCCCACTCTGCGCAACATTCGCGGCGCCATCGTCGGAGATATCCGCGCCGTATTCACCTTGCGCCAGTATCCCCAGGCCTGATACGGCGCCGGCCAGCCTGCCGCGCTGCATGCTGGCCTTGCTGTTTCAGCGCATCAGCTGGGTCAACATCTGCACAATGGCTTTGACCACTTCCGCGTCGCGCCAATAAATTTCATGGGACAGGGGATTCCAGCTGCGCACGATCAGGTCGAACACGCCGCGCCCGGCATTGATGGCGCGGTCTTCCACCAGTTGGCGATAGCCTTCCGACAGCGGCTGCAGGGGCCAGCCGAGTACATCGTCCGGATCGTACAGATTGAGCCACTTGAAACTCTGGCGCGGCCGCGCAATCGGGATGATCGTCATCTCCTTGTGGGCGGCAACAAAAATCGGGATGTTGCAGCCCGTGGTGATCCAGCCCAGCGAGGTGCCGCAGGCCAGAAAGTGCTTTTCCGCCGCCGTCAGATTGCGTCCCTGCAGGGCGCGCGACCAGTGGTCGATATCGCGCCAGACACCGGCGCCCACCGGCAAGCCGCCCATCGCCTTCTGGGCGTCGTAAATATAGCTCGACAAGACCTGACAGCCCAGCGAGTGGGCCAGCAGAATCACGGGAGTATCGGGAGAATTGGCGTGGAAGGCGTCGAGCAGGGTCTTGGCGATTTCCATTTGCGCCAGTTCGTAGACTGAGCCGCTGTCTTCCTTGCGGTTTTCCAGACCGGCGGCGTCACCAAACCCAAATAGCAGGAACTTGCGGAGATACGCAAAGTGAACGGCGCCCGTGGCGGTGGCCTTGCTGGTGATGCGGTCCCATACTTCGGCTTCGTTCGGTTGCAGGATATTCTGGTAATACACTGCCCGCATGTCGACCTGGCGCAGAAAGCGCGGTCCGATCGCCGCGTGCAGGCGCTGGCCCAGGTCGGCCGAATAATCGGGCGGGGTTTCGCCCATGCCGTGGACGGTGATAAGAACGACGTCAGCCATATTGCCTCCTTGATCCGCCAACCCGGATCTTTACGCAGCGGGCAGAGCCCGCCGAGCGCCTGCTATTTCCAGCCAGGTCTCTGCCCGGTTCGGCGCCTTCAAAGCCGGGATTCAGCATCGCCGCGATGCCCGCTTATTTCCTAAGCAGTCTAGCAAATTCCTACAAGATAGGCGCAGGCGTGGCGGGCGCGCCACGCCTGCGCCGGAAACGGCGCTCGGCAAGCGCCTGGTCCGCACACAACTGCGCTGACGGCTGCAAAAGCGCGAACAGACGAGTAGACTCATGCCTATGAACAATTCGAAAAAAGTCGCAGGTCTCGCCGGTCTCGCCAGCGTTTTATGGCTCGGCCTGGTCACCGCGGTGGCGGCCAGTCAGCGCCGGCTTGTGTTTAATCCCACCATCAAGCGCGAGGTGGCAAATCCGCGCAGCAGCGGGCACCGCACCCGCTCGGTTGTTTTGCGCGCCCGCGACGGCACCAAGCTATCGGGCTGGTTGATGACCCCGGCGGTGGTGGGGCCGCGGCCTGCCGTGATTTATTTTGGCGGTCGTTCGGAAGAGGTATCCTGGGTCGCGCGCGATGCCGGCAAGCTCTTCCCCGGAATGACAGTGCTGGCGGTGAACTACCGCGGCTACGGCAATTCGCAAGGCAATCCGGACGAACAACTGATGATCGACGACGGCTGCACGCTGTTCGACTGGCTGGGCGAGCGTCCTCACGTGGATCCCCAGCGTATCGCCATTGTCGGCCGCAGCCTGGGCTCCGGCGTCGCCGTGCAAGTCGCCATGCAGAGGTCGGCACACGCCCTGGTGCTGATCACCCCTTACGACTCCATTCTCGCCATCGCGAAACGGCGCTTCCCGACGATGCCGATCGAATATGTATTGCGCCACCGTTTCGAGTCGGTGAAATACGCCCCTTCGCTGCTGGCGCCCACCTATGTGCTGCGCGCGGCGGACGACGACATCGTGCCGCACTCCCATACCGATCTGCTGGTGGCCCAGTTGGGCAAACTGCAAAAGGACGAGATCGTGCCCGGCTCGGACCACATGAACATCCCGTATCTCGAAGATACCCAGCAACGCATCGCCGATTTCCTGACCGCCCAGTTCGCCCAGGCCCGGCCGGCAGCAACCCTCAGCGAGCCTGCCAGCGCCTGAGCCGGCGCCGCCGGCCCTCTTCCCCCCGCCCCGCCCCGCCGCCTGCGGCAATGTGGGCGCTGTCACCGTCAAGTCGGGGTGACTCTCAAGGCCAGCCGCAAAAAATCTTCAGCCGAGCTGATGCGATCGCAGTCGATTGCCCAACGCCAACCGAGGTAATTACTGAGATAGCGGGTGGCGACGCCATTGAAATGGGCCAGCCATCCGGTGAAGCGCCATTGATAATCGCTGACGTGATGGATGTGGATTGCGCCCGTATGCGTGACTTTTTTCGTTCGCCCGGCGCAGCGGTATTCAATCTGCGCCTGGCGGGCAAATCGTCGATAGCGCGGCGGCGTGGCGCTGACCAGGAGGATATCGCGTTCGAGCACGGGTAAAAGCTGCAAGCGCAATGCATCCTGATCCGGCAGCCCTTCGCCGATAATAAAATCAACCGTTTGCGATGCCCGATCGCGGGCGATGACAACAGTGACGTCATCGGCCTTGCCGGCGCTCCTGTGGGCAGCGCCACCGTGCGTGCGCCGGGGCCGGTCGGCTTGACGCACGCCCTTGAATGACCTGGCCAATTTCAGTTCGCCTATTTCCGCGATGCCCTGCAGGCAGCGGGGGCGGTCATGCTTTACGAGCTCGAGAAAACGGTGACGCCAGCGAAAGCTGGTGTTTTTATGGATGCCGGTCTGGTCGGCGGCACTACGCACCGTACAGGCGGGATCACGCAGGCAATCGATGTAGGCGAGCCAGCGCGTTTTATGCCGCAGTCGCGCCAATGGGGTGCCGGTCAAGCCATTGAAACTGCGGCCGCATTGTTTGCAGCGATAACGCTGCAAACCGTCGGTTTTTCCATCGCGGTATAAATCGCATTTGGCGCAGCGCGGACAGGCCAGACCCGCAAGCGCGGACTGGTCGACCAGCGCGGCAACCTGATCGCCGCTGACCAACTCGGCAAGCTGCAGGCACAGTCGTTCACGCTGGCGGGCAGTGAGCTCGGGTACGAGGCTCAGCCATGTATTGAAAGCGGCGCGCTGCATGAAAATCCCCCTTGGGTTGGTCGAATATATTCGACCAACCCAAGGGATATAAGATTCCCTAAGATTCCCGACTTAACGGGAAAAGCGCATTATTGCTTGGCGACGTCGGCTTCGACGTGGATCTTGGCCTTGGTGGCTTTGGCGTGCGCCTTGGCCTTGGCCTTGCTGTGGGCGGCGCTTGCCTTGGCGTCGGCCACTGCAGGCTCAGCAGGCACACCGGTTTTGACTTCGTGCGCTTCGGCCTTGGTGATGGCGGCAGCTTCCTTGGCGTCGGCCTTGGCGACGGCGGTGGCTTGCTTCGCATCGGCTTTCACCACGCCCTTGGCTTCTTTGGCGTCGGCCGTCACGGTCGCGCTTGCGCTTACCGGCTTGACGGTCGTCGAAGCGGTGGCGGTGGCGGAAGGCGCTTGCGCGAAGGCGGCGGTGGCCAGGACGGAAGCGGCGACGAAGAAAGCGAATTTTTGCATGATAGGTCCTTGGTGATGGGTCAGGCGGCGCAGCGTGCGCCGTTGCGCTAAAAACGTGGGACGATACTGCTGCGTTGACGATCTTTACATCTGGTAACACTGCGCCATGTCCGGGACCATGCGACACTTGGCTAAGCGATGTGTCGCACATACTCGCCGGCGCGGCAGTTATATGCTGTCCACAGCTTGCACCACCTTGACCAGATGAATTCCTTCCATTTTAAGAAAGCAGGTCCGCCATGAAATCGACTCTCGCCACCCTCACCCTCGCCGTCGCGATGGCCGCCACCTCCGGACTGGCCAGCGCCGGTTGCCTCAAGGGCGCCGTTGTCGGCGGTGTCGCCGGTCACGTTGCCGGCAGCCACGGCCTGGCAGGCGCCGCGGCTGGCTGCGCCATCGGCCACCATATGAGCAAGAAAAAAGAAAAGGAGCAGGCTGCACAACAGCAGGCAGCTGCACAGGCGCAGGCCAACAGCCAGGCCCAGGCACAGGCAACGAAGAAAAAGTAAGCCGCACCAGGCGCCACGGCCTGGCGCGTCCGCAGCAGCTGACGTGACGAAGCACATGCTTGCAAAAGGCAGTGCGGCGTCACGCCACTGTCATATTTGGCATCTATGATCGTTTGCAGAACCCGCCTGCGCGGGACTGTGATGATCATTTGCACGGCGGACATGTACACCAATCACAAGCGCCTTTTGATTCTGGATGCCGATGGCACCACCATCGACGCCTACAGCGCCATCGAGGCCACCTTCCTGCAACATGGCATGACGCTGGGCGATGAAGACCGCTTTCAAAAGCGCCATCGCCTCTTCAAATACCTGGGCGGCCTGCGAGAATTTCCCACCAACCTCAAGCGCCAACTAGGCAAGCAAAGCCGCAAGGAATTGATTGGCACGCTCACTGAGGTCTACCGCAGCGAGGCGCGCCTGTATCCCGGGATTGCCAGCCTGATCCAACGCCTCATTGCCAGCCCTGAACTGGTGGTCGGGATCGTCACGCGCAACATCACCAATGCGCCGGAACAAACCTTGCGGGTGCTGTTCGAGCGCCATGGCATCGATGTCGATCAACTGGGCTTCCTGACGCACATCCCCCTCCGGCAGGAAAAGACGGCAACGTTTCGCGGCCTGCGCGAACAATACGGCATCAACCCCGCGCGAAGTTATATCTGCGGCGACGAGCACAAGGATTATTTCGCAGCTGTGCAGACCGGCATGCACCCCTTCATGGTCTCGTATGGCTTCGAAGATCATCAGCGCCTGACGGCCAAATTCGAGGTCCCTGACGAAGTCATTTCGCGCACCCCGGATGCCCTGTGCAAGCGGGTACTGCACGGCCTCGGCATTCCCGCCCTGGGATAAATTGACGCTGTCAAAAGCTCCTCGACTCGTCCTGCTGAGCGTGTCGGCCGGCGCCGGCCATGTGCGTGCGGCCGCCGCCCTGGATGCGCAGGCGCGCGAAGCCGGCTTCGAGGCTGTTCATATCGACATCATGCAGCGTGTGCCTGCCTGGTTTCGCTGGGTGTACGCCGACCTGTATGCCATCCTGGTAAATCGCGCCCCCTTTCTCTGGCGCTGCCTGTACGCAGCAATGAACCATCCCGCTGGCACCGGCCTGCTGCACCGCGCGCGCCGCGCCATCGAACGGCGCGTGAGCCGTGTCTGGTTGCGCGAGCTGGCTTCGCTCGCGCCCGACGCCATCGTCTGCACCCATTTTTTGCCAGCCGAAGTATTAGGCCAAAGCAAAAACCAGCGCAGCAAAGCCGCCGCCGGTCAATCAGGCCCGCCGGCCGTGTTTGCATGCCCGGTCTACGTGCATGTCACGGATTTCGATTTGCACGCCATGTGGATCCAGCCTGGCGTTGCCTCCTATTTCGTGGCATGCGACGAGGTGGGATTTCAGCTGCGCAGGGCGGGCGTCGACGCCGCGCGCATCGAGGTCAGCGGCATTGCCCTCACGCCGGGCTTTCGTCCCATGGCGCGCCAGGACGGCGTGTTGCGCGCCCACGGCTTCGATCCGGCCAGGATGACGGTGCTGTTGATGGGCGGCGGCGGGGGATTTGGCCAACTGGAACGCCTTGTCCCCAGCTTGCTCAATGGCGCCGATGGTTTTCAGCTGCTGGTGCTGGCAGGGCGCAATGCCGGCACCCTGGCCGCCCTGCAAAGCATGGCGGTGCGCTGGCCAGGCCGCCTGGCGGCAGTGGGCTTTACAGACCAGGTGGCGCAATTGATGGCCAGCGTCGATCTGGTAATCAGCAAACCGGGCGGCCTGACCAGTTCAGAGTGCCTGGCGATCGGCGTGGCGATGATCGCCAACGCGCCCATTCCCGGCCAGGAAGAGCGCAACGCCGACCACCTGCTCGAGCAGGGCGTGGCGCTCAAGGCGATTGACCACAGCACCTTGGTTTACCGGCTGCGCCATCTGCTCGACGATGCCGACCGGCGCCAGGCGATGGCGCTGCGTGCGCGCAGCCTGGGCAGGCCGGACGCGGCCCGCGACATCATCCATGCCATCACGCTCAAATTGAAGGCCACCTCGTGAATCTCACCGCCCCCCTTGCCCAATTGACCGCGAGCATTCTTTTTACCTTACTGCTCGCGTTTTTCTTCGCCAAGGTAGAAGTACACATCGAGGGTCCGGACGGCTGGGCTGCCAATCTGCCAACCTGGCGTGTCGAACAGCATATATTGCTCGACCTGTTCTGGGGCGGCCGCGCCATGACCGGTTATCACGCCTGGGTGTTTTCCTGCATCGCCCTGTTCTTCCATTTGCCTTTGGTGTTCACTGGCGCCTGGTCATGGCATGGGGAAGCACGGGTGCTTGCCAGCCTGATGCTGTTCTGGGTAACGGAAGACTTTCTGTGGTTCGTCATCAACCCGGCAGCGGGCTGGCGCAGCTTTCACCGCGAATTCGCCACCTGGCACAAGGTGTGGTGGTGGATTGCACCCGCGGACTATTGGGTGTTTCTCTCGATATCGACGGGCCTGTACTGGTGGTGGCTGCGTGGCGCCAGCGCCTAGCGGGCAGCAGGGCGTCACGCCTGGCTGCCCTGCCCGCGCCGGCAAGTAATTTGCCGTCAGCTGAACGCGCGCTTGCTCAAGGCCCGGCCCAGCAACAAGGCGCCGACCGCCGCCCCAACCATTGCCGTCGTGCTCGACGAAAAGCCGACCAGGGTCGACGTGGCGATCTTGCCGGCCTTGGGCGCGAGCAGTTCGGCGCGGCGCTTGGTCATTGCAATGCCAAGCTCGTTGAGCCGGGTGGCGCTGAGCATGCGTTCGGCGTCAGGCAACAGCACGGTTTCCTCGTCGGCGACGTGCTTGAGCACATCGCGCATCAGCTCTGCGACAAGCTGGTCGTAGCGCGACGTTGCCGGATCGGCGCTACGAATCTGGGCAATGACGGCGCGCATCTCATTGTGTTCGGGCTCGCTTTTGCCCATTGCGCTGCCGCCCAGTCCCAGCTGGCGTAGGGTGGGATAAAAAATTTCTTCTTCGAGCGTGGCATGTATTTCCAGCGCATCGCAGATGGTTTCGGCCAGCGCCTTCTTGACCGTTGGCCGCTTGGTGGCGACGTATTGGTGCCAGGTCAGCACAACGTGCGAATGGTCGAAACGGATCATGTCGGTAATGGATGGGCTGACATTTTTTAGTGAAAACATGGTTGCCTCCTCAGTAAGGTTATCCATGCTAGCCCTCGCCAGCATGGCTCGACATCGGAATTGGCTGGTGCGGTTGTCGGTAATTTCCTGACCTGTTTGTCAGAATATGCCCGGGGTCTGTCAGAGGTGCGCTAAGCATTTGCCATAAGGTGTACTTTGCAAGGGTGACAACCGCGCTCATCAGCGCTCCCGTTCCCCACTTCTTTCGAGGCACACTATGAAAACCAAAGTAATCCTGTCGGCCACCCTGTTTGCCCTGTGCGGCGTTGTCGGCGCACAGACCGTTACCGAAAGCACCGATCCGGCCAAGATCGCCGAAATTGAACGCCACGCTCAGCAGCTGAGCTCGAGTCAAATGAGCAGCGGCAGCGGCGAGCACATGGATGGCATGCACCATAAAAAGATGCACGCGCGCCACATGCGCCATGCCAAGAAAATGAAGGCCGCCCAGGCCGACGCCGCAGCGTCGGATACGCCGATGGCCGAGCCGGCCAAATAAGCAGGCCACTTTCCTCCCCTGGACATTCCGTAGCCGGCGCCCGCCGCTCGGGATGTTCGGCCACGGGCTTTCACCGTTAAGTCGGGAATAGCCGCGTTATCACAGCGCCAGCGCCCTCACCCTTTTTCATGGGAGAACGCGGCTCGACCCCGACTCAATGAGTAAAGCGCCTACTTGGTCCGCGAGTTGCCTTGTCGTATCGCGTGCAGCGCTAATGTCTGTTCCGATAAAATTTTCTCAGATCTATTTATTTAAAACCAAGAGCCCTGGGACACTTTTGCGGCATTCGCAAAAGCAATCAGCCGCTCCACAAAGGAGAAAATATGCGCGCATTCACTCTATTGCAATCCCTGATCATCGCCGCCGCTGTCGGCACGGCCGCCACTGCCGGCGCCGCGACCACCCTCAGCAAGGGCGAGCAGACCATCATCATCGGCATGGCCCAGGCCAATATGGCGGAAGTTGCTGCCGGCAAGATGGCGCTGGAGAAATCGTCCAACGCCGACGTGAAGAAATTTGCCCAGACCATGATCGACGATCACAGCAAGGCACTCGACAGCGTCACCGAAGTGGCCAAGGCCAAGGACATCACGCTGCCGACGGAACCCGACGCCGCCCACAAGGCGATGGCCGCGCGCCTGCAGAAATTATCGGGCGACGCCTTCGACAAGGCCTACATGAAAGAAGCGGGCGTGGCCGATCACAGCAAGGTGCACGCCAAGCTGAAGAAAGATGAGACGGCCGCCAAGGACCCCGACGTCAAGGCGCTGGCCACCAAGATGCTGCCCACGGTCGATGCGCACCTGCAAACAGCCAAGGCGGCCCCTCTGGCCAAATAAACCCGCGGCTCAGCGAGCACCCGGCAAAAAAAACGACGGCGCGAAGCCGTCGTTTTTTTGCGCCAGCAGCAGCGCAGGCCGATCGCGTTTAACGCACCGACACCGTCACCGAGGTCGTGGCCGTATTGCCAGCCGCATCTTTCGCCACGGCCGTCAGCACGTGGTTGCCGCCCGCGACGCGCTTGGTGCGCCAGGTGTAGGCCAGGGCGCCGCCCTTGCCGCTTGCCACCAGCGCATTGTCGATGTACAGCGACTCGCTGATGCCTGCCGCGCCGCTATTGTCGGTGGCGCTCACACTCACGCTGACGTTGCCGCTGACCGTGCCGGCCACCGGATTGTCGATACGCACCACGGGCGCGGTCGTGTCTTTCACCACCGGTGGCACCGTGTTGGCGACGTTGACGGCGATGGGCGCCGAGGCAGTGGCGTTGCCGGCCTTGTCGTAGGCGGTCGCGACCAGGTTGGCAATGCCATTGGCGGTGTTGGCCGAATTCCAGCTGAAGCTGAACGGGCTGGCGCTGTCGGTGCCGACCACGGTGCCGTTCACGGCCAGGTCGACCCGGTCCACGCCGACATTGTCAGCGGCGGCCACGTTGACCGTCACCAGGCCCGAGACCGAGACACTGGCCGATGGCGAGGTAATGGCAGCGCTCGGGGCCTGGGTGTCGACCGTGCCGACCTTGGCCAGCGCAGCCTTGACGGCCGCATCGGCATTCACCCGGCCGTAGCCGAACTGGGGATCGCGGCCGGGCGCGCCCAGATCCACGCTGGAAGCAAACAGGGCTTGTTCGATCTGGGTCGAGTCCAGGCCCGGCGCGGCCGACATCATCAGGGCCGCGACTCCGGCAGCGACCGGGGCGGCAAACGAGGTGCCGCTCCAGGCCTGGTACACGCCGCCGCGCGAAGTCGTCCAGATGCCGGCGCCAGGCGCGGACAGGGACACGAAGCTGCCGTAGCTCGACCAGCCGGCCATGGCGTCGTTGGAATCGGTGGCTGACACGGCGATCAGGGTCGTCGTCGGGACCAGGTTCTCATCGATGCCGTTGTTGCCGGCCGAGATGAACACCAGGCCACCCTTGCTCTTCATGTACTGCGCGGCGTTCTGGATGGTGGCGTTGCCGGCGAGCGGACCGTAGCTGACGTTGGCGACGCGGGCGCCGTGGTCGGCCGCCCAGGTGATGCCGCTGGCGATCGTGCTGGCGTAGGCGTAGCAGCCGCCGTCCGTGCTGTCGAGGTAGGCGATGCGCACCGGCATGATCTTCGCCTGACCGGCGACCGCGGCGACGCCAGCGCCGTTGTTACTGCGCGCGGCGGACGAGCCGGCCACAGCCGTGCCGTGACCGCAGACATCGCTGGTGTCCAGGTTGTTGTTGTAGGCGTTATAGCCTGCCACCAGGTTCGGCACGAGATCGGGATGGGTACCGTCCACGCCGGAGTCCAGGATGGCGATCGTCACGCCAGCGCCCTGGCTCGTGTCCCAGGCGGTCTGGGCGTTAATTTTGCTCAGGTGCCATTCGCTGCCCACGTAGGGGTCGGTGACGGCCAGGGTGCTTTTGAATTTGCGGTCCAGTTCAACCGACTTGAAGGCGGGATTGTGGCGCAGGCGGGCCACCGCGTCGGCTTCGGAAGCGCCCGGCGGCAATTCGACCACGTGGATGTTCGACTGGCCCAGCTTGCGGCGCTTGCCACCGTGCACTTTCAGGATCGTGTCGAGATCGGCGGCCGAGACCCCGGCGAGTGTTTCGACCAGGATGCGGCCGCGGGCATATTCGTGCTTGCCATCGCTGAAGTCAGCGGGACCTGCAACGGCCCAGCCGGCGGCGGCCAGCAAGGCAGCGGCGGCGGCAAGGCGAAGTGGGACGCGGGCGGAAAGGGGGAAAGCGGAAGCGGAGTACGAGCGATTTTTCATGCACAAATCCTGTAAAAAACAAAAAGTGCGGAGCGCCGTGACGGGCGTTTCCTTTAGGCAGTTCGAATCCTAACGGCAATTGTTAGTTGCGACAAGGCAATAAAATCAACCGTGCGGCGTAATTTCCTGAACATCCCGATCTTGACCGACAGTTTCATTTCCAGAGCGAAACGCGGCAATATTGGCGCCTCATTAATAGCTGTTGGATATCAGGCAAGCAGCCACCTGCGTCACGCCCGGCGTACGTGGAAACTATTTATTTCCGCGCGGAAGAAAGCGAAACGACATCATTAATCCTCTGTCCACGAGGATGACAAAATTGCATTCAAACAATTGGTAACAAGTTTCTTTTGATTTGTTTCCGATGAACAACATATTCTTGTCGTTTGACCATTTCCTCAAAGAAAAAGCCGCCTTGCGGCGGCTTGGGCAAAGTCATCAGCAGGCGTCCGTGGACGCCCTGCCTTGCTTAGAAACTCTCGTAAGCACCGATATCAAGCGCGGCGCCCTTCGGACGGGCGACGCCGTCGATGTCGTAAGCGGGAGCATAATGGGTTGCGCCCTTGTTCGCGGCTGGCGAAGTGCTCTTGAGGCGGTAGTCGCCACCGCCGGCAGCGACGTAGTTGATGAACTGGGGATCGACCGCAAAGGTGCCAATGGCCGTGCCCGTCTTGAGCGAAATGCCGCGGCCGTTGCCGTACACCAGGTTGTTCTCCACCGTGTTGGTCGAGCCAATGCAATTCACGCCCGAGTAGCAGTAGGTCGTGATCGAGGAACCCGGGTTGTCGTAGACGATGTTGTTGACCACGTGGGTGTTGTTCACGACGACACCACCAGGCGCGTCGCCGCTGCCGAATTCCATGCCGCCGCCCATCGAGGCGCTGCCGTTGCGGAACACGGTGTTGTTGGCGATCATGACGTCAGTTGCAGCGTGCCACAGGTGGATGCCCCAGGCCGAGACGCGGTAGACGATGTTGTTGTAGATGTGGCCGCGCTTGTTCGAGTGGTAGATGCCCTGCACGCCGTTGCAGGCGCCAGGCGTGCCGATATCATGCACCACGTTGCCAATGATGTCGTCGTCGGTGGCGGTGTAGTTGGCGTTGACGATGCCGGCGCCGCCCGAGCCCGTGCAGCCGCCCGAGATCTTCAGGTGGTGCACATGGTTGCCTTCGATGCTGGTGAACGAGCCGTAGTTGACGATGCCCAGGCGACCCGTGCCTGAGATATCGAAGCCGACGATATCGACATAGTTGCCGCTGTTATTGAAGTGCGCTTCGGTACCGGTGCCGACGATTTTCGCCGCCCACTTGGTATCGGAAACAATACGCAGACGACCGGCGGCCGTGCCCGACTTGCTGTTGGTAACGTTACCGTAGGTGCCGGCGGCAACGTGCACGGTGGTCGATGGCTTGGCGACGCTGGTGGCCTTGTTGATGGTGCGGAACGGCGCCTGGATGCTACCGCTATTGCTGTCGCTGCCAGTAGGCGACACATACAGGTGATAGATGCTGGTCTGGGCCGCGGCGCGGGGCACCGTGACCGAGTCTGCAGCGTGGACAGCGGTGGCGCCAAAAGCGGCGGAGATCGCAACGGCGATGGTGGCGATCGAGCTGTTCAGTTTGGTGCTGGCGTTCATTTCTACGTCCTTACGTGTGGGTGAATGTATAGCTTTGACGTAGGCCAATTGATTAAGTTCAATGGTTTCGCAGAAATTTTTCTGCGGAGTAATTGAACTTCAAGAAGATTGATGTCTCGGCAATAAGCAAAATGGCGCCGTCGCCGCTTGCGTTCCCCTCATGGCAATACGACCCGCGCAGCACGCGCCCTGGCCGCTGTTGCCAATGTCATCAGCAAGTCATTTGCTCCAGTTACGCTGCGCAGCATTCAATGGCCGCCGCCATTTTTCCGCGGCCAATCAACCCCGACAGTGCTGCACTGTCCCACTTGCTGCAAAGGTCGCCGATGTATTTGCCTGCCCCATCCGTCTTCCGTCTTACCCTGATCGCCCTGGCCGCCGCTGCTTGCGTCGATGCATCCGCCATGCCCGCGGCCCAGCCAGCCGCTGATGCTGCCGATGCAGCCGTCGCCGCCCCCGCCGAGGCCATCCCCGTCGTTGCCGGCGCCATGGCCACCGTTGAAATTTCCTCGCGCAAGACGCGCTCAACGGTCGCCCTCAACGGCGCGGAAATCCAGAAGGTGCTGCCCGGCGTCAATCCCCTCAAAGCCCTGCAGACCCTGCCCGGCGTGAGTTTTCAGACGGCCGACCCGTGGGGCAACAACGAGCAGAACCTGTCGCTGTTCGTGCACGGCTTCAATGGCCAGCAACTGGGGTACACGATGGATGGCGTGCCGCTGGGCGACCAGCAGTACGGCAACTACAATGGCCTGGCGCCCCAGCGCGCCGTGTCCAGCGAAAACGTGCGCAGCGTCGTGCTGGCGACCGGCGCGGGCGACCTGGGCACGGCGTCGACCAGCAACCTGGGCGGCACCATCGAGACCTATTCGAGCGAACCGCGCGCCGCGCGCAACGTCAATATCCAGCAAACGGTGGGCAGCTACCGCACCAGCCGCACTTTTGTACGGGTCGACACGGGCACTTTCGGCGACGGCAACAGCGCCTATCTATCAGCACTGCACCACCAGGCCCGCGCCTGGGATTTCGATGGCCGCCAAAGCAATGACCAGGTCAACGCCAAGTTCGTCCACCAGGGCAGCGCTGGCAAGCTGACGGCCTTTGCCGATTTTTCCGACAAGACCGAGCCGAACGAAGACAGCACCCTGCACCAGGCCGGCCTGGCTTCGCCCTATTCGCGCCCCTTCCTGTATCCGAACTTCCCGGCCGCCCTCGCCTACCTCGACAGCAAGGGCGCGCCACCGGCCAACGTGGGCGCGAACTTCCGCAATTACTATAGCGATGCCCAGCGTACCGACCAGCTCGGCTACCTGAAATACGAAGCCTATCTGGGCGACAATGCCAGCTGGACCAATCAGGTCTATTTCCACCACAACGATGGCGTCGGCGTCGTCGCCGGCCCCATCAACCAGGCCGGCCTGCCCGCGCTGTTCAATGTGTATTTCCCCGGCCAGAACCTGAAAGCCGTGTTCGGCAATTCCGGTTACGCCACCCGCACCACGGAATATGCGATCAACCGCAAGGGCCTGCTCTCGACCCTGCGCTACGAAGTCGCCGGCCATCAACTGGAAGCGGGACTCTGGTTTGAACACAATAGCTCGGGCGCTTACCGCCGCTGGTATGCCCTTGATGTTAATAATCCCAGCTCGCCTTACACCCGTCCCTCGAATCCCCTGATCACCCAGTACGGCAGCGATATCGAGAACAAGGTGGTGCAGCTGCATTTCCAGGACGAGTACAAGCTGCGGCCCGACCTCACCCTGACCGGCGGATTCAAGTCCAGCCTGCAATTTGCCGACGGTCAGTTCCCCGTGCAGGAATTGCCCGCTGCAATCGGCAGCGGCTCGACCGGCTTGCCAGTGGGTACCATCGACACCAAAAAATGGTTCCTGCCCCAGATCGGCGCCCGCTGGGAGCTGTCCGCCACCGACCAGCTGTTTGGCAATGTGCAGAAAAACATGCGCCAGTTCGTCACCTACGGCGGCGGCGGCAATTCGCCGTGGAGCCTGGCCACGCAGGGCGCGTTCGACCTGTTCAAGGCCACCGCCAAACCGGAGACCTCGGTGACCTACGAACTGGGCCTGCGTGATACCCGCAAGCTCGAGCTTGGCCCCATCACGGGCTTCGACGGCCAGGTCGCCCTCTACCACGTCGACTTCCACGACCGCCAGTTGTCGATCAGCTCGAATCCCATCATCACCTCCTTTGTCGGCGGCACCACCCTGCTCACCAACGTGGGCGACGTGAAAACCAATGGCGTCGACCTGGCCGGCACCCTGCACTTCGGCCGCGACGTTTCCTTTTACGATGCCGTGTCCTACAACAGCTCGATCTACCAGGACAACTACGCCAGCGGCACCAGCATCGTGCCGACCAGGGACAAGCGGGTGCCGAACTCGCCCATGTGGATGAACAAGTTTGTCGCCAGCGCCACCGTGTCCGATATCGAACTGCAATTGCTTGGCGACTTCACGGGCAAGCGCTACGCCACTTATACCAATGACCTGCACATCGCCAGCACCTTCATCATGGGTCTGAACGTCTCGGGCAAACTGCCCCTGCCCGGCGGTTGGCTGAAAAACGCGCGCTGGAATTTCAATGTCACCAACCTGGCAAACCGCCAGGGCGACCTGCAGCCCGTGGTGGGCCAGGCCAGCGGCAGCTACGCCACCTACCCAATCCCGCCGCGCCAGGCTTTCCTGACCGTGAAGATGGATATCTGATGGGGGCGCAGATCCTCTCTGCCGGCCGCCGCCGCTTTATCCAGGCGGCCGGCGCCGGCCTGCTGCTGCCCATGGCGGCAGCCTGGGGCCAGGCGGCGCCGGGCAAAAAAGCTGAACTGTTTGCCCACCGGGGCGCCAGCGCCCTGCGTCCGGAGCACACGCTGGCCGCGTATGCGCGCGCTATTGCCGATGGGGCCGACTACATCGAGCCGGATCTGGTGGCGACGAAAGATGGCGTGCTGGTGGCGCGCCACGAGAACATGATGACGGACACGACCGATGTAGCGAGCCGTCCCGAGTTCGCCAGTCGCAGGACGAAAAAGACCATCGATGGCGAGACCCATGAAGGCTGGTTCGTGTCGGATTTCACCCTGGCAGAACTAAAACAGCTGCGCGCGGTCGAACGACTGGGTACGGTGCGCACGCTCAGCGCCAGTTTCAATGGCCAGTTCCAGGTTCCCAGCTTTGAGGAAATCGTCGATTTCGTCGCGGCCGAATCCGCCGCCCGGGGCCGCATCATCGGTCTCGTGCCGGAACTAAAACATTCGACCTGGTTCAGGGCCGCCGGCCTGCCGCTGGAAGACCGGCTGGTGGCAGTCTTGAACGAGCACGCCTACAGCCGCAGCGCGCCCATCGAAATCCAGTCCTTTGAAACGGCGAACCTGAAGTATCTGCGGCAAAAGCTGGGACGTCCCGCCAATGTGCGCCTGATGCAATTGGTGGTCAATGGCGGCAAGCTCGATGCGGTGCGCCCCGCCGATGTGGTCGCCGCCGGCGGCACGCTCACCTTTGGCGAGATGGTCAGCCCGCGGGGCCTGCGCGATATCGCCCGCTACGCCGACGTGGTCGCGCCGCCCACGCGCGGTATCATCCCGCTGGGCAAGGACGAGCGCCTGGCCGCGCCCAGCAGCATCGTCGCCGACGCCCACCAGGCCGGCTTGTTGGTGCACACCTGGACCTTCCGGCCGGAAAACCAGTTCCTGGCGGCGGATTTTCGCAACGAAGCAGGGCCGCATGCGCGCAACGAAGCGGGCTCCGTGGCGGAAATGCGGCGTTACCTGGAGACGGGCATCGACGGCCTGTTCAGCGACGACAGCGCGCTGGCGCGACTGGCCATCGACGCTTGAATCAGGCGCGGCGGCGGGCAATCCAGCGGTCGATGCGCTGTTCCAGGATCGGCAGCGGCAAGGTGCCTTCGGCCAGCACCGTGTCGTGGAACTCTGGCAGACTGAAGCGATTACCCAGCGCCGTCTTCGCCTTCTCGCGCAGGGCGAGAATTTTCATGGCGCCCAGCTTGTAGCTCAGCGCCTGGGCCGGCCACACCATATAACGCTGCACCTGGTTCGCCGCGCGCGCTTCGCTGAAGCCCAGCTTGTCCTGCATGTACGCAATCGCGCGCTCCCGGCTCCAGCCGCGGCTGTGCATGCCGGTATCAACCACCAGGCGCACGGCGCGCAGCAACTCGTCGTTCAGGTGGCCAAAATAAAACAGGGGATCGTCGTACAGGCCGAATTCATGGCCCAGCGTTTCCGCGTACAGCGCCCAGCCTTCCGTGAAGGCGGCGCTGTTCATGTATTCCGTGTTGAATTTGCGGAAGTCCGGCAGTGGCAACTCTTTCAACAAGCCCGCATGCAGGTGATGGCCCGGCTGGGCTTCGTGCAGGAACAGGGTCGCCATCTCGGCGCGGCCGTACTCTTTCGGATCGTTTACCACCACCCAGAACACGCCCGGATGGGAGCCGTCGGCCGCGGCCGGCGTGTAGTGGTCGGAGGCGGTGGCGCGGCTCAGTTCGGGCTCGGGCAAAATTTCCAGTTTTGATTTCGGCAGGCGATGGAAGTAGGCGGGCAGCTTCGCCGTGATCGTCGCGTCCAGTTGGCGGTAAGCGTCCAGCACCTGGGCTTCGCTGCTGAAGGGTTTGAACTGCGCCTGCCCATGCACCCAGTGCGGCAGGTTTTTCGGCGCGCCCGTGTAGCCCAGCTTTGGCCCCAGCACCGCCCACTGCGCTTCGATGCGCGCCACTTCCTTTAAACCGGTCTCATGAATCTCATCCGGCGACAGGCGCAGATTGGTGCGGTTGGCGATCTTGGCCTGGTACCAGGCGGCGCCATTGGGCAGGCTGCTCCAGCCCGTGCTGGCGCGGCTGGCCGGCAGATAGTCGTTCTCGATGAAGGCCACCAGGCGCGCCAGCGCCGGCGCTATCTGTTCAATCGCCTGGCGGTACTCGCTGGCGAGGGAGGCGCGCTCGCCAGCGCTGAAGCCAGCCGGCAGGTTCTTGATAGGCGTATAAAACACGCTTGCGTCGACAGTAGCGCTTTGCATCTGGCGGAACTGGGGCAGCATGGCCGCGCTGATCGCCTTCGGCTGCACGATGCCCTGCCGGATGCCCTCTTTCATGTTCAACACTGCCTGGTCAAGCCAGGCCGGCAGTTGCCGCAAGCGGCCCAGGTAGGACTGGTACTGGGTGACGGTGGCCAGCGGCTGCGAGCCGGCGCCGCTGGCATAGTTCGCCAGGGTGCTGGGGACGTTGTCGAACTGGTCGAGCGGCAAGAGGTGATCGGGAAACGGCGCCAGCGCCAGTTCCGCATCGAGTTCATAGGCCAGCAAGTCCCAGGTCAGTTGATCCTCAGCATTCAAGCGCCCCTTCGGAATCGCCGCCAGCGCCTTGCGCAAGCTGCGGTAACGGGCGAAATGGGCGGCGCGCACCTTGGGTGCGATACCAAGGCCCAGCTGATGGTCGTAGCGGGCGTCGCCATTGGCCGTGATCATGAGGGGATCGAAAGCGGCGCGGGCGGCGTAGAAATCATCGGCCAACTGTGCAAGCCGGCTGCTGGCTTTTGCAGCAGGCGCAGCCAGGGACGGCATGACAGTGACGGACAGAGCAACAGCGGCGCCAAGAGCAAACAGCTGGCGGCGGGACAGGCGCAGGGGCATGGCAGACTTCCATCTTGTTGAATGAAAGAATGATAGCGGATGCCGCACCCGCGCGGTTTTGAACTCAAAAACGCGCAGCGTCCGCCCTAAAAAACAAAGGGACCACCAAACAATTCCCCGAGGCGAACTCCGATCCGAATCGGGTATGCGTCCCCCTTAAAAATTATCCGGCTCTGCCGGGAATTTTTACCTGACTAGCGCCGCACAAAAGTAGGTTTTCACTTTTGTGCGAATTAAAGGTTATAGCGCGGCAGGCGCTCGTCGCCGCACAGCAGCCGGCGCACGTGCGTGCTCAGCAGGCAGCGCCGCCGGCCGCGCCGGAAAAATTCGTAGGAGCCTTCCACCACGTGGCCGTCGACGAAGACGACTTCAAAGCCGACCCGGCTGCTCGCCGTGCAGGTCGCCCAGCTGGCCAGCAGGCGCTCGGCGCAATAAAATTCGCTCAGTTGCGCCATCGCATTGTAAGGATTCCACAGTCGGATGCGCAGCACATCGATGGGCTCGTCCATATGAATGGGCGGGATGGACCTTGGGGCGGCGGACAGTTCCATGATGTTCCCTCTCATCAAGTCGGCGGCCGCTCTCAATGTGCCGCCAGCAATATGGATGGTAGCGGGACCCGGTCGCCAGTTCCCGTATCCTTAGGCCAGTGCGGCCGGCCTGGTTGTTTGCATCGACCTCGCCCGGCCTCCCCAAAGCCGCATTGATGCGCCTGTATTGACGCAGTGGCGCCCTCCGCACGCTTCGCCTTCGCCCGCGGAGCTGCCAAAGGGGTGCTGTACAATCCTGCATGATCAGGTTTGCAATCGCCTGTCCGCCTTCCGCCCTGCGCTAGCCGGGCGCGGCAAGGGCAGCGAGCGGCGCCTCAACCGTTTTCCCGTGCAATGAATCAGCTAAACAGTTTTTCCACCACGCGTCTTGAACGCGTGGTACAGCAATTTTTCCTTCTGGCACTGTTCAGTGTGTCGTTCTCGACGGCGCTGACCAATGTGTTCGTCGGCCTGAGCTACATTGGTTTCGTGATCGCCATCGGCACCAACCGGGCGCTACGGGGACATCTGCGCGCCGCCCCCGGCCTGTTTGCCCTGGCCCTGCTCGCCATGTACATCCTGGGCACCCAATGGTCGATCGGCCCCGTCTCGGACCAGCTGGTGGCGCTCAAAAAATATTCGCGGCTGCTGCTGATGCCGATTGGAATCGCCCTCAGCTGGCGCGACCCCACCCTGCCCCGCCGCGCCCTGTACTATTTCCTCGGCGGCGCCGGCGTGCTGGCCCTGTCCAATTACCTGACCCGCTTCGAGCTGATGCCGACATCCAGCCTGGGCTGGTGGCGCGTGGGCGACGCGAAAGACTCTTTCGTGTTCCGCAACCACATCACCATTGGCATCCTGCTCGCCTTTGCCAGCATGGCCAGTTTTTTGCTCGCCAGCTACGCCGCCACCACCCGCAAGCGCGTGCTGGCGGCCGCGGCTGGCCTGGCATTCATGATACCGGTGGTGTTTCTCAACCAGGGCCGTACCGGTTACGTGGCGCTGTTGATCGGCCTGGTGACCCTGTTTCTGCTACGCGTGCGCATCACCCCGCTACGCACCGTGGCCGGCATCGCGGGCATCGTGCTGCTGTTCGCCGGCTTTTATGCTGGCTCCGACAACATGCGTTCACGCAGCAAGGACCTGGTCTATGAAGTGACGACCAACCAGCAGCACTCGCCCAACGGCGTGCGCAAGAGCTTCATGGAAGTGGGCCTGCGCACCGTGCGCGAACACCCCCTGATCGGCATCGGCACCGGCTCCTTCTCGGAGGCCTACGCGCCAACGGCTGCGGCAGTCTGGGGCGCGGGTACGCCGATGGCGCTGGCGAGGCACCAGCCGCACAGCGAATTCCTCATCACCACGGTCCAGCTCGGTCTGGCCGGGCTGCTGCTCTACCTGGGCCTGATCGGCTCCATCGGCCGCGCCGCGCTCGGCAAGCGCAGTTTCGAGCGTGACCTCCTGGCCCTGCTGTGGATGATCTATGTGTCCACCTCGATCTTTAACAGCCTGCTGTGGGACACCACCGAAGCTCACTGGTTCCTGTTGCTGTCGAGTTGCCTGTACGTGGCCGCGTGGCGCCAGCGCGCACCCAGCCCAGTCGCCGTTCCCGCAGGCGTGCGCGCGTGACGGCGAGTTTGGCGTCGACCTTGACGCCCAGCGTTTCGATCATCGTTCCGGCCTATAATGCCGCGCCTTTCATCGACGCCTGCCTGGGCGCCATCCTGCCCCAGTTGGGCCAGCAGCACCAGCTGATCGTCGTCGATGACGGCTCGGCCGACGCCACGCCGGCCATGCTGGCGCACTGGCGCGCCAGCCACGGCGGCGACAATTTCCTCATCATCAGCCAGCCCAACGGCGGCATCAGCGCCGCCCGCAACGCCGGGCTCGCCGCAGCGACGGGCGACTACATCGCCTTCATCGACAGCGACGACGTGCTGCGGCCCGGGTCGCTGGCGCAGATCGACGCCGCCATCGCCACCTGGCATGCCGACGCCATTGCATTTGACTTCATGATGTGGCGCCCGGACCGGCCAGCGAAGTCAAGCATCATTTCCCTGAGCTATGCGCCCAATGTGCTGCTGCGTGATCCCGACGCCATCCTGTCGAGCTATTTCACCGACCGCCATACCTATGTGTGGGCGTATGTCATCCGCCGCAGCATCTACCAGTCCATGCCCGCGCCCGTGTTTCCGCTCAACCGTGCCTTCGAGGACGTCTCCATGCTGGCGCGGCTGCTGCACAACTGCCAAAGCCTGGTACACATTCCCCACGCCATCCTCGATTACCGCCAGCACCAGGCCAGCATCACCAAGGGCGTGAGCGCCAAGTGGTGCCACGATTTCACGGCGGCGCTGGCCCAGGTCCATGACTATTTCCGCGCCCAGAGCGTCAGCGACTCAGTGAAACTGCACATCGACGTCGCAGCCGCCTATTTTTACATGGGCGTCGTGAAAAATTCCTACCAGCTGCCCTGGAGCGCGGGCCGCGCCACGCGCGCCCAAATCAAGGCGATGTTTCTCGGCGCCCTGTTTCACCGGCCTGCCCAAGTGATGGCTGCCCTGCGCGAAGGCGCGGTCGGCTCGCACAACCGCAAACGCGACCGCGCGATCGCCGCCCAGCTAGAACGCGCCCTGGACGGCAGCCTGCTGTTCGACGTAGCGCAGACGGCATCGCGCCAGCTCCAGCGCTGGCGGCGCGCACGCGGCTGAGGCTGCCCCTGAAGCCAGGGGCAATTTGCTGCCGGCACGGCCGGGCTGTCATCATTTCGTCATCTTGACGCCATCTTTCCGCAAGACCCCGCTTTCTACAATGGCCCTATCGCTGCGCCACCCCTTGCAGCCATTCAGCCCGGAAAGCCCATGTTCCCACCACGCGCCCTCGCCTTTGCCGCCCTGTTTTCCCTGTCTGCCCTGCCCTTTGCCGCCCGCGCGCAAGCGACGGGCCGCCTTGAACAGGGCCAGAAACTTTACGCGGCCAAGTGCGCCGCCTGCCATTCGGTCGAGTACAACGGCGTCGGCCCCGCCCACAAAGGCGTGTTCGGCCGCAAAGCCGGCAGCGCCAGCGGCTACGACTATTCGCCCGCCCTGCGCGCATCCACGGTCGTCTGGAACGCCGCCACTCTCGAGCGCTGGCTGAGCAATCCGGAACAATTTATTCCCGGCCAAAAGATGGGTTTCAGTGTCCAGAGCCCCAGCGAGCGCGCCGCGCTCATCGCCTTCCTGCAATCCATATCCAAACCTTGAGGAGACTTACCATGAGCCAGCACCCGATGGATCGCCGCAGCTTTCTCGCCCTGGGCGCAGCCAGCGGCGGCGCCGTATTTTTATCTGGCCTGTTCGGCCAGGCCCTGGCTGCCGACAGCAAAGCCGCGCCCTATGACGATTTTTATTTCGTGCAGTTGTCGGATGCGCACTGGGGTTTCAAGGGCGAAGCCAATCCCGATGCCGGCAACACACTCAAAAAAGCCGTAGCGGCCGTCAATGCCCTGCCGCAGCCGCCAGACTTCATTTTCTTCACGGGCGACCTGACCCACACCACCGACGATCCCGCCGAGCGGCGCCGCCGCATGGCGGAATTTCGCGAAATCGTTGGCGGGCTGAAAGTAAAAACCGTGCGCTTCATTCCCGGCGAACACGACGCCTCGCTCGACCGCGGCGCCGCCTTCAAGGAATTCTTTGGCCCCACGTTTTATACCTTTGACCACAAGGGCGTGCACTTCATTGCCCTCGACAATGTGTCCGATCCCGGCGCCAGGCTGGGCGACGAGCAACTGGCCTGGCTGGGCAAGGATCTGGCAAGCCAGCCGCAGGACGCCAGGATCGTCGTGCTGACCCACCGTCCCCTGTTCGACCTGGCGCCCAAGTGGGACTGGGCCACCCGCGACGGCGACAAGGCGGTCGAGCTGCTGATGCCGCACAAGAACGTGTCCGTGTTTTACGGCCACATCCACCAGGAGCACCATCACCAGACCGGCCACATCGCCCACCATGCGGCCAGGTCGCTGATTTTCCCCTTGCCCGCGCCCGGTTCGCAAGAAAAGCGCACCCCGCTGCCCTGGAATTCAGCAGCCGCCGACAAGGGTCTGGGCTTTCGCGAAGTCGAGGCGGAAGCTGCTGATGCCTCCTACAAACTGGCCGAATTTCCGGTCGCGTGAGGAGCTGCCATGACACTGACACGCCGCGCCCTGCTGGGTCTGTTCGTTGCCGCCGCCAGCCGCGCCCTGCTTGCGCAGCCCCCCGGCAAGGCGCGCATTGTGCGCATCCAGGCGAAAAAGTTTGAATATACCCCGCGCGAAATCACCCTGAAGGCGGGCCAGGCGGTCGAACTGGAATTGACCGCCCTCGACTTCGTGCACGGTTTTAATGTGCCGGACCTGAAACTTCGCGCCGACCTCAGCCCGGGCCAGGTCACCCGCCTGAGCTTCACCCCGGCCGCGCCCGGCACTATCGATTTTTTGTGTGATAACTTCTGTGGCACGGGCCATGAAGAGATGAACGGCCGCTTCATCGTCGAGGCCTGAGGAGTTGCCATGCGTTTGCTGATAGTGGAGGACGAACCGAAGACCGGCGCCTATCTGCGCAAGGGCCTGATCGAATCGGGGTTTATTGCCGATCTCGCCGCGAACGGACCGGACGGACTGAACATGGCGCTTGAGACCGATTACGAACTAGTGGTGCTCGACGTCATGCTGCCCGGCATGGATGGCTGGACCCTGCTGCGCCAACTGCGCGCCAGCAAGGACACCCCGGTGCTGCTGCTCACCGCCCGCGACGGCGTCAGCGACAAGGTCAAGGGACTCGAACTGGGCGCGGACGACTACCTGGTCAAGCCCTTCGATTTCTCCGAACTGGTCGCCCGCATCAAGACGATCATGCGACGTGGAAAATCGCGCACGGGCGACATCGTCCGGCTGGCTGACCTGGAAATCGACGTCGACAAGCGCAAGGTCACCCGCGCCGGCCAGAGAATCGACCTGACGGCGCGCGAATTCGCCCTGCTGCACCTGCTGGTGCGGCGCCCGGGCGACGTGCTGTCGCGCGCGATGATCGCTTCGCAAGTGTGGGATATGAATTTCGACTCGGATACCAACGTGGTCGACGTCGCCATCCGCCGTCTGCGCGTAAAGATCGACGACCCGTTCGAGAAAAAACTGGTGCATACGATGCGCGGCATGGGCTACCTGATGGAGGAGCGCGAGTGAAACGGCTGGCCTCCTCCTCCTTGACCTTGCGCCTGACCTTGCTGTTCGCGGTGGTGGCGGCGCTGTCCTTTGCCCTGGTCGGCGCCTTTCTTTACCAGTCACTGGCCGCCAACACGGCCCGTAGCGACGACGTCGAGATCATCACCCGCGTGCGCCTGATCCGCCAGTTCCTCTCCACCGTGCCTTCACCCGAAGCCCTCCGCAGCGCACCCCATCCGCTGGTAGACGCGGTGTTTTTCACGGAAGGCTGCGTGCTGCGTGTGAGCGGCGCCGGCGGGCAAGTGCTGCTGGAGACCTCCCATCCTTCTCATCCCCTGCCCCGGATGGCGCCCGTGGCCGCCAGCGCCGCCGTGCGCCCTGCCGACCTGGCCGACTGGGGCGTGGGCCGCGCCGCCGTGGTCCATGCCGTGCTTGGGGACGGCAGCCCGGTGACGATCGCCATTGGTCGCGAACGGGTCGACCGCGTCGCCATGCTAGGCCGCTATGCCCGCACCCTGGCCGCGGCAATTGCGGGCGGCATCGCCCTGGTTGCCGTGCTGGGCTACCTGGCCGTGCTGCACGCGATGCGGTCGCTGCGGGCCGTGATCGTCAAGGCCAACGACATCAGTACCCACCGCCTGCACACGCGCCTTGCCACCGACTCGCTGCCCAGCGAGGTGCGGGAACTGAGCGCCGCCTTCAATGGCATGCTGGACCGGCTCGAAGACGGCGTGCAGCGCCTGTCCGGTTTTGCCGCCGACCTGGCGCACGACCTGCGCACGCCCATCAACACCCTGATGGTGCAGACCCAGGTCGCGCTGGCCCGCCCGCGCGAGAGCGAGGACTACCGCACCCTGCTGGTATCGGCCATCGAGGAGTACGAGCGCCTGGCGCGCATGATTGAAAACACCCTGTTCCTGGCGCGCGCCGACAATGCGCAACTGGCCGTGCACCGCGAAATGCTCGACGCCGAAGCGGAACTGCAGAACATCCGCGACTATTTCGAAGGCGTGGCCGAAGACGCCGGCATCTTCCTCGACGTCAGCGCAAGCAATGTGCGCATCCACGCCGACCCCATTCTGTTTCGCCGCGCCGTCAACAACCTGGTCTCGAACGCCATCCGCTACACTCCGCGCGGCGGCACGGTGCGCCTGCTGGCCGGCCAGCCGGCCGAGATCGTCATTGAAAACACCGGCCCCGGCATCGCCACCGAACACCTGCCCCATATCTTCGATCGCTACTACCGCGCCGACCCGGCACGCTCACCCGCCGGCCACTCGGTGGGACTGGGCCTGTCGATCGTGCAGGCCATCGTGAAGCTGCATAGCGGCGAAGTCGATGCGGCCAGTGTGCCGGGTGGCCGCACCCGCTTCTGCATGCGCTTTGGCGCCTGAAGCTTGCGTTTCAGCCCAGCACCAGCATGCCCGCCATCGCCAGCATCGTCACTCCGGTGAAAGCTTCCACCAGCCGCCACACGGCGGGCCGGCCCAGCACGCCGGAATAGCGGCGCGAGACCAGGCCCAGCATGGAAAACCATAGCAGCGAGGCCGTCATGGCGCCGGCGGCAAAGGCGCTGCGCTCGCCCAGCGCCAGGCCGCTGCCGACTGCGCCGAGCAGTACGACGGTGTCGAGGTAGACGTGGGGATTGAGCAGCGACATCGCCAGCACCGTGCCCAGCGCCTTTTTCGCCGCGCCCGCTTGCGGTGCAGTCGACAAGACCGGACTTGCCGCGCCGCGCCAGCAACTGGCAAGGCAGCGCAGGCCGTACCACAGCAGAAATACGGCACCGCCATATTTGCACAGCGCTAACAGGCGCGGCGAGGCTTCAATCAGCGCGCCGAAGCCGGCCATGCCCAGCGCGATCAGGCTGATGTCGACCACGATGCAGGTGGCAACCGTCAGCAGCACATGGCGGCGCGCAATGCCGGTGCGGATGACGTAGGCGTTCTGCGCCCCGATCGGCATGATGAGGCTGGCGCCCATGCCAATTCCCTGCATAAAAATCTGTTGAGAAAACATGCTTTCACTCCCTGCAGTGCATTTCGATACCCGCAGCATGGCCGAGCAAGCTCCCAACATCAATTACACTAATTAAATCTAAAGTTGATTAAGCCAGGCTAATCCATGCAGATTGATCCCCGCCGCGCCGAAGCGTTTCTTGCCGCCGTCGACAGCGGCAGCCTCGAGCAGGCCGCCGCCCTGCTCCACGTCACCCCTTCGGCCATTTCGCAGCGCATCGCCGCGCTCGAGCAGGAACTGGGCACCCCGCTGCTGGTGCGCTCGCGCCCCTGCCGCCCCACCGGTCCGGGCACGCGCCTGCTGCAATTTCTGCGCCGCCGCGCCCTGCTCGATGCCGAATTCGCGGCCGAACGGGACGATCCCGCCGCGCCGATCCGGCTCACGCTGGCCGTCAACAATGACACCCTCGCCACTTGGCTGCTACCGTTGCTGGCGCCGCTGCTGATCGAGCAGCAGTTGCTGGTCGAATTTGTGCTCGACAACCAGGGCCACACCTTCAGCCTGCTCGAACAGGGCCGGGCGGTCGCCTGCGTGTCCACTGAAGCCGAACCCATGCGCGGCTGCAGCGCCAGCTACCTGGGCCTGATGAGATACATCATGGTCGCCACCCCCGCTTTTGCGCGGCGCTGGTTTCCCGAAGGCCTGGAACGGGACGCCGCCAGCCGCGCGCCGGTGATGGTGTTTGATCGCAAGGATGCTTTGCAGACGCAGTTTTTGCAGGAGCAACTGGGACTGACGGAAGGCGCCTTTCCCTTTCACTACGTGCCCTCCAGCGAAGGCTTTGCGCAATCGATCCGGCTGGGGATGGGGTACGGGATGTTGCCCATGGAGCAGTGTGGCGCCTTGCTCGAGACGGGCGAACTGCTCGATCTGGCGCCGGGTGTGGTGCTCGACGTGCCCCTGTACTGGCACGCCTGGCGCGTCCAACCGGCGCGGGTCGAGCGCATGGGCAAGGCGCTGGTGGCCGCGGCCCGGGGTGTGTTGCTGAAGGGTTAAACGGGGGCAGCCTGCCTGCTCAGCCTTTGACCGAGCTTGCCGGCAATTCCCATTCCTGTACGTCAGCATAATCGCCATCGGTGTCGACCGACTGGGCGCGACGCGAGGCGATTTCTTCCTGCTTGCGCGCCAGCGACTGCAAGGCAGCGTCGAGCGCCGGCGTGCCGGCGACGAAGCGCAGCGGCGGCGCGGGATCATTTGCCAGCGCGACAATTGCCTGCGCCAGCTTGACCGGATCGCCCGTCTGCCTGCCGTCGCGCGCGGCGAAACCGGCCAGGATTTTTTGCCGCATGGCGTCGTAGTCGGGCAAGGTCAGTGCGCCAACGCGCAGCGAACGACTAGTCAAAAAATCGGTGCGAAAAGGCCCTGGTGCGACGATCGTCACGCGGATGCCAAACGTCGCCATTTCTTCCGCCAGCGCTTCGGAAAAGCCTTCGACAGCGAACTTGCTGGCGCTATACAGTGTGCTGAACATCGCGCCATGCAAGCCGGCCAGGGACGAGAGGTTGATGATGCGCCCGGCGCGCGCGGCGCGCATGCCGGGCAGGACGGCACGGGTGACGTGCATCATGCCGAACAGATTGCTGTCGAACTGGGCCCGCATGTCGTCCTCGCTGCTTTCTTCAAAAAAGCCGACCTGGCCGAAACCTGCATTGTTGACCAGCACATCGATTCCGCCAAAGCGCGCCAGGGCGCCACCCACCGCTGCTTCAGCCTGTGCTGCGTGCGCCACGTCAAGCGGCAGGATCGCCAGTCGCTCGTGCTCGGCGCCAAGTGCGGCGCGTACTGCCTCCGGATCGCGGCCGGTCGCCACGACACGGTCGCCTGCGGCCAGCGCGGCCCTGGCGATATTGGCGCCGAGCCCGCGGCTCGCCCCTGTGATGAACCAGCATTTTTGCATCGTTAAACTCCTGGTAAGTGCCGCCATGATAGGATCGCGGCGGCGATGACTGAAGCGCAATCGCCGCAAGCTTTTGCCTGTTTCTATCAAGGACACTCAGCGCATGACCACGCTCGAAGAACTACGCCGCCTGGCCACGCGCCTGCTCGGCGCCAATACTGAGCGCAGCGTCTGCGGCCTGCGCATCCGCCGGGTTGACGCCCCCAACGCCCCGGTGCCTTATCTTGCCGAGGCGGCCTTCGGGATGGTGCTGCAGGGTAGCAAGCGCGTGATGGTCGCCGGACAGGCGCTGGAATATGGCCCTGGCGACTGTATTGTCCTGAGTCTGTCAATGCCCGTGACAGGCCAGGTCAGCGTAGCAACCCGGGAAGAGCCCTACCTGGCGCTGGCCTGGGCCCTCGATCCAGCCGGGATCGCCAGCCTGCTGCTCGAGGCCGGCCAGCACAGCTCGGCTGAAGCCGGGCCGGCCATGGCGGTGCACGCAGCAGGGCCCGCATTGACCGATGCTCTCGCGCGCCTGTTGTTGCTGGCAGACCGTCCTGCTGACATCGCCATCATGCAGCCCATGTTGCACAAGGAAATCCTGTGGCGCTTGCTGAGCAGTGAACATGGCGCCGTGCTGCACCAGTTTGGCCTGGCCGACAGCCGCCTCCAGCGTATCAGCCGCGTCATCCACTGGCTGCGCCAGCATTACGACCAGCCGGTACGCACCGACGCGCTGGAACAGATAAGTGGCATGAGCGCTGCCAGCCTGTTCCGCCATTTCAAGGCGGCCACGGCCATGAGCCCGCTGCAATACCAAAAGCAGATCCGCCTGCACAATGCGCGCATGCGCCTGGCCGCCGGCGCACGCGACGTCGCCCAGGTTGCCTACCAGGTCGGCTACGAAAGCCCCTCGCAGTTCAGCCGCGAATACAGCCGCCTGTTCGGCCACCCGCCGCGCCAGGATCTGCGCCAGCGGCAGCCGCAAGCGCAAGCGCTGTTGGACGCTGATACGGCGGCGCAGCTCGCCTGAGCGGGCGGCGTGCGAGCCGATAAGGAAACGGGCCGCCGCGCACACGCTGGTCTTTTTCGTGCTACAAGTCGGTTGTGCCCGCCTGTACAGACTGGCAGACGTTTCTCATCCACAAGGAGACCTACAATGAAGAACCTGCTTAATGTTGCAGTAGCGACGCTGTTTGCTGTGGTCGGAATGCATGCGTCGGCCCAGGCTGCCGGTCCAAGTGATGCCCAGATCGCCGGCATCGTCGTCGAAGCCAATACAGTCGATATCAATGCGGGAAAACTGGCTGAAAAAATGGCCAGCAACAAGGACGTCAAGGCCTTTGCCAAGCAGATGGTGACGGACCACACGGGAGTCAACAAGCAAGCCAGCGCCCTGGTGAAAAAGCTCAAGGTCAAGCCTGAGGACAGCGACGTGAGCAAGAGCCTGAAATCGGGCGGCGCGGACAATATCGCCAAGCTCAAGGGGCTCAAGGGCGCGACATTCGACAAGGCCTACGTCGACAATGAAGTCGCTTACCACCAGGCCGTGATTGATGCGCTCGACAAGACCTTGATTCCATCGGCCCAGAATGCGGAACTGAAGGAGACGCTGGTCAAGGTGCGGCCGGCGTTTGTCGCGCATCTGGAGCATGCAAAGCAGATCCAGGGTACGCTCAAGTAAAGCATGCCATGCGCGCCATGCTGATTTCGGCGACAGGCGCGTGCCATGTTTGGCGCGCGCTGCCGGGACTGTTGTGCCTGTGCGTATGCCTTGGCGCGTCCGCCGGCGGCCCGGCCAGGGCAAAGCCGGCCACCCACACGGTCGTGATCGATGGCGTGCAATTCAGCCCGGCGAGCCTGCATGCGAAAGTCGGCGACACCGTGGTGTGGGTCAACAAGGACCCGTTTCCCCACACCGCCACGGCGGCTGGAAAGTTTGATTCCGGCAGCATTGCCAGCGGCGCCAAGTGGCATTACAAGCTCAAGACCAAGGGTTCGATTTCTTACATCTGCAGCTTCCACCCGAATATGCTGGCGACGATCGTGGTGGAGTGAACTGGTCCGCCGGGCCCAGCGCGCCGCCGCGGAAAGCAGGTGAACCAGCCGCTCAGTCAGGCACCGATTCGCGCCCGAACGCCGCCATTTCCTTCAACAGGCTGGCCGCCGCCAGACGCACCAGCGCCTCGCCCTTCTCCGGCGTCGCCAGGGCGGGATCAGAGCCAACGCGGCCGTCGGGAAAGCGTCCGCGGAATTCCAGCGCCTCGCGGATGGGGCCGGACGGCGCGATCTGCGGCGTGTAGCTTGCCGCTTTGCGCGCGTGCGGCAGCGCCCACTGGGTGATGGCGATTTCAGACGGCGTGGCGTGCGCGCCGTGGCCGGTCGGAAACTGCTCGCGGGCCAGTTCATTCACCCCGGCCAGGTCCCACCAGTTGACCAGTTTGAGCGCGAAGCCGGAGCGGCGCCCGGCAAAGCTGGCTTCCGCATAGACCTCGGAAAACGCCGCGTCGATCGATGACACATTGCCGCCGTGCCCGTTGAGAAACAGGATCTTCTCGAAACCATGGCCCGCCAGTGAACGGATCCAGTCGCCGATCGCGGCCATGAAGGTGGAGGGACGCAGAGAAATCGTGCCGGCGAACGCCAGGTGGTGCTGGGCCATGCCGATATTGAAGGTGGGCGCGACGAGAATGTCGCCCGACTTTTCGGCCTCGTGCGCGATGATTTCCGGGCACAGCCAGTCGGTGCCCAGGAGACCCGTGGGACCATGCTGCTCGTTGGAGCCGATCGGGATGACGATGGTGCGGCTGCGCTTGAGGTACTGGTCGATTTCAGCCCAGCTGGAGAGATGTAAAAGCATGATGGTTCCTGCGGTTGTTGAGGTAAGGAAGAAGAGGATCGGCTTATCGGTGCGGGGTTCGCTTGCTGGACAGGATGATAGTCGCTGCAATCATGGGGATGACAGCGATGATCAGCACGCCCAGATGCAGGTTGCCGGTGGCCGTCTTGGCCCAGCCGATGATGGCCGGTCCCCAGAAGCCGCCGGACAGGCCGATGGTGTTGATCAGCGCAATGCCGCCCGCCGCTGCCGGGCCCTTGAGGTACTCGGCCGGCATGGCCCAGAACACGGTGTAGGCCATCCACAGCGCCGCGGTGCCGAGCGTCAACAGCAGCATCGCGACTGGCAGCCTGCCGTCGATAAAGGTCGAAGCGGCAAGCAGCAGGCCGCCGGCCGCCGCCGGCACGGCGCTGTGCAAGCGCCGCTCGCCGACACGGTCGGAACGACGGCCCATGCAATACATCCCCACCGCGGCCGCGATATACGGAATGGCCGAATAATGGCCGAGCTGCATGGTGTCGGTCACCCCCTGGGCCGCAATCAGCGTCGGCAACCAGAAACTGAGGGCATAGATCGGCGCGATGATGCAGAAATACGCGGTGGCGAGAATGTAGACCTTGGGGTCGGTGGCGACCTGCCTGAAGGAATGGCTGTGCGCCGCGGCGCTGCCCAGTTCGCGTTCGAGCAGGCGTTTCTCGTCACTGCGCAGCCAGGCGGCGTCGGCTGGCCGGTTGGGCAGGTAGCGCCACGCCAGCACGCCGAGCAGGATGCAGGGCAAGCCTTCGACCAGGAACATCCACTGCCAGCCGGCCAGGCCCGCCGTGCCCGAAAGCGAAGTCATCAGCCATGCCGAAACGGGGCCGCCGATAATGCCGCCCAGCGGCCCCGCCAGGAACACCAGGGCGATGGCGCGCGCCATGCGCTGCGGCCCGTACCAGCACGACAGGTAGTAAATCATTCCTGGCGCAAAGCCAGCCTCGAACACGCCGAGCAGAAAGCGCATGGCGTAAAACATGGGCACGTTGCGCACGAACAGCATGCAGGCGGACGTGATGCCCCAGAGGACGAGAATACGGCTGAAGGTTTTGCGCGCGCCGACCCGCGGCAGCATCAGGTTGCTGGGCAGTTCAAACAGCACGTAGCCGATGAAGAAGATGCCGGCGCCGACGCCGTAGGCCGCGTCGCTCAGGCCCAGGTCGTGCTGCATCTGCAATTTGGCGAAGCCGACGTTGACGCGATCGAGGTAGGCAAACAGGTAACAGGTGAGCAGAAATGGCAGCAAGCGCCAGTTGATCTTGCTGTAGAGCGCCGGTACATCGTCGACGGCGGCGGTGCGGGGCATGGCGAGCATGCGGTCTCCTCGTTTGACATTGAATGTTCTTTTGGGTGCAGCCCATCATGGCAGCGATCTGCCTTGCCACCAAGAGCAACTAAATCTACACTTCGTTCTTCTCAGGGCAACAGTAAAACCCTGCCGGATGGAGGATGGTGATGCGGGAGATCAATCAACAACGGCTGCGCTACTTTCGGGAAGTGCTCACCCATGGCTCGATCCGCGGGGCGGCGGAGAGCCTGAACACCTCGCCCTCCGTCATCACCCGGCAAATCAAACTGCTTGAGGAAGAACTCGACACCACCCTGTTCGAGCGCCAGGCGCGGGGCCTCAAGCCCACCGAGGCGGCGGCCCATTTGCTGGAGTTCTGGCGCGACTACCGCTCCCAGCAGGAAAAGCTGGAAGACCAGTTGCATCTGCTGAAGGGTTTGCAGCAGGGCGCCGTGCAACTGGTGCTGAGCGAAGGTTATGTGGATCTGCTGGTCAACGAAGTGCTGGCGCCCTTCTGCGCGCGCTACCCGAAGCTGCAGATCGGCATGACGATCCTGCCGGTGGACGACATTCTCAACGAAGTCGCCGAGAGCCGCGCCCACATCGGGCTGGCCTACAACCCGCCGCCGCATCCCCGCATCGAATACCGCGCCAGCGCAGCGCAGCCGGTGCTGCTGCTGATGCGGCCCGATCACCCGCTGGTGCTGCGCGGCGGCGCCGCCACCATCGAGGATCTGCTGGCCTACCCGCTCGCGATCATGCCCTCGAGCTTCGGCATCGGCCACGCCGCCGCCATGGTCGAATTCGCCGAAAACATCAAGCTGCGCCCCACCGTCGTCACCAATTCACTGACCGCGCTGAAGCAACTGGTCGCCTACGACAACTTCATGACCCTGATCGGCGGCTTCGCTGCGTATCGCGAAATCGCCGCCGGACAACTTGCGGTGGTGCCGATCGACCATCCCCTGTTCCAGGGCACGCAGGCCAGGGTGCTGGTCAAGGCCGGCCGGCCGCTTCCGGCCGCGGCGCTGGAATTGCTGGGGTTTATTTCTGAGCGAATGTCGATGTTCAGTGGGGGCCGGTAGCGCCAGCGCAAAAGCGCGGGCCAGTGGGATCGGCTGCGTCCCGTATCGGCGTTACGCCCGCTGCTTCAGCCAGCCAATCAGTCCCGGCAAAATCGACAGCCCGACGATGCCGAGCAACACGATGGTCAGGTGGCTGGCGATCCATGCGACGTTGCCAAAGAGGTAGCCGGCGCCGACGAGCAAGGCAACCCAGCACACGGCGCCGATCACGTTGAACTTGAAAAAGGTCGGGTAAGCCATGTTTCCCAGGGCCGCAACGAAGGGCGCCAGCGTGCGCACCACGGGCACAAAGCGCGCAAGCACGATGGTCTTTTTTCCATGGCGATCAAAAAACGATCGGGTGCGCGCCAGGTGCTCGCCCTTCAGGAAGGGTATTTTCTGCGTATCGATGGCGCGCCGCCGGGTGAAGCTGCCGGCGGCAAAGTTGAGGGCATCACCCGCCACCGCCGCCGCCATCAACAAGGGCAGCAGCAAGGCGAGTGAGAAGGTGCCTTGGGCCGCCATGGCGCCGGCGACGAACAGCAGGGAATCGCCAGGCAGGAAGGGCAGCACCACCACGCCGGTTTCAACAAGAATCACGGCAAACAGCACGCCGTACACGAGCATGCCGTGGCTTGCGGCAAAGGCGGC
>JBJMVV010000076.1:0-2248 GCA_045810505.1 Massilia sp.
CGTCAAGCGCTACACGGCCTCCGTGTTCTTCGATAAACGCCTGGCCCTGTTCGACATCGAAGGCTCGCTGGCCCATGCTGAAATGCTGGCCGCGCAAGGCATCATCACCCGGGCGGACCGCGCCGCGATCGAGTCCGGCATGGCCACCATCCGCGCTGAAATCGAAGCCGGCACGTTTACCTGGCTGCTGGACCTGGAAGACGTTCACCTGAACATTGAAAAGCGCCTGACGGAACTGGTCGGCGACGCCGGCAAGCGCCTGCACACGGGCCGCTCGCGCAACGACCAGGTGGCCACCGACATCCGCCTGTATGTGCGCGCCGCCATCGACGACATCGTCGCCCTGCTGAACGCGCTGCGCTCCGCCCTGGTCGACCTGGCCGACAAGCACCACGACACGATCCTGCCCGGCTTTACCCACATGCAGGTGGCGCAACCGATCACCTTCGGCCACCACATGCTCGCTTACGTGGAGATGTTCGGCCGCGATGTCGAGCGGATGCAGGATGCAAGGAAGCGCGTGAACCGCCTGCCGCTGGGCGCCGCCGCCCTGGCCGGCACCACTTTCCCGATCGACCGCCTGCGCGTGGCCAAAACGCTGGGCTTCGACGATGTCGCCCACAACTCGCTCGACGCCGTCTCGGACCGCGATTTCGCCATCGAGTTCTGCGCCGCCGCCGCCGTCGTCATGATGCACGTCTCGCGCATGGCCGAAGAACTGATCATCTGGATGAGCCCCCGGGTCGGCTTCATCGACATCGCCGACCGCTTCTGCACCGGCTCGTCGATCATGCCGCAAAAGAAAAACCCGGACGTGCCCGAGCTGGCGCGCGGCAAGACCGGCCGGGTCTACGGCCACCTGATGGGCCTGCTCACTTTGATGAAGGGTCAACCTCTGGCCTACAACAAGGACAACCAGGAAGACAAGGAACCCTTGTTCGATACGGTCGACACGCTCACCGACACCTTGCGCATCTTCGCCGACATGGCCGGCGGCATCACCGTCAAGCCGGACAATATGCGCGCCGCCGCCCTTCAAGGCTACGCCACCGCCACCGACCTGGCCGACTACCTGGTGAAAAAGGGCCTGCCCTTCCGCGATGCCCACGAAGCCGTGGCGCGCGCCGTGCGCGCCTGCGACGACCGCCAGTGCGACCTGTCGGAGATGGCCCTGGCCGACCTGCAGGCCTTTTCGCCACTGATCGAAGACGATGTGTTTGCCGTGCTGACCCTGGAAGGCTCGGTGGCGGCGCGCGATCACGTCGGCGGCACGGCGCCGAACCAGGTACGGGCGGCGATTGCACGGGTGCGCTCACAGATCAAGTCTTAAAAGCGTCCATCAGCGAGCCGGCAAAGACCGGCCGCTTTTCAATAACAAACCGAGGAGACCCGCCATGTTCATGGCCTTATCGCGCGCGATCGACAAACTCAACGAGGCCATCGCCGGCATCGTCAGCTGGGCCCTGCTGGCCGCCGTCATCATCTGCGCGATCAACGCGCTGGTGCGCTACACCTTCAAGATGAGTTCAAACGCCTGGCTCGAAATCCAGTGGTACCTGTTCGCCGCCGTCTTCATGCTGGCCAGCGCCCACACCCTCAAACGCGACGAGCACGTGCGCATCGACGTCATCACGGGGCATTTTTCCAAACGCACCCAGGTGTGGATAGACCTGTTCGGCTACCTGCTGTTCCTCTTGCCCGTCTGCCTGCTGATTTTTTATTACGGCATCCCCTTCTTCCGCTACTCCCTGCTGACCGGCGAAAGCTCGAGCAGCGCGGGCGGCCTGATCGTCTGGCCCGCCAAGCTGCTGGTGCCGGTCGGCTTTTTCCTGCTGCTCATCCAGGGCGTTTCAGAAATCATCAAGCGGATTGCTTTCCTCGCGGGACGGATCGACGGCCACGAGTTCGGCCGCCAGGTGACGACGCCGCAGGATGAAATCGATGCGATCAAAGCCGCCAACAATCTGCAATAAAGCAGCGCGCCTTGCATACACATAAAAACAGCAGCACCACGGGGACTTAATGGAACAATTTATTATCGCCAACCTGGCGCCGATCATGTTCGGCACCCTTGTCATCTTTCTGCTGTCGGGCTTCCCGGTGGCGTTTTCGCTGGCCGCCAACGGCCTGTTTTTCGGCCTGCTGGGCATTGAACTGGGCCTGTTGAAACCGGAATTGCTGCAGGCCCTGCCGAACCGCATCTACGGCATCATGGCCAACGACACCCTGCTGGCAATTCCCTTCTTCA
>JBJMVV010000077.1:0-13793 GCA_045810505.1 Massilia sp.
GCCCACCAGCGCGATCATCCAGGAAAAATACAGCCACAATAAAAACAGTGGCAGCGCCGCCAGGGCGCCGTAAATGATGGCGTAGGTGGGGAACTGCTTGATGAAGATGGCGAAGACGCGCTTGGCGATTTCAAAGGCCAGCGCCGCCACCACGCCGCCAACGATGGCGTCGCCCCAGGCCACGTCGCGGTTCGGCACCGTCACGTACAAGAGGGTGTAGGCGCCGGCGGACAGGCTCACCGACACCAGGGTGTAGAACAGCGCGCCCAGGAAGGGCACGGCGCGCACCACTTCACTGGTGGCCATGAAAAGCTGCGAAGTGACGGTGAGCGAAAGGCCGATCAGGATGGGCCCCAGCGTCAATAAGGCCCAGTACATCACCAGGCGCTGGGTGAAGGGCCGGCGCCGCTTGACGCCCCAGATCTGGTTGAGCGCCCGCTCGATCATGCTCATCATGGCGGTCGACGTCACCAGCAGGGCCACCGCGCCGACCGCGGACAGGCGGGTGGCCTTGCTGGCGAACTGGGTCAGGTTGCCGGTGATGGTGTTGGCGATCCCGCGCGGGATCAGGGTCTGGACAAAATAGGTTTCCAGCGAAGTGCGAAAGGTCGCAAACACGGGAAAGGTGGTGAAGATCGCCAGCACGATCGTCAGCAGCGGCACCAGGGCCAGCACGGTGGTGAAGGTGAGGCTGCCGGCCACCTGGGGCAGGCGTTCTTCGGTCAGGCGCCGGATGGCGAAACGGGCCAGGTCGCCTGCCTGGCGCCAGGTCAGCCCACGCACCTTGTCGGCGCTATTGTTCAGCAAGGAACTGGTGGATCGGGAAAGGTGATAAGCGGTCTTGGAAAGCATCCGTCGGCGGCGTTCGCACAGTCTAAACCGCCCTATAATACCAACGATGAACCCAACCAATCCGATTATTCTCGTTTTGTACTATTCGCGCCATGGCGCCACCCGCAAGCTGGCCGAACTGATTGCCCAGGGGGTCGAATCGGTGGCCGGGGTCGATGCGCGCCTGCGCACCGTGCCGGCCGTCTCCAGCGTGGCCGAGGCGACCGCGCCGGCGATTCCGCCCAGCGGCGCGCCGTATGTGGAATTGTCCGACCTGGCCGAGTGCGCCGGCCTGGCGCTGGGTTCGCCTACCCGCTTCGGCAATATGGCGGCCAGCCTCAAGTATTTCCTGGACGGCACCGCCACCGACTGGCTGGCCGGCACCCTGGCAGGCAAGCCGGCCTGCGTATTCACCTCCACCGGCAGCTTGCATGGCGGACAGGAATCGACCCTGCTGTCGATGATGCTGCCCCTGCTGCACCACGGCATGCTGGTGATGGGCCTGCCGTACACCCATCCCGAACTGATGACCACTTCCGGCGGCGGCAGCCCCTACGGCGCCAGCCACTGGTCGGGCATCGATGGCGACAAGGCCATCAGCGAAGATGAACGCCGCCTCGCCATCGGTCTTGGCAGGCGGCTGGCGCAGACGGCGGCCGCCCTGGTCGCCTTGCAAGGAGTCCGATAAATGGCACGCCCCGCATGGCTCAGTCCAAGCTTCTTTCATACCGGCTGCCTGGTCAGCCTGGTGTTCCTCATCGGCTGGCTGGTAATTTGGGAGATGTGGGCGGCGCCCCTGCGTCCCGGCGGCTCGCTGCTCGCTTTAAAGGCCGTGCTGCTCCTGATCCCCCTGCGCGGGGTGCTCAAGCGCGACATCTACACCCTGCAATGGTCGTCGATGGTGATCCTGCTGTATTTCATGGAAGGGGTGGTGCGGGCCTGGAGCGACACCCTGGCCCTGTCGCGCCTGATGGCCATCGGCGAAGTGGTGCTGGTGCTGTTTTATTTTGTCTGCACCCTGCTCTACCTCGCGCCCTACAAGCGCGCCGCCAGGCAGATGGCCAAAGAACTGCTCGAGAAGGTCAAGACCGCAAGGCGTAATGAACACTGAAGCCGCAAGCGCAGCGCCGTTCCTGCAGCACTGCCGGGCCATCGTGGGCGATGCCCATGTATTGACCAACCCTGAAGCGCTCGCCCCCTACCTCACCGACTGGCGTGGACGCTTCACCGGCAGCGCCCTGGCCGTGCTGCGCCCCGCCACCACCGAACAGGTGGCCGCACTTGTCAAGATCTGCGTGCTGCACCGGGTGCCCATCGTGCCCCAGGGCGGACGCACCGGTCTGGTGCTGGGCAGCGTGCCCGATGCCAGCGGCACGGCGGTGGTGCTGTCGCTCGCGCGCCTGAACCGCATCCGCAAGATCGACCCGGCCAACCGCACCATGCTGGTCGATGCCGGCTGCATCCTGCACGACATCCAGCAGGCGGCCGAGGCAAGCCACTGCCTGTTTCCCCTGTCGCTGGCCGCCGAAGGCAGTTGCAGCATCGGCGGCAACCTGTCGACCAACGCGGGCGGCACGGCGGTGCTACGCTACGGGAATGCGCGGGAACTCTGCCTGGGACTGGAAGTGGTCACCGCCCAGGGGGACATCTGGCATGGCCTGCGGGGTCTGCGCAAGGACAACACAGGTTACGATCTGCGCGACCTGTTCATCGGCGCCGAGGGCACGCTGGGCATCATCACCGGCGCCGTCCTGAAACTCTTCCCCCGCCCGAAGGCGTCCCTCACCAGCCTGGTCGCGCTCGACAGCCCGGCCGACGCGCTCACCCTGCTGCAGCTGGCGCAGGACAGTTGCGGCGCGGCGCTCACGGGGTTCGAGCTGATGTCGGACCATTGCCTGCAACTGGTGGCCGAGCAGTATCCCGAGCTGCCGCGGCCCTTTAAACATGCTTCGCGCTGGACCGTGCTGATGGAAGTGTCGAGCAGCGAATCAAGCGAGCATGCCGAGGCGCTGCTGGAAAATACGCTGGCTGGCGCGTTTGATGACGCCGTTGATGATGTCCCCACGTGGGACGCCGTCGTGGCCTCTTCCCTGGCGCAGTCGCAGCTGCTGTGGGCCATCCGCGAACACATCCCGCTGGCCCAGGCCAGGGCCGGCAAGAACATCAAGCACGACATTTCGCTGCCAGTCTCGCGCATCCCGGAGTTCATCGAGCGCACCGCCGCCCAACTGGCGCACAGCTTCCCCGGCTGCCAGCTGGTCTGCTTCGGCCACCTCGGCGACGGCAATCTTCACTTCAATGTGGCCGCCGCGCCCGGCCAGAGCGAAGCGGACCTGCTGTCCAGCCAGGACGCCGTCAACGCCCTCGTCTACGCCAGCGTGGAAGCGGACGAAGGCTCGATCTCGGCCGAACACGGCATCGGCGCCATGAAGCGCGCGGCGCTGGTGCAGCACAAAAGCCCGGTGGAACTTGCGCTGATGCGCTCCATCAAAGCGGCACTGGACCCCTTGAACCTCATGAACCCCGGCAAAGTGCTCTGATGGGCGGCATGCTGTCACGCTGGCTGCTGTTTGGCGAATGGCGCACCCACCCCGTGCGGGCGCTGCTGGCCATCCTCGCCATTGCAGTGGGCGTGGCGATGGGCTTTGCCATCCATCTCATCAACGCGGCGGCTTTCAACGAATTTTCCGCCGCCGTCAAGTCGATCGCGGGCCAGGCCGACATCCAGGTCAGCGGGCGCGAACCCACTTTTGACGAGGCGATTTTTCCCCAGTTGGCGCGGCGCGCGGGTGTGCTGGTGGCTTCGCCCGTGCTGGAAGTCGACGCCGGCGTGCCGGCCAAGGTGGGCGCCGGTATCGGCGGCGGCGCCACCCTGAAAGTCATCGGCATCGACCCGTTCCGCGCCGGCGCTGTCTCGCCCGACCTGCTGGGCGTGGCCGACTCGCCCCTTGCCCTGCTGTCGGACGACGCCATTTTTCTCTCGCCGGCGGCAATGACCTGGCTCGGGGCCAGCAAGAACGCTCCCCTGCTGCTGCGGGCAGGCACAGTGGATGTCGCCCTGAAGATCGGCGGTGGCCTGTTCAACGCGCGGGCGGGACAGCGGCTAGGGGTGATGGACATTGGCGCGGCCCAGTGGCGCTTCAATCGCCTGGGCCAGCTCTCGCGCGTCGACCTCAAGCTGCAGGAAGGCGTCGACCGCGGGCGTTTCGAGGCCGAGCTGAAACGCGAACTGGAGACCAGCTATCCGGGCCGCTTCCAGGTGGCCCAGCCCAACGATCCTGACCAGGACAGCCGCACCAACACCCTCTCGCGCGCCTACCGGGTCAATCTCACCGTGCTGGCCCTGGTGGCCTTGTTCACGGGCGCCTTCCTGGTGTTTTCCACCCAGGCCCTGTCGGTGATCCGCCGCCGCAGCCAGTTTGCGCTGCTGCGCGTGCTGGGCGTCGAGCGGCGCGCGCTGCTGCGCCAGGTGCTCATTGAAGGCGCAAGCCTGGGCGTGATCGGCGCCGCGGGCGGCATCCTGGGCGGCTACCTGCTGGCCGCGCTGGCGTTGCGCTTTTTTGGCGCCGACCTGGGCGCCGGCTACTTTACTGGCGTGCAGCCGAGCGTGCATTTCACGCCGGTTGCCGCCGCCGTATTTTTCTGCCTTGGTCTTGGCGTAGCCCTGCTGGGCTGCCTGGCGCCGGCGCTGGAAGCGGCCCGCGCCGCGCCCGCGGTGGCCCTCAAATCCGGCAGCGACGAGACCGCGCTGGCGGGCCTGGCGCGCATCTGGCCTTCCCTCATCTGCCTGGCGCTGGCCGCCCTGTTCAGCCGTCTGCCGCCCCTGTTTGCGCTGCCCATCTTCGGCTACCTGGCCATTGCGCTGTTGCTGGTCGGCGGCATCGGCCTGATGCCGCGCCTGGCCGCGAGCGTGTTTGGCGCCATCAACCGCAGCGCCGCGCGCCGCAGCCGGGGTTTGCAGCGCGCCGTGCCGGCGCTGACCCTTGCGCGCCTCGCCAACGCTTCCGGCCAGGCAGCCATTGCGCTCGGCGGCGTGCTGGCAAGTTTCGCCCTGATGGTGGCGATGGCCATCATGGTGTCGAGTTTTCGGGTCTCGGTGGACGACTGGCTGGTGCGCATCCTGCCGGCGGACCTGTACGTGCGCGTAACAGCCAGCGGCGGCACCGCGGGCCTGGGGCCGGCCGAACAGCAGGCGCTTGCCGTCACCGACGGTGTCGCGCGCAGCGAATTTCTGCGCACCCGGCCCCTGCTGCTCGATCCGGCGCGCCCCGCCATCACCCTGATCGCGCGCGACATCGACGCGGCCAATCCCGGCGAACGGCTGGTGCTGGTGGGCCGCCAGGCCGTGGCGCCAGCGGGCGCGCGGCCGGCCTGGGTGTCGGAAGCCATGCTCGACCTGTACCAGGTGCAGCCGGGCCAGCACCTGCAACTGCCGCTGGCGGGGCGCCTGCAGGAGTTCTTCATCGCCGGGGTCTGGCGCGATTACGCCAGCCAGAACGGCTCCGTGCAGATCCGCCTGGCCGATTACCGGGCATTGACGGGCGACCCGAATGTCAGCGATGCGGCCCTGTGGTTCAAGCCGGGCGTGACGGCCGATCAGGTCGAGGCGGCGCTGCGCAGGCTGCCGTTCGGGGCGAGCCTGCAATTGGCGCGCCCCGGCCAGATCCGCGCCGTCAGCCTGCAGATTTTCGACCGCAGCTTCGCCGTCACCTATCTGCTGGAAGCGATCGCCATTGCCATCGGCCTGTCGGGCGTGGCCGCCACCTTCTCGGCCCAGACCCTGGCCCGCGCGCGCGAGTTCGGCATGCTGCGCCACGTTGGCGTCACGCGCGGGCAGATCCTGCGCATCCTGGCGCTGGAAGGCGGCGCGCTGACGGGCCTTGGTGTGCTGTGCGGCTTTGCACTGGGCGTGACCATCAGCCTGATCCTGGTTTTCGTCGTTAATCCCCAGTCCTTCCACTGGACCATGCAGATGCACCTGCCCTGGGGTTTGCTGGCCATCGTCGCCGGCGCTTTGCTGGCCGCTTCGATTTTGACGGCCCTCGTCTCGGGCCGCTACGCCCTCTCCGGTGGGCCCATCCGCGCTGTCAGGGAGGACTGGTGAGATTATTTCTGCTTGTGCTGGCGCTGCTGTTCGGGCAGGCCGCTACCGCTGCTGATGTGGTCTATCCCGCCGTCGTGCCCGGCCACCCGCTGCAGTTCCCGCGCGACTTCGGCGCCCATCCCGACTTCAAGACGGAGTGGTGGTACGTCACGGGATTCGTCGAGCGCGCCGATGGCCGCCCGCTGGGCTTTCAGGTCACTTTTTTCCGCAGCCGCACCGGCGCGGCGAACAACAACCCGAGCGCCTTTGCGGCCCGCCAGTTGATCATCGCCCACGTCGCCGTGTCCGACCCGGCCGTCGGCCACCTTGTGCACGACGAGAAAAGCGGGCGGGCCGGGTTTGATCTCAATTATGCGAAATCTGGCATAACCGACCTAAAACTGGACAACTGGACCATGCGGCGCGACGCCGATGGGGTCTACCGCATCGCGATTGCGGGCAAGGCCCTGGCGCTCGACCTGCGCCTGACCAGCACCGCGCCGCCCCTGCTGCAGGGCGAAAACGGCTACTCGCAAAAAGGCCCGCAGGCCAACAACGCCAGCTATTACTACAGCGAGCCGCAACTGAAAGTGGCGGGCGCGATCAATGGCGGGGCCGTCAGCGGCACGGCGTGGTTCGATCACGAGTGGTCCAGCGAAGCGCTCGACCCTGGCGCTGCGGGATGGGACTGGGTCGGCGCCAACCTGGCCGATGGCAGCGCCCTGATGGCCTTCCAGATCAGGGCAAAGACAGGTGGTAAACTATGGGCCCACGCGGTGCTTCGCGATGGCGCCGGCAAAGTGACCCAGTTCGGTCCCGGCCAGGTGAGCTTTTCTCCCCGCAGCACGTGGAAGTCGTCCGTCACCGGCGCCGTGTATCCGGTGGCGACGAGCATCCGGACGGGAGAACTCGAATGGGTGCTGCGGCCCCTGCAGAACGACCAGGAACTGGACTCGCGCAGGTCGACCGGCGCGGTCTACTGGGAAGGCGCCGTCAGCATCGACCGGGATGGCAAGCCGGCCGGGCGCGGCTACCTGGAAATGACGGGCTATGACCGGCCGATGACTTTATAGATATACTTTGCATTCGCGACCAACTAGTTATACTTTGCATCCGCGACCAACAATAAAAAGCAGCCGATGACCGATCGCTCCACCAGCAGCACCGCCACTTCCGCCAACCAGACAGCCACCGCTTCCGCTTCCAGTGCACGCGGCAAATCCAGCCTCGCCACCTTGAAAGGCCTGCTCCCCTTCCTCAAGCCCTACCGCCGCCAGTTCATGATTGCCGGCCTGGCCCTGGTGGTGGCCGCCTGCGCCACGCTCGCCATTCCGGCCGCCTTCAAGCAGATGATCGACCTGGGTTTCGGGCCGGCCGCGGGCGCACGCGGCATCAAGAACGTCAACGCCACCTTCCTCGCCCTGTTCGGCGTGGCTGCCGTGCTGGCGGTGGCGACGGCAAGCCGCTTCTACATGGTGTCCTGGCTGGGCGAGCGGGTCACGGCCGATGTGCGAAGCGCCGTGTATGCCCACGTGGTGACGCAAAGCCCGGCCTTTTTCGAGACCACGCAAACAGGCGAAGTCCTCTCGCGCATCACCACCGACACGACGCTGATCCAGTCGGTGGTCGGCACCAGCATTTCGCTGGCCCTGCGTAACAGCCTGCTGTTCATCGGCGGCCTGGTCATGCTGTTCATCACCAGCGTCAAGCTCACTTCCATCATCCTCGGCCTGATGGTGGTGGTGATCGTGCCCATCGTGCTGTTTGGCCGGCGGGTCAGGAGCCTGTCGCGCGACTCGCAGGACCGCATCGCCGACGCCTCGGCGATGGCCGGCGAAATCCTCAACGCCATGCCCACCGTGCAGGCCTACACCCACGAAGGTATCGAGGCTGCCCGCTTTGGCGGTTCGGTGGAGTCGGCCTTTGCAACCGCCATGCGCCGCATCCGCGCCCGTTCGCTGTTGACCATGCTGGCCATCGTGCTGGTGTTCGGCGCCATCGTGTTCGTGCTGTGGCTGGGCGCCCATGCCGTATTGGCGGGCACCATGACCGGGGGCGACCTGGGCCAGTTCATCCTGTACGCCTCGATCGTGGCAGGTTCGATCGGCGCCTTGTCGGAAGTGATGGGCGAAGCCCAGCGCGCCGCCGGCGCCACCGAGCGCCTGCTTGAACTGCTGGCGGCGCAGTCGGCGATTGTGGAGCCGGCCGCGCCCATCGCCCTGCCCGCGCGCACCGCGGCCGGCGCAGCGCTTCAGCTTGACGACGTCACCTTCCACTATCCGTCGCGGCCCGACCATGCCGCGCTCGAACAGGTGAGCCTGACCATCGCGCCGGGCGAGACGATCGCGCTGGTGGGCCCGTCCGGCGCCGGCAAGACCACCCTGTTCCAGATGTTCCTGCGCTTTTACGATCCCCAGTCGGGCGCCGTGCGCCTCGATGGCGTCGACATCCGCCAACTCAGCCTGCACAGCCTGCGCGATGCGATCGGCATCGTGCCCCAGGACACGGTGATCTTTTCGGCCGACGCGATGGAAAACATCCGCTACGGTCGTCCCGAGGCCAGCGACCTTGAGGTCATCGCAGCCGCGAAACAGGCGGCGGCCCACGAATTCATCGAGCGCCTGCCGCAGGGCTACCAGTCCTTCCTGGGGGAACGGGGCGTGCGCCTCTCGGGCGGCCAGCGCCAGCGCATCGCCATCGCGCGCGCCCTGCTGAAAAATCCGCCGCTGCTGCTGCTCGACGAAGCCACCAGCGCGCTCGACGCCGAATCGGAGCGCCTGGTCCAGCGCGCGCTGGAGGCGGCCATGGTCGGCCGCACCACCGTCATCATCGCCCACCGCCTCGCCACCGTGCAGCGGGCCGACCGCATCATCGTGATGGAAGATGGCCGCATCGTCGAGACGGGCACCCACGCCAGCCTGGTGGCCCAGGGCGGTATTTACGCCAACCTGGCGGCGCTGCAGTTTCATCACGTGCACGTAACACATTGATATTGTGAGGAATTTGTACTAAAGCGACGGTTTGTTATTGCAGTGCAGCAACAAACAAGGCTATAATCGGTGCTTCAAGGCAATCTTTTTGGAGTCTCCGATGTGGCAACGCTTTATCCAATATCGTGACTGGAGCGTTGGCGCCCGGATCACCGTTTTCACGATCGTGCTGGTGGGCGCCATGCTCGCCTCCCTGTTTGCCGTCATCAGCGTGACCACCTCGAACCTGCTCGAAGCGCGCGCGGTGGAAGCGACCGACCACGACCTGCACGGGGTGGTCAACATGATCGAACTGTTCGACAAGGCCACGGCCACCGAGGCGGTCAGCTTTGCCCGCCTGTTTGAATCGGACTTCGACGGCAAATTCTCCATCGACGGCGAGCGCACGGTCAGCGTGGGCGCGCAGCAGGTGCCGGTGCTCAAGAACGGCGACAAGGAAGTCAACCTGGACTTCAGCATCCCCGACCGCTTCACCGCCCAGACCGGGGGCACCGCCACCGTGTTCGTCGCCCGCGGCGAGGATTTCGTGCGCATCTCGACATCCCTGAAAAAGGAAAACGGCGAGCGCGCCATCGGCACGGTGCTCGACCGCGCCCATCCGGCCTACGCCCTGCTGCGCGCCGGCCAGACCTACGTCGGCCCGGCCACCCTGTTCGGCAAAAACTACATGACCCTGTACGAGCCTGTCAAAGGAGCCGACGGCAAGATCATCGCCGTGCTCTACGTGGGCGTCGACATCACCACCGACCTGAACGCCCTGAAAGACAAGATCGCCGCCATCAAGGTGGGCGAGACCGGCTTCTTCTTTGTGCTCAACGCCGCACCCGGCAAGGCGCAGGGCGAGATGGTGGTGCACCCGACCCGCAAGGGCGCCAACCTGCTGGAAGAAAAAGCCGCCGACGGGCGCTTGTTCATCAAGGACATCCTGGAGCAGAAAACCGGCCATATGCGCTACGGCTGGCGCAATACCGAGACGGGGGACGCTGCCCCGCGCGAAAAACTGGTCGCCTTCGACTACTATAAAAACTGGAACTGGATCGTCGCTGGCGGCAGTTTCCGCGACGAGATCACCCATGAAGCCGACGTGCAGCGGGTCCGCTACATTGGTTTCTGCCTGCTCGCCCTGGCGCTGTTTGCCGTGCTGATTTACCTGATGGTGCGCGCCAGCGTGAGCCGTCCCCTGGCCAGCGCCGAGCAGGCGGCCGCAAAGATCGCCGCGGGCGATCTCTCGGCCCACGTCGACAACGACAGCCGCGATGAAATCGGCCGCCTTGCCGCCGCCATGAACGGCATCAGCGACAACCTGTCGGCCGTGGTGGGCAAGGTGCGTGAAGGGGCCGAACATATCGCCACCGCCTCGCGCCAGATCTCCATGGGGAATATGGACCTGTGCGAACGCACCGAGCAGCAGGCCGCCACCCTGGCCGCCACGGCCGCCTCGATGGACCAGATGACTTCCACCGTGCGCCAGAACGCCGACAACGCCAGCCAGGCCAACCAGATGGCCCGCCAGGCCTCGCAGGTGGCCGAGAAAAGCGGCGCCATGGTGGTGCGCGTGATGGACACCATGGCCACCATCGACCAGTCCTCCAGCCGCATCGTCGACATCATCAGCGTGATCGACAGCATCGCCTTCCAGACCAATATCCTGGCCCTGAACGCAGCGGTGGAAGCGGCGCGGGCCGGTGAACAGGGCCGCGGCTTTGCCGTCGTCGCCAGCGAAGTGCGCAACCTGGCGCAGCGCAGCGCCGCGGCGGCCAAGGAAATCAAGGAGCTGATTGGCGCCTCGGTCGACCAGGTCCGCGCCGGCAGCAAGCTGGTGAAAGACGCCGGCGCCACCATGGACGAGGTGCTCGCCAGCGTGGCGCGGGTGACCGACATCATGGGCGAAATCAGCGCCGCCAGCGCCCTGCAAAGCGAAGACATCGGCCGCATCAACGCCTCCGTCAACGAGATGGACCAGGCGACGCAGCAGAACGCCGCCCTGGTCGAGGAAGCCAGCGCCGCCGCCCAGGCCATGCAGGACCAGGCCAGCGAACTGGCCAGCGCCGTGCGGGTGTTCACGCTCGATGCGCGCGAGGCGCAGGTGCAGACGCAGGCGCGCCTCGGCGCACCCGCCAAACGGCTCGCGCTCTCCCGCTAGCGCTGTCTTTCAGGCCCGGTGTAGACTGGCGGCTCCTTTCTCTCGGAGTCCGCTGTGCCCACACCTGACCTGCAATCGCGCTGCCACACCGTCCTGCCGGGCCACCGCGCCCGCACCCCTGCCCGCCTGTTTGCCGACATGGCCGCATGGTGCGAGCAGCACCAGATCGCCCATGATGTCTACGGCAGCGGCGAACTGATTGCCGATTTCGAGAACAAGGTGGCGGCCCTGCTGGGCTTTGAAGCCGCCGTGTTCTGCATCAGCGGCACTATGGCCCAGGTGACAGCCCTGCGCCTGGCCTGCGAAGACCGCGCCAGCCGCCTGGTGGCGCTGCATCCCACCTCGCACATCTTCGTTCACGAAAAATCCAATTACCAGTTGCTGGGCCATTTCGACGCGCTGGCGGTGGGCGACCGCCACCGCGTGCTCACCGCCGCCGATCTCGCCGCTGTCCCCGACCGCCTTGGCGCCGTGGGGCTGGAACTGCCCATGCGCGAAATCGGCGGCCAGGCGCCGTCCTGGGAAGAACTGGAAGCCATCAAGGCCCACTGCCGCGCGCGCGGCGCCCATCTGCACATGGATGGCGCCCGCCTGTGGGAAGCGGCAGCGGGCATGCAGCGCGCGCCTGCCGAACTGGCGGCAGGTTTCGATTCGGTCTACGTGTCGCTCTACAAGGGCATCGGCGGCATGGGCGGCGCCATGCTGGCCGGCAGCGCCAGCTTTGTGGCCCGCGCCGCGGAATGGTTCCGGCGCCAGGGCGGTAATGTCTATCAGCGCTCGCCTTATGTGGTCGCCGCTGCGATGCAGTTCGATGCGCGGCTGGCGGCGATGCCGGCATATTTCAAGCGCACCGAGTGGCTGTACGATCAACTGGCCGCGTTTCCCCTGCTGCGGCCGAATCCTGCAAGGCCGCAGGCGAACATGCTGCATATTCATCTGCCCGTGTCGCAGGCGCGGGCGATTGCGCTGCGCGACGCGGTCGCGCGCGAGCACGGGGTGTGGCTGTTCGGGCGGGCCAATCATGCGGCGCTGCCGGAGACGTCGTATGTGGAGATTTATGTGGGGGATAATTTGCTGGGGCTGGAGGATGCGACGATCATTGAGGCGCTGAAGCTGTGGTCTGAGGCGCTTGCATCGTGAAGCGTTATGCAGCACCGGGGACTGGCCCTGCGGGCCTGTCCCCATTCTCCGATCAGTAGCAAATTCAAGTTTTGGTGGTAGCAGAAAAATGGGGACAGGCCTGCAAGGCCAGTCCCCGGTGCTAAAATGTTCTCCTATTTGACAGCGAGCCCTAATGCGCCAATACCTCGATTTCATGCGCCACGTGCGCGACCACGGCACCGTGAAAACCGACCGCACCGGCACCGGCACGCGCTCGGTGTTCGGCTACCAGATGCGCTTCAATCTGCAGGACGGCTTCCCGCTGGTGACGACCAAGAAGCTGCACCTGAAATCCATCATCCATGAACTGATCTGGTTCCTGCAGGGCTCCACCAACATCGCCTATTTAAAAGAAAACGGCGTGTCGATCTGGGATGACTGGGCCGACGCCGAGGGCAACCTGGGTCCCATCTACGGCTACCAGTGGCGCAACTGGCCGCTGCCCGACGGCGGCCATGTCGACCAGATCAGCCAGGTGCTGGAACAGATCAAGTCGACGCCGGATTCGCGCCGCATGATTGTCTCGGCCTGGAACGTGGCGGACGTGCCGAACATGAAGCTGCCGCCCTGCCACGCCCTGTTCCAGTTTTATGTCGCCGATGGCAAATTGAGCTGCCAGTTGTACCAGCGCAGCGCCGACATTTTTCTGGGCGTGCCTTTCAACATCGCCTCCTACGCCCTGCTGACCCACATGATGGCGCAGCAGGCCGGCCTGGAAGTGGGCGACTTTATCTGGACCGGGGGCGACTGCCACCTGTATGCCAACCACCTCGAGCAGGTCGATCTGCAGCTTTCGCGCGAAGAACGGCCGCTGCCCAAGCTTGTCATCCACCGCAAGCCGGCTTCGCTGTTCGACTATCGCTTCGACGATTTCGAGATCACGGCCTACGATCCCCATCCCCATATCAAGGCGCCGGTCGCGGTGTAAGCGTTTTAGTCGCAGCAGCGGGCGATTTCGTCGGACAGCATGTGGGCCAGGGTCTTCAGGGCCCATTCCTGTTCGGTGGACAGGCGCCGCGGTTCGCGGTCCAGCACGCACAGCGCGCCGATGCGGTAGCCGCGCCGGTCATGCACGGGCACCCCGGCATAGAAGCGGATGCCCTCGGCGCAGGTGACGAGCGGGTTGGCGCAAAAGCGGGGATCGCGGCTCGCATCCTCGACACAGAGCAGTTCTTCACCCAGCACCGTGTGATTGCAGAAGGCCCAGTCGCGCGGCGTTTCGCGCACATCGATGCCGATGCGTGAACGCAGGAACTGGTGCTCGGTCGTCAGCAGGGTGAAGGCGGCGATCGGCGCGCCCGTCACCTGGCCGGCCAGGCGCACCAGGCTGTCAAAAGCATCGCGGTCGGGCGCCGCGAACAGGCCCGTGGCCATGGTCGCCGCCACGCGGGCATGCTCGTCCTGCACGCCATCGGGCCTTTGCATCAGAAACAGTGGCGGCGTTTCGGCTTCCGGCCCGTCGCCCCGCTGCTGCAAGAGCTTGACCACGCCGGCCATGGGAATGCGCCGGTGTCCGCCCGGCGTTTTCCAGGAATCGAGCTCGCCCGATTCGACCCATTTCTGCACCGTGCTGACGGCCACCCCC
>JBJMVV010000078.1:0-4622 GCA_045810505.1 Massilia sp.
AAGCACGCCGATATCGGCAAGCTGCCCGGCGTGGCCCAACTGCCGCAGGAACTCGACCCCGAGCATCCGCCCATGTTGACCATCGCCAGCGCCGCCGGCCTGCTGTCGGCGGCGCAGTGGAACGTGATTGAATTTCTCAGCCAGAATGCCGTCGGCAAGCATTACGAGACGCCCGACCGCATGGTGTTCGACCTCGACCCGGGCGAGGGCGTGGCCTGGGCCACCATGCAGGAAGCGGCCCAGCTGATGAAAGCCTTCCTCGATGAACTGGGCCTGATGGCTTTTCTGAAAACCAGCGGCGGCAAGGGCCTGCATGTGGTGGTGCCGATCAAGCCCCACTACGGCTGGGACACGGTCAAGGATTTCAGCCAGCTGATCGTCAGCCACATGGCCGAAACCCTGCCGGATCGTTTCGCTTTCAAGAGCGGCCCGCGCAACCGGGTCGGCAAAATCTTCATCGACTACCTGCGCAACGGCCGCGGCGCCACCACCGCCGCCGCCTGGTCAGCCCGCACCCGGCCGGGGCTGGGGATTTCCGTGCCGGTGTCGTGGGAAGAGCTGGGCGAACTGAAGGCGGGGGATCAGTGGAACATCAAGAACGCGCATACGCGGCTGGATCAGGGCAATGCGCCGTGGGCGGCATATAAAAAGAGTGCGAAGAGTCTGGATGCAGCGATGAAGAAGCTCGATTTCTCGGCGGAGTAAGCAGCACCGGGGACTGGCCTTGCATCCGAGTGCGGCCCAGCCTGTCCCCATTTTCCTCCGATTAGTTTCTACTGCAGAACAGGGCGCGGGGCGCAGGTAAAGATTGAATGGGGACAGGCCTTCGGCTCGTTTTAGGTCCCCCGGACCTAAAACCCTTCGGCTCGTTTTAGGTCCCCCGGACCTAAAACCCCGCAGGGCCAGTCCCCGACTCACGATTCGTTCTTGAATATGCCGCGCACGTTCATTGCCAGCAGCCCCAATTGCAGCACAATCAAGGCCCAAGCCTCATCCGCAATCCCCCACACAATCCACAGCACATTACTGGTAATAAAAGCCGCAAATCCCAAAATCCGCCGGTCGGCCCGCTTCGAGCCAATCAGGTAGGCGGCATACAAGGTCACGGCCATCGCAGGCCATTGCAGGTAGTCGATCCAGTCGGGCATCAGGCCGCTGCCTTGCGACGTGGGGCGCTCTTTGCAGCAGTCTTGGCGGTGGCAGGTTTTTTTGCCCGCGCGGCGATCTTTTCCACGGGCTTGTCGGCAGCCACCTTGCGCGACTTCGCCGGCGCGGCGTCGACCTCGTCGTCATCATTCGCCGCCGGCTTGCGCGAGCGTTTCGGTGGTGGCGGCTCGTCGTCCTCGTCCTCGGCTGGCGCGGCCTTGCCTTTCTTGGCGCCCAGGCTTTGCTGCAGCAGGGCGACCAGGTCGACCACGTTGCCCGACTTGACGGGGCGCGCTTCCTTGCTCGGCGCGGTAATCGTCTTGGTCTGCTTGGCCTTGATCTTCTTTTCGACCAGGGCCAGCACGTCCTCGCGGTAGGTGTCGTGGTACTGTTCCGGCTTCCATTCTTCGCTCATGCCCTCGACCAGGGCCATCGCCATTTTCACTTCCTTGTCCGTCACCGCCGCCGTTTTCGACGAGGCGGTGGGGATTTTCAGTTCGCCTGGATCGCGGATTTCATCGGCGTAGCGCAGGGTGTTCATGACGATGGCGTCGCCTACGCAGACCAGCGCGGCGAGGTGCTGCTTGACCCGGATGACGACGGTGGCGATGCCGACCTTGCCGGTTTTTTTCAGGGTTTCGCGCAGCAGGGCGTAGACCTTATCGCCGCCACGGCCCGGCGCGAGGTAGTAGGGCTGCTCGTAAAACAGCAGGGGCACCGACTCCGCGTCGACGAAGGCCATGATGTCGATGGCGCCGGTTTTTTCCGGGTTGGCCGCGCGCAGGTCTTCGTCGGACAGCACGACATATTCGCCAGACTCGTATTCATAGCCCTTGACGATGTCGTCCCAGCTCACTTCCTTGTTATTGCCCTTGTTGTAGCGCTTGAAGCCGACCGGCGAAAAATCGCGCTTGTCCAGCATGGTCAGATCGAGCGCGTGCTCGGTCGTCGCGGGGTACATTTCTACGGGGATGTGCACCAGGCCGAAACTGATCGCTCCCTTCCACATGCTTCTGGCCATGGCGACCCTTTCAATGAATTATTCGCCGACCGAACCGGTCACCGGCAGCACGATGCCGGTGACGTAGCTGGAGCAGACGGACGAGGCGAGGTAGACGTAGGCGGGCGAGAGTTCTTCCGGCTGGGCTGGACGGCGGTAGGAGGTGGCGGCGCCGAACTCGGTGATCTTGTCGGGCGACTGGTCGGCCGGATTGAGCGGCGTCCACACGGGGCCGGGCGCGACGCAATTGACGCGGATGCCCTGGTCGAGCAGGTTGGCCGCCAGCGACATGGTGAAGGCGTGGATGGCGCCCTTGGTGCTGGAGTAGTCGAGCAGTTTGCCGGCGCCTTTCAGGCCCGTGACGGAACCCGTGTTGACGATGGCAGCGCCCCGCTTGAGGTAGGGCAGGCAGGCCTTGGCCATGTGGAAGTAACCGTAAATATTGGTGCGCATGGTTTCGTCGAAGCGCTCCTCGGTCAGGTCGAGCAGGGATTCGGCGTGTTCCTGGAAGGCGGCGTTATTGACCAGCACATCGAGGCGGCCCCACAAGGCCACCACCTGGTCGACCGCGTCCTGGCAGAATTCCATGTCCTTGACGTCGCCCGATATGGTGACGCAGCGCTGGCCTTCCGCCTCGATGCATTGCTGGGTGTATTCGGCATCCTCGTGTTCGTTCAGATAGATGATGGCCACGTCCGCGCCTTCGCGGGCGAACAGCACGGCCACGGCGCGGCCGATGCCGGAGTCGCCGCCGGTGACGATGGCCACCTGGCCCTGCAGCTTGCCGCTGCCCTTGTAGTGCTCGGCCATGAAGCGGGGTTTGAGGTCCATCTGCGCCTCGATGCCGGGCTTGCTCAGGTGCTGGGCGGGCAGGGGCGGGCCGGGCTGGTCGACCAGCCCGGTCTGAACGGCCGCCTTGGGCTCGCTCTGCTTCGGCGCCGAGGCGTCGATCTGGTCCTGCCGGCTTTGAATCGCTTTCTGTTTGTCTGCAACGTCGTCCTGTTGTGCCATGGTGCTTGTCCTTTAGTCTATTGGTTCGAGTATCTGGTGTTAGATGCCGCCTTCTCCGTGCGGTTCCTCACATAGCGCGCCATTTGCCAGGATGGGGCGGCCGGTTGTACCGAACTTCGCGCCGAACTTTCGCGCCCGACGTGCTTTATGGCAAACTACGCCTGGGCGCGGTCCTTCATGACCGGCAATGATCAGGAGAATGTATGTCGCAACAGGGCGCTTCCCCCTCGCGCAAGGCGGGACTGTTTCTGAACCCGCTGCCCGCGCGCCGGGTGCAGTTCCAGGCCGACAGCGGCGCGCTGTTTGAACGCCTGTTTGTCGCCGCCGACGCCGACGAGGCCGAGCGCATCCTGAAACACGAGAGCATCGACCTGCTGATCATCGACCTTGACCGTTTTGACCGCGGCATCGACCTGGCGCCCCTGGGCAAGATCGTCAAGGAGCGCCGCGGCGGCGCCGTGCTGCTGCTGTGCGCCTACGGCTGCGGTTCGTGGATGACGGACCTGATGCGTTTCGGCCCGCTCGATTACGTGGTCTCCCCGGCCGGGGCGGAACTGGTCAATCGGCGCATTGAAAATCTCCTGGCCGCGCGCGCCACCGAGCGCGACGAAGCGGCCGAACTGCGCACCATGCTGGAGCTGCACACGGGTCTGCTGGAGGCCATCGCCGGCATCGACGACCCGTCCGAACTGGCCAGCGCCGCCTGCGTGGCGCTGGCGCGCTGGCCCGGCGTGGTGCATGCCGCCATGTTCGAGTTGAACGCCAAGGGCGAACTGGTGCTGGCGGCCCAGGAGTCGGGCCAGGGCATCGATCTGACCTTGGTGCCAGGCCTGGAACGCGACAGCCTCCTGCTGCATGCGCCCGCCCGCGAAGTATTTCCCGGCCTGATCGCCGCCTGCGCCGGTGAACTGGCCTGGCTGGACGAACCCGATAAATGCGGCGATCCGGCGGTCGCGCAAGCGCTGGCGGGAATGGACGTGGCGATGGCGGTGGGCGTGCCGATCCACGCGCGCGGACCGGGCGCGCCGCTGGGCGCCTTCAACCTGATGTTCCGCCAGGCGCGCCATCTTTCGCCTGATGAATTGGCGACCCTGGAAGCGCTGGCGCGCCAGGTGGGCCTGGGCCTGCGCATGGCGGAGATGGCGCACGATGCCGAAACCCTGCTGGGGCGCCTGACGGATCTCGCCACCACGGATGCATTGACCGGCGTGGCCAATCGGCGCCGCGGTGAAACGCTGCTGGAACAGGAAATCAAGCGCGCCCGCCGCTACGACACGCCACTGTCCCTGATCACCATCGACGTCGACCACTTCAAGGCCATCAATGACCGCTACGGCCACCCGGTGGGTGACGCCGCCCTGCGCGTGCTGGCCCAGTCGCTGCGCGCCGAACTGCGTGCGAGCGACTGGCTGGCCCGCTCGGGCGGCGACGAATTCCAGATTGTCGTCACCCATACCAATGCCAT
>JBJMVV010000079.1:0-6679 GCA_045810505.1 Massilia sp.
CTGATCTCGCGCCGCCGTTTGAATGCCGAGCACCAGATCGAGCAGGTGGGCGGCAAGCTGCGGGCGATGATGCCGTGGATTGCCAAGAACAAGCTGGTGGATCAGTCGAAGAATTAATCGTAGGGGGGACTGGCCCTGCGGGCCTGTCCCCATTTTGACTTTGCTTCTGATCTGAAAATGGGGACAGGCACCTACGGCGCCAGTCCCCGATGCTAATTAGTTCTTCGACTGATCCACCAGCTTGTTCTTGGCAATCCACGGCATCATCGCCCGCAGCTTGCCGCCCACCTGCTCGATCTGGTGCTCGGCATTCAAACGGCGGCGCGAGATCAGCGTCGGCGCGCCAGCCTTGTTCTCCAGGATAAAACTCTTCGCATACTCGCCCGTCTGGATATCCTTCAGGCACTGGCGCATGGCGTTCTTGGTGTCCTCGGTGACGATCTTCGGTCCCGTCACATATTCGCCATATTCCGCATTGTTCGAGATCGAGTAATTCATGTTGGCGATGCCGCCTTCGTAGATCAGGTCAACGATCAGCTTGAGTTCGTGCAGGCATTCGAAATAGGCCATCTCGGGCGCGTAGCCGGCTTCCGTCAAGGTTTCAAAGCCTGCCTTGATCAGCTCCACAGCGCCGCCGCACAGCACGGCCTGTTCGCCGAACAGGTCGGTCTCGGTTTCTTCGCGGAAGTTGGTCTCGATGATGCCGGCGCGCCCGCCGCCGTTGGCCATTGCATACGACAGGGCGATATCGCGCGCCGAGCCGGACTTGTCCTGGTAGACGGCGACCAGGTGCGGCACGCCGCCGCCGTTGGCGTAGGTGCCGCGCACCGTGTGGCCGGGCGCTTTCGGGGCGATCATGATGACGTCGAGGTCGGCTCTAGGCACCACCTGGCCGTAGTGCACATTGAAGCCGTGGGCAAAGGCCAGCACGGCGCCCTGCTTGGCGTTCGGCTCGACGTTTTCCTTGTAGACCTGGGCGATGTTTTCGTCCGGCAGCAGGATCATGATGATGTCGGCGGCCTTGATGGCCTCATTGACTTCGGCCACTTTCAGGCCGGCCTGCTCGACCTTGTTCCAGGACGCGCCGCCCTTGCGCAGGCCGACGGTCACATTCACGCCGGAATCGTTGAGGTTTTGCGCGTGGGCGTGGCCCTGCGAGCCATAGCCGATGATGGCGACGTTCTTGCCTTTGACGAGGGAGAGGTCGCAATCTTTGTCGTAGAAAACTTTCATGGTCATTCCTTTGAATATCGAATTATTAGACTTTTAAAATACGTTCGCCGCGGCCAATACCCGAGCCGCCGGTACGGACGGTTTCGAGAATCGAGGCGCGATCGATCGAATCGATGAATGCGTCGAGCTTGCCCTTGTTGCCCGTCAGCTCGATCGTGTAGGTTTTCTCGGTCACATCGATGATGCGTCCCCGGAAAATATCGGCGGTGCGCTTCATTTCCTCGCGCTCCTTGCCGACCGCCCTCACCTTGATCAGCATGAGCTCGCGCTCGATGTGCTGGCCTTCGGTGAGATCAACCACCTTGATGACCTCGATGAGGCGGTTCAGGTGCTTGGTGATCTGCTCGATGATGTCATCCGACCCGCTGGTGACGATGGTCATGCGCGAGAGGGTCGCGTCTTCCGTCGGCGCCACCGTCAGGGTTTCAATGTTGTAGCCGCGGGCGGAAAACAGGCCGACCACGCGGGACAGGGCGCCCGCCTCGTTCTCGAGCAATACAGAAATAATGTGGCGCATTACAAGTCCTCCGAGCCGAGCAGCATTTCGGACAGGCCCATGCCGGCTTTCACCATCGGCCAGACGTTTTCCGTCTGATCCGTGATGAAATTCATGAACACCAGCCTGTCCTTCATGGCAAACGCTTCGCGCAGCGCGCCCTCGACGTCGCCAGGCTTGTCGATATTCATGCCGACGTGGCCGTAGGCTTCCGCCACCGCCTTGAAGTCCGGCAGCGAATCCATGTAGGACTCGGAATAGCGCCCGCCGTAATCAATCTGTTGCCACTGGCGCACCATGCCAAGGGCACGGTTGTTAAGCAGAATGATCTTCGGGGTCAGGTGGTATTGCTTGCAGGTGGCCAGTTCCTGAATGTTCATCTGGATCGAGCCTTCGCCCGTGATGCAGGCGACTGTGGCGCCGGGGTTGGCCAACTGGGCGCCCATGGCATACGGCAAGCCCACTCCCATGGTGCCCAGGCCACCCGAGTTCAGCCAGCGGCGTGGCTTGTCGAAGGGATAGTACTGGGCCGCCCACATCTGGTGCTGGCCGACGTCCGAGGTGATGAAGGCGTCGCCGCCAGTGACGTCCCACAGGGACTGGACCACGGCCTGGGGCTTGATGACGGTGTCGGATTTGGCATAGCCCAGGCAGTCGCGCCCGCGCCACTCGGCAATCTGCTTCCACCAGGCTTGAAGCGATGCCGGGTTGGGCTTGCTTTCCGTGGCATCAAGCTGGGACAGCAGCTCCACCAGCACATCCTTGACGTTGCCGACAATGGGAATGTCCACTTTCACGCGCTTGGAAATCGACGAGGGGTCGATGTCGATGTGAATGATCTTGCGGGGGTGCGAGGCAAAATGCTTGGGATTGCCGATCACACGGTCATCAAAACGTGCGCCAATCGCAATCAGCACGTCGCAGTTCTGCATCGCCAGATTGGCCTCGTAGGTGCCATGCATGCCGGGCATGCCGACGAATTTATCGGACGAGGAACGATAGGCGCCCAGGCCCATCAGCGTATTGGTGACGGGGAAACCCAGCTTGTCGACCAGCTTGTTCAGCTCGGCCGAGGCATTGGCCAGGATGACGCCGCCGCCCGAATAAATCATCGGGCGTTCGGCCGTCAACAACAGCTGGACAGCTTTCCTGATCTGCCCCGCATGGCCCTTGTCGACCGGCTTGTAGCTGCGCATCTCGACTTCCTTCGGATAGTGAAACACGCACTTGTGCATGCTGATGTCCTTGGGGATGTCGACCAGCACCGGTCCGGGTCTTCCCGTCCTGGCAATAAAAAAGGCTTTCTTGATGGTCTCGGCCAAGTCGCGCACATCTTTCACGAGGAAATTGTGCTTCACCACCGGGCGGGTGATGCCGACCGTGTCGCATTCCTGGAATGCATCCTGGCCAATGGCGTGGCTGGGCACCTGGCCGGAGATGACGACCATGGGCACGGAGTCCATATAGGCCGTGGACAGGCCGGTGACGGCATTGGTGACGCCGGGGCCGGACGTGACCAGGGCGACGCCGACCGTGTTGGAGCTACGCGAATAGGCGTCGGCGGCGTGGACCGCGGCCTGCTCGTGGCGTACCAGCACGTGCTGGAATTTATCCTGCTGAAAAATTGCGTCGTAGATATAGAGGACTGCCCCGCCGGGGTAGCCGAAGACGTGCTTGACGCCCTCTTCCGCCAGACAGCGGACGACAATCTCGGCGCCCGTGATCGGGGCCGTTGCTTCGTTGTTCATGATACATTCCTTTCAAGACCCATTGGGAGGTGATCGGATGCTCTTTCCTAACGATGCTTGCGTAGCGCAACAGTGCTCAGGCTTCCCTTCTTTCTGCGGTCACGGCGATCTTTCGCGTCAACGTAGTGACGCTACAAACCGGCGCTGGGCGCAACTCGTTTGGCATGAGTTTCTGTAGCGATTGTGCAAACCTCTCGTGCTTGTGGCACGGGTTAGAGCAAACTGCCTACATATGAAAGCGCGTCACGGCGTGTTTGGCCTTGTGTGCCGGTCACGACGGGACCATAAAGCTTCGGGATGGCAAAGCAAGACTTACCTTACTGCGTTGCACCAAATCGGTCAAGAAAAAGCTGAGTAATTGAACAATTGCGCCGCGCCGGTGCGGCGTTCGAGCCTCAGCAGTGCGTTAAATACAAGCAAGCGAGGCAGATTTTTGCTAGGATGCCTCAGTTTTTTCATTTAAGCATCTATCAGAGACAAGATAGAACGCCCCTCTCCCACGCATGGCCACAGACAAAGAATTATCGGACTTCCTCGAGCACGTCGAGCGGCGTGCCTTCAAGCAAGCCGTGTATGCCGTGCGCAAAGACGAAGCAGCCCTCGACATCGTCCAGGACGCCATGATCAAGCTCGCCGAGAAATACGGCGACAAGCCGGCCGCCGAGTTGCCCATGCTGTTCCAGCGCATCCTGCAGACCACGATTCTCGACTTTTTCCGCCGCGAAAAGGTCCGAAATACCTGGGTCAGCCTGTTCTCCGGCATGGGCAAGCGCGATGGGGAGGACGACGATTTTGATATACTGGAAGCACATGAGGCCGAGGCCGGCACGGAGGCCGCCGAGACCGGTTTCGACAAGCTCGAACGCACCCAGACCCTGGCCATCATCGAGGCCGAAGTACAAAAACTGCCGGCGCGTCAACGGGAAGCCTTCCTCATGCGTTATTGGCAGGACATGGACGTGGCTGAAACAGCCGAAGCGATGGGGTGTTCCGAAGGGAGCGTCAAGACGCACTGTTCGCGGGCGACTCACACACTCGCCGAAGCGCTGAAAGCCAAGGGACTTACATTATGAACACCGAAGACATCAATTTCGCCTACAAGGTACGCCACGCGCTCAACGAGCAACTGGACGAACTGCCTGCCGCCACCACGGACCGGCTGGCCGCCGCACGCCAGGCCGCCATGGCCCGCAAGAAAGCCCACGTGCCCGTCAAGGCCGCCCAGCGCGAGCAGCGCAGCCGTTTCGCCGGCAATATCGGCAGCTTTTTCTCGTTCCCGGCTATCGGCCGCGCCGGCGTCATCATCCCCCTGCTGGCCCTGGTCGCGGGGCTCGCTGGCGTCTACCAGTACGAGGAAGAGCGCCGCATTGCCGAAATTGCCGAGCTGGACGCCGCCGTGCTGTCGGACGAACTGCCCCTGACGGCTTACCTCGACCACGGTTTCAACCAGTACCTGGCGCAGCGTGGTCAATAAGGTGGCGGCTTTCATTCGCGTCCTTGGGGCTGCCGCTTGCCTGGCGGTGGCCGGCGTTGTTGCCGCTCAGGTAGCGCCTGCACCGGCGCCTGCTGCCCCTGCCAAGCCGGTCGCCCAGAGCGCACTCGCCAAGCCCCTGTGGGCCAGCCTCACCCCGGCGCAAAAAGCCGCGCTCGAGCCCCTCAATGCCGAGTGGGATCGCATGGACGGCACCCGCAAGCAGAAATGGCTGGACATCGCCAACCGCTTCGGCGCCATGAAACCGGACGAGCAGGCCCGGGTCCATGAAAAAATGCGTGAATGGGTCAAGATGACCCCCGACGAGCGCCGCCTGGTGCGGGAAAATTACACCAAGGCGAAAAAGCTGGACGTGACGCAAAAGTCGGAACAGTGGGAAAAGTATCAGCAATTGCCCGAAGAGCAAAAGCAGAAGCTGGCCGCCGATGCCGCCATCGCCGCCAAGAAAAAACAGCTGACAAATTTACCGCCGCCCAACCAGGCCAACGTCAAGCCCATCGCCCCCATCAAGCGTAACCCGGCCGAGGTAGCCTGCCCAACAGGCATGGTCCGCAATCCCAAACTGGCCACGCCCACGCCGCCGGCCAGCACAGCCATTCCCACCTGCGTGGCAGCGACCGCGCCGGTTGCGCCAGGCACCAGCGCGCCCCCGGCGGCCACCTCCGCCATCCCCGCCGCGGCGACCACTGCCCCCGTCAATGCCAAGTAGCACCGCTACGCCGACAGTGCGGCGGCGCCTGCTGGCCATGCTCTACGAAGCGTTTTTGATCACGGCCGTCGAAGCGCTGGCGATGTTCGTCTATCTGTTCGCCACCCGCAATCAGCACAGCCCCGCGCTCGACCACGGCCGCAACGCCCTGTTTTTTCTCGTCGCCGCGCTCTACTTCATCCACGCCTGGTCCGGCAGCGGCCACACCCTGGCCATGAAAACCTGGCGCCTCAAGATCGTCATGCCCGGCTACGCCAAGGTCCCGCTGCGCCCCGCCGCCCTGCGCTACCTGCTGGCCTGGATGTGGTTTTTGCCGGCGCTGCTGGTGTGCTGGGCGTTTCATTTGCGCTCGGCGTCGCAGGTAGCGACTGCGGTCGGGGTGGGGATAGCTGCGTGGGCCTTGACGGCATTCCTCGACAAGGATCGGCAGTTTTTGCATGACCGAGTTGCCGGGACGCGCTTGATTTCGCTGGCGAAGAAGTAGCCGCTGGCGCCGAAAGATCGGGGACTGGCGCCAACGGTGCCATTCGTGGCCCGGCCTGTCCCGGTTTGGGACCGCGGCGTTTGCAAAAAAAACGGGGACAGGCGCCAAGCGCCAGTCCCCCCTGCTTTTCAATTCGCTTCTAGTCGACCGTCTTCCACCACGCACTGCCCGCCATCGGCGCTCGCGCATCGACCTGCTCCCCCATCTTCGGCGTCGTCAGCGGTATCCCCTTCGCCTTCGCCAGCGCACTGATCCGGTCGAACGGCTCGCGCCAGCCATGCAGGCTCAGATCAAACGTGCCGTTATGCACCGGCATCAGAACCTTGCCCTTCAAGTCGATGAAGGCCTGCACGGTCTCCTCGGGCTGCATGTGCACGTCCGGCCACATCGCGTTGTAGGCGCCCGTCTCGACCATCGCGAGATCAAAGCCGCCGAAGGCATCGCCAATTTTCTTGAAGCCGTCGAAGTAGCCGGAGTCGCCGCTGAAGAACAGCTTCAGGCCAGCGTGCTCGATCAC
>JBJMVV010000080.1:0-20765 GCA_045810505.1 Massilia sp.
ACGTCTTATGTTTATCTACAGCAATAATGCCAGAAGACGTAGCCCAGCGCACGCGCCGCACGCGAGAATTTCAGGAATGTAATGCGCCTGTAAAGTTCGTTTTATCCACGGTGGATTGCGCTTCTTGCCTTTTGGCCAGCAACAAGGCGGCGGCCTCGGCCATTCCGGCGGCCAGTCCGATGCCCCATATAGCGCCGGTGTGCAAGATGCCGGCGCCAAGCGCACTGCCTAGCGAGAAGCCAAGGTACATGGTGGAGGTGTTGAGCGAGAGGGCAACGGGGGCCTGCGCCGGGCCGCCGGCGCCCACCAGCCTGGCCATCTGGGCAGGGAAAAATGCCCACACGCTGAAGCCCCACACGGCCACCGCGAGCAACACCGGCCAACGCGCCAGGGTCGTGGTCAAAAGGGGTGCGGCTGCCAGCAGGCAGAATGACAGCATCAACAACAGCAGGGCGGCGCGCACTACGCGACCTGCCCCGAGACGGTCATTGAGCATGCCGCCGGCGCCGACGCCGAGCGCAGCAAACGCGCCCCACAGCGTGACGGTTGCGCTGATGCCCGCCTCGCCGAAGCCCAGCACGGTGCTGAGATAGGGTGCGATGAATGGATAGCAGGTGTAGGCGCCGATCGACCAGAACAGGGTGATGGCGAGCAGGCGCAGCACCTGCGCCTGTTTCACGACCCCGATTCGTTCGGCGATGGAGGCGACTGCCGCCGCCCCGCCGCTCTGGCGCCGGACCGCAATAAGGACGGCAGAAAACGCCAGCGCACCCATCGCGGCCACGGCCAGGAAGGTCGCGCGCCAGCCCCAGGCATGACCAAGCAGGGCGCCCAGCGGCAGCCCGAGCGCAATCGCGATGGTCATGCCACCGCTGACGATCGCCAGGGCGCGGCCACGCCGCTCCGGGCCGGCAAGCGCGCCGGCGAGCGCATTTGCATTCGGCACGTAGAGGCCGGCCGCGACGGCCATCAGCACGCGCGCCGCCAGCAGGCCTGCAAAACCTGTCGACACGGCGGCGGCCAGATTGGCGGCAGTGAAGATGCCGATTGCCAGCAACAGCGTATCGCGGCGGTTCAGGCGGGCGCTCAGCACGGTGGTCACGGGGGAACTGAGCGAGAGGGACAGGGTAAATACCACCACCAGCGTCGCGACCGCGGACACGCTCATGCCGAAATCGTGGGCCATCTTCGGCAGCAGCGGCGCGATCATGAAGCCTTCGGTGCCGATGGCAAAGGTTCCCAGCGCGAAGAGAAACGCCGGGTACAGGGATGCCGCGGGCGCGCCTGCGGCAGGGTGGGGGAGAGAGGCGCTGGACATGGGTGCATGGTAGCGAGCGGATCGCTGTCTGGCGGGACAGGATTGCCTCGCTTTCGGCCAGCGTGCGGGCTTGTCCCGAAATGCGGTTTATCTGTCCCGCTGAGGCCGCTTGCGAAACCTATACTTTTCTCAACCCATCGAGGAACGTATGCCCATCCATCCCCCGCAGCTGCTGTCCCCCCGGCCTGAGCGCCGGCTCTTTTTAAAAACCATGGCCGCCGCCGGTGGCGGCCTGCTGCTGCAGGTGGCGATTCCCGCCGCCAGAGCGCGCGACGTGGCGCCCGGTCCTGCCGACGCCGGCTGGGCGCCGAATGCCGTTGTCCGTATCGCCTCTGACGGCAAGGTGCGCATGACCATGCCGTACGTGGAGATGGGGCAGGGCACCTATACCTCGATCCCGATGCTGATCGCCGAGGAGCTCGAGGTCGAACTGCGCGACGTGGTGCTGGAACACGCTGGCGCCGACGACAAGCGCTACATGAATCCTGCACTGGGCTTCCAGGTGACGGGCGGATCGACCACGATGCGCGCGGCCTGGCTGCCGATGCGGCAGGCCGGCGCCGCCGCCCGCATCATGCTGGTGCAGGCTGCGGCCCAGCAGTGGCAGGTCGATCCGGCCAGCTGCCGCGCCGAACGTGGCGCGGTGCTGCACCCGCCATCCGGCCGCCGCCTTGCCTACGGCGCGTTGACCGGTGTCGCCGCCAGGCTGCCGCTGCCCGCCGCCGAGGCCATCGTGCTCAAGCAGCCAAGCCAGTTCCGCCTGATCGGCAAGGCCGCGCGCCGGCTCGATACGGCGGGCAAGCTCGATGGCTCGGCCCAATACGGCATCGATATCCAGTTGCCCGGCATGAAAGTGGCGGCGCTGGCGATCAGCCCCGTGTTTGGCGGACGGCTGGCCGGGCTGGAAGAAGCCGCGGCGCTGAAGGTGAAAGGGGTGCGCCAGGTGGTGCGCCTGGACGACTGTGCCGCCGTCATCGCCGATCACTATGGCGCGGCGCAGAAAGGCCTGGCGCTGCTGGCGCTGCGCTGGGACGACGGCCCCAACGCCACCCTGGACACGGCCGCCATCGTGGCCGACATGGCGCGCGCCGCGCGGGCGGGCAGCGCGAAGGTGCGCGCCGACGGCGATCCGGCCCGGGCTTTTGCGAAGGCGGCGCGGGTGATCGAAGCGCGCTATGAATTGCCATTTCTCGCCCATGCGGCGATGGAACCGATGAACTGCACCGTGCACGTGCAGGCCGACCGCTGCGAGGTATGGACCGGCACCCAGGTCATCACCCGCGCCCGCGCGGTGGCGGCCAGGGTCACCGGCCTGCCTGAAGAGGCGGTGACGGTGCATAACTTTCTGCTCGGGGGCGGCTTCGGACGCCGGCTCGAGATTGACGGCGTCGAGCGCGCCGTGCGGATCGCGCGCGAAGTCAAGGGACCGGTGAAAGTGATCTACAGCCGCGAACAGGACATCCAGCACGATATGTACCGGCCCTATTTCTACGACCAGGTGCGCGCCGGTGTCGATGCGCAGGGTAAGCCGGTGGCGTGGTCGCATCACCTGACCGGCTCCTCGGTGCTCGGCCGCTTCCTGCCGCCCGCCTTCAAGGACGGCTTCGACAGCGAGACGGTCGACGGCGCCGACGCGCCGCCGTATGCCTTCCCCGCCATCGAAGTCAATTACACCCGCCACGAACCGCCCATGATCCCGACCGCGTTCTGGCGCGGCGTCGGTCCCACCCACAACGTGTTCGTGGTCGAGACCTTCGTCGACGAACTGGCTGCTGCCGCCGGCGCCGATCCCCTGCAATACCGGCTGGCCCTGCTCAAGCACAACCCGCGCGCCGAACACGTTTTGAAACTGGCGGCGCAGAAGGCTGGCTGGCACGGGCCGCGCAGCGGCGGCATGGGCCGCGGCCTGTCACTGCAGTTCGCCTTCGGCACCTACATGGCGATGGTGGTCGACGCCGGCGTGGTCGATGGTGAGGTGCGTGTCAGCCGGGTGGTGTGCGCCCTCGATTGCGGCGTCCCGGTCAATCCGGACACCATCCGCGCGCAGGTGGAGGGCGCCGTCATCTTCGGCATCTCCGGTGCGCTGTGGGGCAATGTGACCTTCAAGGACGGGCGCGTCGAGCAAAGCAATTTTCATGATTACCGCGTGCTGCGCATGCATGAAACTCCCCGCATTGAAACCCATATCGTCGCCAGCAACGAGGCGCCCGGCGGCATGGGCGAACCCGGCACCTCGGCGCTGATGCCGGCGCTGGCCAACGCCATATACGCCCACACCGGAACACGCATCCGCAAGCTGCCCATTGCGACAGCCCTGCAACCCACCTGACAGGAGCAGCACCCATGATTTCTCTGAACATCAACGGCAAGACCATGCAGGTCGAGGCCGAAGCCGATACGCCCCTGCTGTGGGTGCTGCGCGACGAACTGCACATGACCGGCACCAAATTCGGCTGCGGCATGGCCCTGTGCGGCGCCTGCACCGTGCACGTCGACGGCCAGCCCACGCGCGCCTGCGTGATGCCGCTGTCGGCCGCCGCCGGCAAGCGGATCGTGACGATTGAGGCGATCGGCGCCACGCCGGTGGGCAAGCGCGTCCAGCAGGCCTGGGCCGCGATCGACGTGCCCCAGTGCGGCTACTGCCAGTCGGGCCAGATCATGGCGGCCACCGCGCTGCTGCGGGCCATTCCAAAGCCCACCGACCGGGATATCGACCAGGCGATGTCGGGCAATATCTGCCGCTGCGGGACATATCCCCGCATTCGCCTGGCGATCCACCAGGCGGCCGGGCAGGGAGGCAAGGCATGATGCGCCGCGCCTTGAACCTGCTCGCCCTGGCGGCGGCCGCAGGTGCATGCAATGCCGCCTCGGGGGACGCCGCGTCGTTCGATCCGGTGGCCCGTGTTGTGATGTCGCCACGCTGCATCAACTGCCACCAGGCTGCCGCCCCGCGCCAGAAGGACAGCGGCATCGTCCATGCGCAGCAGGTGGTGCGGGGCAAGGATGGGCATGGCTCAGCGGTGCTGCAGTGCGCCGCCTGCCACCAGGCAGGCAACAGCGCGGAAGGCCGCGTGCCGGGCGCGCCAAACTGGCACCTGGCGCCACTGAGCATGCGCTGGCAGGACCTTGACCGCAAGGGTGTATGCGAACAGATGCGCGACCCGAAGCGCAACGGCAAGCGGCAGGGCGGCGCGGCCGTCATCGAACACATGAAAACCGACCCGCTGGTGCTATGGGCCTGGCAGCCGGGCGCCAACCGCACCCTGCCGCCGTTGTCGCACCCGGAATTCGTCGCAGCGCTGGAGCAGTGGGTCGATGCGGGGATGCCCTGTCCGAAGTAGGCTAGATGCCGATGGCGATATTCGGCGGGCGCGGGCGTCCCAGAAATTTTTGTGGCGACTCGCCCAGCACGCGCAGGAATGCGCGCCGCATTCGTTCATCGTCGCCGAAGCCGGTGTGGCTGGCGATGCGGGCCACCGAGGAGTGGCCGTTTTCAATCATGATTTTTGCTGCCTCGACGCGCAGCTTTTCAATCGCCTTGGCCGGCGACATGCCCGTCTCGGCGAGGAAGGTGCGGCTGAAATGGCGCCGGCTCCAGTTGACCGAGTCGGCCAGCTGCTGGATGGTCAGCGGCTCGCGTAAATTCTCCTTCATGAAGGCCAGCACCCGGCGGATGCGCTGTTCTTTCGCATCGATCTCAAGCGCGGCTGAAAACTGGCTCTGGCCGCCACCCCGGCGAGGATGGGTGACCATCACCTTCGACACCTGCCGGGTCACTTCCAGGCCGAGGTCCGCCTCGATGATGCCCAGCACCAGGTCGATGCACGCCAGCGAGCCGGCGGAACTCCAGAACTTTCCTTCACGGATGAAAATGCGGTCCGGCGCGATCTTGATATTGGGAAAACGGTGCACCAGGGCATCAGCGAACGCCCAGTGGGTCGTCACCATGCGGCCGTCCAGTACGCCCGCTTCCGCCATCAGGAAGGCGCCGGTACAGATGCTCGCCATCCGGTGCGCGCGGGCGGACACGGTACGCAGGTGGGCCACCAGCGCATCGTCCTGCGGCGGAATGCCGGTCGATCCGGCAACGATCACCGTGTGATAATTTTCGTCGGCGAAGGCCCTGGTGTCGACGCTGACGCCCGACTTGCTGGGTACCAGGCCGCCGCCCATGGACACCACATCGACCGCGTAACTGCCCGGCGCAAAATGATTGGCCACGCCGAACACGGTCAGGATGGCCAGGTCGAGGATGTCGAACATCGGATAAACGACCAACGCAACTTTTGCCACCATGTCTGACTCCTTTCCACGACCGGTCCAGCGCGCCCGGCCTTTCATTGCGGCGCGCGCCTTATTTTATTCGATAAAGGCAATCGCGCTGACGTCGATCGAGACCACCAGGGGCTCGCTCTGGTGGCCGCCATCCGCATCGCGCACATAGATCCGGTGCACCGTGGGCACCGTGATGCCCTGCACATCCTCGTGACCGGACAGGTAGTGCACGGCGGGCGCGCCGCCGCTGATGTCGACCTGGTAGTCGTGGCGGCGCAGCAGGCCATTCTCGGAAAAATAAAAGGTCTGCACCGGGCTGTGCGTGTCCAGGCCGGCAGGGAAGCTCGCCTGCAGGCGGCGCCAGGTCTGGCCGGCTTCCTGCCACGGCGCCAGTTCGGTCAGCACGAAGCCCGGCCGGGCCAGTGTGAAAGGCATCGTGAAATAGTTCCAGATGGCGTAGCCGACGAAATACGCCAGCTGCAGGTCGGTCCAGGGCGTATCGAGCGCGTGGCCGGCGAAGGAGGCGCGCGCATCGGAGGTTTCCTCGATGACGGTGCCGACCTTTTGCTCGATCGCCACGCGCCCCGGCGCGACCGATGTATGGCGTTCCGGTGCGCCAAATGGGCTGTGCGAAGTCCACGGCTGGTGCAGCTTGATGGTGATGTCGACTTCGTCGAGCATGCCGGCCTTGCGTTTCAGCGGCCAGATGATGCCGCCCTGCGTCAGGTGCGCCGTCATTACGCTGAACTTGTTCCAGCGCGCCATGCCGCCATGGGCCGCGATGGCGTGTTCGAGAAGTTTTTCCATGTTGTCTGCTTCCTGGTCCGGTGGTCATTGAGGGTGAGCGCGGCCGCAGTGCGCGCCGGCCCCTGAGCCGCGGGGAGGCGGCTGCGTGAACGATGCCAATTATAAATTTGACCTGCCAGCGGCGAAGGACAGGAAACCCTCGCTTTGCGCCTTCGATGGGCGCATCTGCCATGGCAGTGGCGGCCGGCGTGCAGCATCCCCGGCGCCAGGATGTCGCGGGCTCGTTTTCAATCGTCGTGTGCCGGTGACGCAGGCAAGGCGGCGCACCCGGCCCCTGCCTTTTCATCGTAAAGCAGGCCTGCGAAAATTCAAGGCAGAATCCGGCAAGCGCAGCTCCCCGGTGACAGCCGCTGGCGAAGATGCTTCGCGGAAAGCTATCAGGCGTCGATAAAACGCATCTTGAAACTGCGGCCCTTGATGTTGCCAAAGTCGGGCCCCAGCTTGTTGCCGGCGTTCAGGCGTGCGAACGCAGCATCGGCCACGTGGCGGTCCAGCGCCACATAGGTCTGGAATTCGGTGACGTTGATCTTGCCCACCTGTTCCTTCGTCAGGCCGGCGTCACCGGTCAGCGCGCCCAGCAGGTCGCCCGGACGCAGCTTGTCCTTCTTGCCGCCCATGATCACGAGCGTCACCATCGGGGCCGACTGGGCCGGCAGGTCTTCGCCTTCGAGCTCCTTGATCGAGTGCCATTCGACGCTGGCGCCCTGGTACTCCTCGATCAGGCGCACCCATTTCTTTTCGTTCGGCGCGCACAGCGACAGGGCGAGGCCCGATTCGCCGGCGCGGCCGGTGCGGCCGATGCGGTGGATGTGCACCTCGGTGTCCTTGGAGACGTCGACGTTGATGACGGCGCCCAGGTTGGCGATATCGAGTCCGCGCGCGGCGACGTCGGTGGCCACCAGCACGGAACAGGAGCGGTTCGCAAACAGCACCAGGATTTCATCGCGCTCGCGCTGTTCCAGGTCGCCGTACAGGGCCAGGGCGGAGAAGCCCTGGCGCTGCAGTTCCTCGGCCAGTTCGCGGCAATGCACCTTGGTGTTGCAGAAGGCGAGGGTGGAGGCAGGCTGGAAGTGCTTGAGCAGTTTGCCGACGGCGGCGTCGCGCTCATCGAAACCGACTTCATAAAAGCGCTGCTCGATCTGGCCGGCGTCGTGGCGCGCCTCGACCGTCACTTCCACCGGATCGCGCAGGAAGCTTTCGGTGGCGATGCGGATATCGTCGGGATAGGTGGCGGAGAACAGCATGGTCTGGCGGCGCTGCGGGCAGGCGCTGACGATGCCGGCGATTTCATCGTAAAAGCCCATGTCGGTCATGCGGTCGGCCTCATCGAGCACCAGCGTTTGCACATGGCCCAGGTTGATGGTGCCGCGGCCGAGGTGGTCGCGGATCCGGCCCGGGGTGCCGACGACGATGTGGGCGCCGTGTTCGAGCGAGGCGATTTGCGGCCGCATGGCGGTGCCGCCGGTGAGCGTGAGGATCTTGACGTTGGCTTCAAAGCGGGCCAGGCGGCGCAGTTCGCCCGCCACCTGGTCGGCCAGTTCGCGGGTCGGGCACATCACCAGCGCCTGTACGGCGAACCAGGCGGGATTGAGTCTGTGCAGGATGCCCAGGCCAAAAGCAGCCGTCTTGCCGCTGCCGGTTTTCGCCTGGGCGATCAGGTCGCGTCCATCGAGCACGGCGGGCAGGGAGGCGGCCTGGATCGCCGTCATCTCCTTGTAGCCGAGCGAGTCGAGATTGGCCAGCATGGAGGGCGCCAGCGGCAGCGAGGAAAAGGCGGTCTGGGTCATGGTGGCCAATCAGAAGAGAACAAGAAGAATAAAACAAAGAGGCGCGCAGGCCGCGCGAGCGGCGCCGGCCTGCGATATCAGTCTATCAGGCCGCGGCCCACACGGGCAGGCCGGTGACGTCGAGCCCTTCGTCGCGCTGCCAGACGGGCAGGCCGGTGGCGTCGGTGGGGTCGAGCAGTTCGAGTTGATGCTGGCGGGGCGCGGTGCTGCGCTCGCGGCGTGCACGGCGGGCAGGGGCTGGACTCAGGTTGACGCCATCGGCTTGCGTAGCGTCTGGGAGGGCCGTGGCATCGAAGCCGACCAGGTCCAGCGTCGCATTGTCTTTTTTGTCTCTCATCGTGCTTCGCTGCTGCAAATTCGCCGTGGCGGGGAATGCTTATTTTTCCGGCCGCAGAAAACAAAAGCCCGGCTGCGAGAGTCGGGCTTCTGTTAAACATTGTTTGGTTGCGGGGACAGGATTTGAACCTGTGACCTTCGGGTTATGAGCCCGACGAGCTGCCAGACTGCTCCACCCCGCAGGACAGATTATACAGACCCGGGCCGCCTCGCGCAATGGCTGGTTTTGCGCTCGTGTGCGAGTGCTTCAGGTCGATGCTGCAAGCCGCCACAGCGAGGTCAATTCCTGCGCGCGCGCCGCGTGCAGCGGGTCGCTGGCGTCGCTGGCGCGGGGATGGACGGGGCGGGTGTCGATGCGGCCCACCACCTTCAGCTTTGCCTCGTCAATCCAGCCTTCAAGCTGCGCGCGCGTGCGCAGGCCCAGGTGCTCGGCCAGGTCCGACAGGATCAGCCAGCCTTCGCCGCCTGGCGCCAGGTGCGCGGCCAGACCGTGCAGGAAGCCGCGCAGCATGCGGCTGTCGGGATCGTAAATGGCGTGTTCGATGGCGGAACTGGGGCGCCCCGGCAGCCAAGGGGGATTGCAGACGATGAGCTGCGCGCGGCCTTGCGGGAAGAGGTCGGCTTGCACCACGTCGACCTGGTCGAGAACCTCGAGTCGCTGCAGGTTTTCACGGGCGCACGACAGCGCGCGCGGATCCATGTCGGTGGCGACGATGCGCGCCACGCCCCGCTTGGCGAGGATGGCCGAGAGCACGCCGGTGCCGGTGCCGATGTCGAAGGCCAGCTTTGTCGACGGCGGCAGGGGCGCGTCCGCGACCAGCTGCAGGTACTCGCCGCGAATGGGCGAGAACACGCCGTACCACGGGTGGATGCGCGCGCCAAGCGCCGCGATCTCGACCCCGTTCTTGCGCCACTCGTGGGCGCCGATCACGCCCAGCAGCTCGCGCAGGGAAGCGACGAAGGGCTCGGTGGGGCGGCCGTAGGCTTCATTGCAGGCCAGCGCCACATCGGGCGCGCGGCGCAGCGCAATCGTGTAATCGGCTTCGAAGGGAATCACCAGCATGGCCAGGGTGCGGGCGCGCTGGGACTGGGCCTGGCGGTGCAGGTGGAAGGCCTCCAGCGGCGTCGGCGCAGGTTTGTCCTTCTCAAGCCTGGCGCGCTTTTTCGATTTCGGTGGCGCGTCGGCGCGTCGGGCCATCGCCTGCAGCAGCTGGCGCGCATTCTGGAAGTCGCCCCGCCACAACAGCGCCGTGCCCTCGCAGGCCAGGCGATAGGCCGTATCGGCCGGGGTCTGGTCGTCGGCGACGACGACCCGCTTTGGCGCCGCCATGCCGGACTCGGAACGCCACAGCGCCGACAGGGTGCGTTCTTCAGCGCCAGTCCCTTCGCGCCAGGTGATGCGGGGTGCGGCAGTATCGGGCGATGGGGACAGCGTGGCGGGGAGCGAAGCGGGCATGAAGGGCGATCAGGGAGGGCAATCCGCCATTATAGGCGGTGCCCGCTGTCGCCACTTGCCTCAGACTTTGATGTCGGTGCTGCTGCCAGCAGACGTATCAACCTGGCCGGGCGCGCTGACGGCGTAGGAGGCGAGGGCGCGGCTGCGTTCAGCGTTGCCGGCGCCGGCACCGTCGGGCGTCTGCGGCATCTCGGGATGCGGTCTTGGCGCCAGCAGGGCGGCGCTGTTGACCAGGCGAATGAGGCGCATCGAGAGCTGGCCATCAAGGTCGGCGCCATCCTTGCCCCCGCTGCTGGCGTCAAGCTGGCGGCCCAGCAGTTTGAACAGGTCGGCCAGGCTGCCCGGGTATTTCACGGGCGGCAGCTGTTTGCCGACCAGGGCCTGCTCCGGGGTGGCGGTGCTGGCGTCGGCTGGTTCGCTGGTGGTGGCGGTGCTGGCGCTGGCGCTGGCGCTGACCGAGGCGCGATATGCGACCTCGATGTCGAAATCGTAGGACTGGCCGTCGTTCGTCAGCAGCTGGCCATGGCCGACAAAGGCGGCGCTTTCCTCGAGGTTGATGGCGGCGCCGTCAACGGCATTGCCGCTGGCGTCCACGCCGTGCACCACGGCGGCGGACAAGCTGGTATCGGCCGCCACGCTGACGCTGTCGAAATTGAATCGGGCGCCCTTGGCGGCGTCGCCAAACAGGGCGGTGGCAAAACTTTGCAGGAAGCGCTGGGCGACGTCGATGGTCTTGTCCCCCAGTTCGCCCACGCGGGCATTCAAGGCTTGCTGCGACAGGCTGACATTGCTGCCCGCCTCGCCCTGGCCGGCGGCATCGACTACGGGCAGGCGCGCCGGGAGTTTGCCAAATGCGTTGCCCACAGCGGCGTTGTAGGCCGAGCTGGCAGTGGCGGCATCCTGGCCCGCCCCGCGCACGACGGGGTTCAGGATGGGGCGTTGGGCGAGAGCGTTCAGAATCGACATGATCGGCAGACCTGCATCGAAGTGGATGATTACCTGAACATTAACGACGGCCTTTTGGTTTACTTTAGTGTTGTTCGAATATTTTTAATGGTGATGGGACCACTCCAGCCCATTCGAGGCCAGGTAGGACTCCACCGCCGCCTTGTTGCCCGTGGCGTGCAGCTTGACGGTACCGCAGCTGCATACGCCCATGTAGGGCTGGATATGGGAGCAGGCAGAGACTTTTTGCAGATTGACCTTGACGGCCTTGGCGCAGTTGGCGCATTTGAAGGTGAGGATGCGGGCGGGTTTGAGCATGGGGTGACTTTCAAAAATGACCGGGTATTGTAGCGGAGTCGGGGACTGGCCCCGCGGGCCTGTCCCCATTTTTCCGCTACCACAAGCTCGGCCTTCGGTGGCGCAGGAAAAATGGGGACAGGCCTGCAAGGCCAGTCCCCGGTGCTGCAAGCTATTCCACGGTCACGCTGCTGCTGCCGCCACCCGACGGCTGCACCACGATTCTCGTCGCGATCCGCTCCGTCATTTCCTGGACGTGGGAAATGACGCCGACCTTGCGCCCCATTGCCTGCAGGCCGTCGAGGGCGTCCATGGCCACGCGCAGGGTGTCGGTATCGAGGCTGCCGAAGCCTTCGTCGATGAACAGCGATTCTACCTTGACCCGGTTCGAGGACAGCGAAGCCAGGCCCAGGGCCAGGGCCAGCGAGACCAGGAAGGATTCGCCGCCGGAGAGGGAGTTCACGCCGCGCACCTCGCCGCCCATGTCCTGGTCGCGCACCATCAGGCCCAGCGACGGGCCGGCGCCGCCGTCGACGCGCTCGAGCCGATAGCGTTTGGCCAGGTGGGCCAGGTGGGCGTTGGCGTAGCCAAGCAGGACATCGAGCGTGAACTGCTGGGCGTAGTTGCGGAATTTTTTACCGTCGGCCGAGCCGATCAACTCGGACAGCTTGCCCCAGCGGCGCTCGATCTGCTGCTGGCACTCGATGCCGGCCATGGCGGCAGCCGCGTTGCTGCGCCGGACCTCATCCTGCGCCACCTGTACGCGCAGGGCGCCGGCAGCATCCTGCGCCTGTTTGCGCTGCGCTGCCAGTTGCGCGAGATCCTCGGCCAGGGTGGCCAGATTGCCGGCAGGGGCGTTGGCGGCGTGGGATTCGCTCCTCTGGCGCCGCTCGGCCAGCACCGTGGCCGCTGCCGCCTGCGCCCGTTCGATGGCGTCGAGCGCGGCCTGTTCCGCCGCCCGTGCGCCGGCCGGCACCGCGAGCAGGCCGGCAAGTGCGGCGGCGTCCAGCGGCGCGTCCAATTGTGGGTGCAAGTGAGGATGCTGTTGCGCGAAGCCGGCCAGCCAGTCGGCCACCAGCGCGCTTGCCGCATCCAGCTGGGTGGCGATGCTGGCGATGCGTTCGCGCGCGCTGGCCTGGGCGTCGCGGGCGCGGGCCAGCGCGAGGCGCGCCTGTTCCGCCCCCTGCTGGCGCTCGGCGAGGGCGGTGCGTGCTGCGTTGACGACCGCGGCAAGGCGCGCTTCCACCGCCGTCACTGTCTCGCCTTGCCACAGTTGCTGGCGCTGGCGGCGCCGCTCGACAATGTCGGCTTCGATACGGGCATACTCGGCCTGCGCCGCCATTGCCAGCCGCACTGCCTGCGCCGCGGCCGCGCTGCTGGCCGCGTGGCGCGCCTGCAGCTGCTGCAACTGCGCCAGGCGCTCGGGCTGGGCCAGCGCCTCCCCATTGAAGCGGGCCGCTTCCTCGCCGCGGCGGCTGCGAAAGCGGGCGGGATCGCGCTGCCATGCGGCGCGCCAGTTGCCTTGATCGAAGCCACGGGCGGGCGTGGCGCTGCTGGGTGCATGCTCGCCTGGTTCGAACGCAAAGGCGCCGTCCAGGTCATCGAGCAGCGCCACCAGCGCTTCGCCGGCCTGCGCCGTCTTGTCGTTGATTGCGGCCAGCGCCGCCTGCGCCGTGCTGGCCGCCAGCCGGGCCGCCGCAGCCGCCTCGATGGCGTGGGCGTGGCGGCCGCTGGCGGCGTCAAACGCTGCCTGCGCCGCCTCGCGCGCATCAAGCGCCGCGCGCGCCGCCTGTTCGTTCGCATCGATCTCGCGCAGCTGGCCGTCGACCTCCTGCAGCTGGGTGTCCAGCCAGGGCCCATCGATGACATCAGGTTCGCTTGCGGCCAGCGGCAGGCCCTGCCAGCGCGCCTCAAGTATCGTATTGGCCGCCGCAAGGCTGGCCGCATCCTGCGTCAGGCGCGCCAACTGCGCTTCGGCCGCGGCCAGTTTCGCGCCCTCGCTGGCCTGGCGCGCCAGGTTGGCGCTGGCGGCGGCGCTGGCCGTATCGACCTGCTGGCGCAGGGTTTGCAGGACGGCGTGCAGGGCGCCGCCGGCGTCGCGGTAGGGATGATCGAGGCCGCCGCAGACGGGGCAGGGGGCGTCGTCAATCAGCTGCGCGCGCAGGTCTTCGACCTTGTCGGAAGCGGCCAGTTCAGCCGCCTGGAGCGCCGTACGGGACTGGCGCGCTGCAGCGTCGAGGGAGTCTGCACGAGCGCTGGCATCGGTGACAGCGGCGCGGGCGTCCGCCGCCTGCGCGCGCGCCTGGGCCGCCTGCGCATCGACAGTGGCGCGGCGCTCGCGCTGCTGCGCCAGCTCGCGCCACAGCACGCGCGCCTCAAACAGCAGTTCGCGCTGCGCCGTCAAACCCTGGCGCCGGCTGCGCAGCGCGGCGCTGTCGAAACCGGCCAGGTGCAATGTCGCCTGCTCGCGCTGCTGCTGCGCCGTCTGTACGGCCAGGGCGACAGTGCTGGCCGTGCTGGCCGTGACAGCCGCCGCGTCGGCCGCGGCCAGCGCCTGCTGCTCGGCGCCCTGGCGGCGGCGTTCCTGTTCCTCAAGCTGCGCCTGCAAGCGGGCCGCCTGTTCCATCAAACGATCCCAGCGTGGCCACTGCTGCGCCAGCGGCGCCAGGGCCGCGTGCGCGGCGAGCCAGGCGGCGCCGTCGCGATGGGCAGTGGCTGCACTGTCGACGGCTTGCTGGTCTTGCTGAACGGCGCTGGCTGCAGTTGCGGCATCCAGTTGGGCCGCCGCGCTCGCGGCCTGCGCCTGCGCGTGCGCGGGGGCCAGTGCGGCAAGCGCGGCATCAAAGGCCTTGGCCTGGTCCAGCGCGGGGCCGGCCTCGCGCAGCGCGGTTTCGCTTTGCGCCAGCGCCTGGACGGCAGCGCCGACGGCGGCTGCCGCCTGTTCATCGGCGCCGTGCAGCCGCACGATATCGCTCTCCGCCTTCTCCGCTGCGCTTTGCAGCGCCGCCTGTTCCTGGCGCAGGCGCGCTGTCTCGGCCAGCAGGGGGCGGGCCGGCTCGATTGCCTGCAGCAGCGCCATGCGCTGGCGGCGCGGCGCGGCCTCCTGCGCGTCCAGCTGCGCCTGCGCCAGCGCCTGTTCGGCAGCCGTCACTGATTCGCCCAGGGCGATGCCGGCCTGGCGCCAGCGTTCCAGCTGGTCGAGCGCTGCCTGCTGCTGTTCCAGCGTGGCGAGCGCCGCTTCCTGGGCGGCGCTGTCGGCGTCGAGCTGGGCGCGCGCTTCGGCCGCCAGCGGCGCCTGCCCGGCCAGTTGCGCCGTCAGCATGCGCAGGGCGTCCTGTTCGCGCTTGTAGCGCTCGAAGGCGCGTTTGGAAATGGCGCTGTAGATCACGCTGCCGGTCAGGGTTTCAAGCAGTTCGCCCCGTTCGTTTTCATCGGTTTTCAGGAAGGCCGAAAACTCGTTCTGCGCCAGCAGCACGGCGCGCGTGAACTGCTCGAACGAGAGGCCGATGCGCGCGGCGATTTCCTGCGCCACCTCGGTGCGGGTGCCGCCAATCGCCGCCAGGTCGGGCAGGCGCTGCAGGCTCATGGCCGCGTTCTGCAAGGCGCCGCTGGCGCGCGCGCGGGCCCGCCGCACGCTCCAGCGGGCCCGGTAGCGCAGGCTGTCGTTGCCGACAAAATCGACTTCGGCATGGCCTTCCGCCGCGCCCCGCCGCAGCAGGCTGCGCGGATCCTGGGCCGAGACGGTGTCGCTGCCCACGTCCGGCACCAGCGCGCCGGTGCGCGAGGTTTTGAGACGGGGAGTGGCGCCGTACAAGGCCAGGCACAGGGCGTCGAGCAGGGTCGACTTGCCGGCGCCAGTAGGGCCGCTGATGGCAAACAGGCCGCTGGCGGCCAGTGGCGCCGCTTCAAAGTCGACGTTGAATTCGTCGGCCAGGGACGCCAGGTTGCGTCCGCCGATGCGCAGAATTCTCATACTGCGCCCTTGCCATCGTCGTGCAGCAGTTCGGCGAAAGCGCGCAATTGTTCGTCGGGCGCCGCTTCGCCGAAGCGCTGGGCGTACAGGCGGCGGAAAATGTCGTCCGGCTGCAGCTGGGCCAACTGGTCGAGCGAAAGCGCGGGCTCATGGGTCGCCGCGGCGACGCTCTTGCGGGTCGGCTCGATCTTCGCCAGCCGCACTGGGCGCCCGGCAAGCACCTGTTCGATGCGTCCGCGCAGGCCCGGCTCCGGGCCGTCCAGCAGCACCCGCACTTCCAGAAAAGGCTGGCGCTCGAAGGGCAGGTCGGCCAGTTCGAGTTCGGCCAAGGCCAGCAGGGCCTGGTCGAGCGGCTGCGGCGTGGCCGGCACGCGCAGCAGGTCGACGGCGCGCGGCACGGCCAGCGGCGTCACTTCGGTTCCGCCCTCGGCCAGGTCGATGCGAAGCACCTGGTGGTGGTAGCCGACTTCCGCAAACGACAGGGGCAGGGGGCTGCCGCTGTAGCGGCGGTGCTCGCTCTGGCCGACCCGCTGGGCCAGGTGCAGATGGCCCAGCGCGACGTAGGCGATGGCGGGATCGAATACGGCCGCGGACAGGGCCTCGGTGCCGCCGATGACGATGCGGCGCTCGGAGTCAAGCGAGGCCTGGCCGTCGACCATGTGGCAGTGGCCCATGGCGACGATGTGCTGGCCCGCTTCGCGTTTGGCGGCGGCCGCGGCGTAGACCTGGCTGTAGAGCAGGCCGATGCCGGCCATGTAGGGATCGGGCGCCGGCGCTGCGTCATCGGCAGCGTCGGCGTCGGTGTCGGGCGCCGGCCGCGGCAGATCGCCCGGACGCAGGAAGGGCACGGCCAGGCACCAGGCCGCCACCTTGCCGGCGGCATCGTGCAGGGGCACCACCATGCGTTCCACATCGATGGCGCCGTCGTTGCCACGCAGCACGTGGCCGATCATGCTGGTGCCCTGATCCTCCAGCAGGGGGCCGGGCGCTTCCAGCCGGCCCGGGGAATCATGATTGCCGGCAATAACAACAATATCCAGCGCGGGACAGCGCTTCCTCGCCTGCTGCAGGAATCGGTAGAGCTGCTTTTGCGCCGCCGCCGAGGGGTTGGCGGTGTCAAAAATATCGCCTGCTATTAATAGTGCGTCGGCCTGCTGTTCAACCAGGGTCGTGACGAGCCAGTCGAGAAATTGCTGGTGTTCAAAACTTCGATCATAGCTGTGGAGGGCCTGGCCGAGATGCCAGTCAGAAGTGTGCAGCAGACGCATGGAAGAGGAGGCGGGCAGGGGACAAGGGTTAACTATAGCTTAAGGCGCAGCGCCTAAGCTGCGCTGACGCACCGGGCATGAAACCCGACCGTTTGGGCTCTGCAAGCCCGGCGAGTTTGCGCTAGATCAAACCGGATGGGGCTGATGATCTTTACACTGTTTCCTCGGGCTCAAGACAAAAACGACAAGCCAGCCCGTTCCCAGGTCAATAAACACCATTCCTGCTTCCGCTCGAATGCGCAGGGCGTCGCTTTGCCGCGCAGATGATCGGCCGTCCGTCCAAAACCAGGAGAACCCATGCTCACCGCAACCTATACGCTCGTTGCATTGTCAGTTGAACAAAAAAGTTTATGCGCCAGTCTGCATTCCCTGCTCAAGGTGGTGCATACCCATTTCGCCGAACAGACCAGCCTCAGCGAAGGCCGCGTCGATTTCGCCTGCGAAACCCTGGACCGGGCCGTGCACTCGTCCCACTGGTCCAAGGTGGACACCCATTTGTTTCCGGCAATTTACGACGCGACGGATGCGGCCGACGATTTGTTGCAAGAGCTCAAGCAATTACGACTGGCCGCCGAAAGCCAACTGGCCGACATAGAAGAGCAATACGCCGGCCGTGCGCTGGGTGATGCTGCCGAGGTGGCGGCCTTTTGCGCCCAGGTCGACGGGGTCTGCCTGGCCCTGGTCGAACGGCTGGAACGGGAGGAGCAGGCGCTGTTTCCGCTGGCGCGCGGCGTGGTCACCGGGGAAGCGTGGTTTGCCATTGCCAACCGCATGCTGGCGCACGAAGCTTACGTCAAGGAAAACAGGCCGGCCCGGCGCACGCCAGCCGTGTCGGCCATCGCCCGCGCGGCCCAGGTGGTGCACCAGGCCAGCATGATCTGACCACGCCTTGCGCGCGGCCAGCTGACCGGGGCGCTGCACGGGATCAACGGCTGCCACCGGTGAACCGGCGTACCCCCTGCCTTCTTGCTATCATGACGATTTTGCGCAATCGAGCCGACGTCATGCTGAAATTCCTCTTTAAACGCCCGGGCGACAAGCCCGCCGAGACGCCAGGGCCCAGCGCCGCAGAGGAGCAGAAGGCCGCCGCCACGGCCAGCACGAAGGCCGAGCGCAGCGCCCAGGCCGAGCGCCTGGCCGCGATCAGCAGCGCCAGCGGAGGCGAGCGCGAGGCCGCCGCCGCCGACTTCATTCTTCAGTGCGATTTTTCCGAGTTGCGCCTCGCCGCCGCCGAATTCATCACCAGCCGCGCCCAGCTTGAGCGCCTGCACGGCGCGATTCGCAACACCGACCGCCGCGTCGCCAAGCTGCTGCAGGGAAGGCTGGACGCCATCCGCCACCACGACGCCGAAATGGCGCGCGCCGAGGCTTGCCTGGCGCAGGCTCGGTCCCTGCTGGCCGACGAGAAGCTGACGCCCAACCATGTGGCCGAACTGGATCGCCGCTGGTCCGTGATCGCCGCGCCCGAACTGGCGGACGCCTTTGCCGCTGTGCGCACCCAGCTGGGCGCGCGCCTGGAAGCCCAAGTGGGCCTGCAGCGCGCCATGATCGACCGCCTCGCCGCGCTGCGCAAGCTGGCCGCTGGCGATGCCGGTGATGCTGGCGACGCCGATCCGGGCGCTGCACTGGCGCGGATGAGCGCCGAGCAGAAAGCGGCGCTCTCCGGTCCCGAACACGCCTCGCTGCCACGCCAGCTGGTGGCCGAATTCGCGGCCGAAGAGGGCCGCGTGCAGGCCAGCATGGCGGTTCTCGAACAGGGCCGTGCAGCGCTGGCCGCGCGCTCGGCGGCGCTCGACGGGTGGACCGCGGCCATGGCGCAGCCACCGGCGCCTGCAGCCACGCCGGAAACTGCGTCGCCGGAAGCTGCCACAGCGCCGGCCGAAGCCGTTGTCGATACCGCGCCAGCCGCCGAGCTCAGCGACGCGCCGCTTGCCTCTGCTGAAACGCCGGCAGTCGATGCATCATCGACGCAGCCGATCGAGGCCGAGCCAACTGCGCCTGCGCCAGCCATGCTGGCTGAGCCAACCCCGCCGACCGCACCGCCGCTCGACGCCGCTGCCTTGCGGCGCGAGTGGCAGCGCCTGCCCAAGCCCCCCGCGGGCGACGCGGCCGACGCCCTGCAAGAGCGTTTCGAGCAGCTGCTCTCTCGCCTGCCCGGCGACGCGAAAGCGCGCGGTGGGGCCGGTGAGCGTCCCGCCCGCGCGGCGGTTTCGCCCGCCAGGGACGAAGGCGGCAACGCCAAACCCCATGCAAAACCGGGCGCCGGCCAGCAGCCGGGTCGTGAGCGCAGCCGTCCCGTCGGCGGCGCCGATTCGGCCTTCCTTGACGAACTGGCGGCGATGGAATCGGCCCTGGAACAAGGCTCTCTGCACAGCGCAGCCGATCACGACAAGGCGCTCAAGGACAGCAAGGGCGGCAAACTCAGTCCCGCCCAGGCCGACCGCCTGGCCCACGCCCGCGCCGAACTGAAACGGCTGTCCGACTGGGCGCGCTGGGGCGGCAATGTCTCGCGCGAGGAATTGATCAAGGCCGTCGAACAGCTATCGACCCAGTCGCTGCCGATGGCGGAGCTGGCGAAAAAAGTCGGCAGCATGCGCGAACGCTGGAAGGCGCTGGACACCTTGTCGGGCGCCGCGCCCAAGTCGCTGTGGGAGCGCTTCGACGCTGCCTGCACCGCGGCCTACGCGCCCGCCGCCGCCCATTTCAAGCAGCTGGCCGAAGAACGCCACAGCAATTCCGCCAAAGCCCAGGCCCTGATCGACGAGGCGCAGGCGCAGGCTGGGCGGATCGTGCGCTCGAACGAAGCCGATGCAAATCCGGACAGCAGCGACGGCAGTCTTGAGGCGGCAGTGGACTGGAAGCAGATGGCCGCCACGGTGCAGCGCCTGCGCCTGGCCTGGAGCCACCTCGGTGCGATCGACCGCAAGGACAAGAAGCGCCTCGACCAGCAGTTCAGCGATGCCCTGAACATCATGCAAAAGCCGCTCGAGCAGCAGAGAAAAGCGGAGGTCGGCCACCGCGAGGCGCTGATCGACCAGGTCAGCGCTCTCGATCCGCTGGAGCGCGGTGCGCTCGATGCACTGCGGGCGGCGCAGGAACGCTGGCAGGAGCTGGCGCGCGCGCTGCCGCTCGAACGCAAGGCCGAGCAGGCCATGTGGCACCGCTTCCGCGCTGCCTGCGACGCCGTGTTCGCGCGCCGCAAGGAGACCGCCAACGCGGCCGATGCGGAGCGGCGCGCCCACCAGGCTGCCAAGGACGCCATCTCGGCGCGGCTGGAGCAGGCCGCATCGGACATGTCCGATTCAAAAGCCGGCTCGAAACCGGACGCCAACGCAGCCCGCAGCCTGCTGCGCGAGGCCGCCAGCGAATGGCATGCCATCGGCGCCGTGCCGCGCGCTCAGGAAGCCAAGGTCGAACAGCGCTACCATGCCGCGGTGGCAGCCATCGAGGCGAAGATCGACGCCGTCAAACGCGCCGCCGATGTCGCCCAGGCCAGCGCCCTGCGCGACAAGCTGCGCCTGTGCCAGCAACTGGAAAGTGCACTGGCGGACAGCCAGGCTGACGCTGAAAACGCCACCGCCGAACCATACAAAAGCCGCTGGGCTGCCTTGCCGCCGCTTCCCGGCGCGTGGGAGCGCGCGCTCAAGACCCGTTTTGATGCGGCGCTGGCCGTGCTCGATGGCAGCGCCGACCGCGCCGCCTACCTGCGCAAGCTGGAGGCGAACCGCCCGATCCTGCTGCAGGAAGTGCTGCGCCAGGAAATCGCCGCCGGCATCGACAGCGGCAGCGAGTTCGCGCGCGACCGTCTGAAGCTGCAGGTGGAAGTGCTGCAGTCCTCGCTCAAGTCCGGCCAGAAGCAGGGCGCCGACGGTGACGCGGCGCGGTTCGAGCAGCTTGCCGCCATGCCGGCCCTGGTCGACGAACGCACGGCCCACCGCATCGAACAGCTGTTTGCGCGCGCACGCAAGGGGGTGCGATGAACGCGCCGCAGACGCCGCCGTCGCCTGCGGGCGGCATGCGCGAAGTGCGCGTGCAGACGGCCGATTTCGATCTCAGCACGGAAGTGGCGCGCCTGCGGGCGGACAATCCGAAGGTGGGCGCCGTGGTCACTTTTGTCGGCGCCGTACGCGACCTGAATGACGGCGCCGCGGTGGCCGAGATGGAACTCGAACACTACCCCGGCATGACGGAAGCGGCGCTGCAGCAGATTGTCGACGCGGCCTGCACCCGCTGGCCGCTGGCGGGCGCGCTGGTGATCCACCGCGTCGGCCCCTTGAAACCACTGGAGCAGATCGTGCTGGTG
>JBJMVV010000081.1:0-2813 GCA_045810505.1 Massilia sp.
CTTCCCCGCTGTCCATAAACGTCGACCTGGGCGAGCGCAGCTATCCCATCCTGATCGGCCCCCAGTTGCTGGCCGACCCGGCCCTGCTGGCCCAGCACATCCCCGGCCGCCAGGTGGCGATCGTCTCCAACACCACTGTCGCGCCCCTGTACCTCGCCGGCGTAGCGCAGGCCCTGCGCGGCGCCGGCCGCGAAGTCATCGAGATCATCCTGCCCGACGGTGAACAATATAAAACGCAGGAATCGCTGATGCAGGTCTACGACGCCCTGCTGGCAAACCGCTGCGACCGCAAGACCACCCTGGTGGCGCTGGGCGGCGGCGTGATTGGCGACCTCACCGGCTACGCTGCCGCCAGCTACATGCGCGGCGTGCCATTCGTGCAGATCCCCACCACTTTGCTGGCCCAGGTCGATTCCTCCGTGGGCGGCAAGACGGGCATCAATCACCCGCTCGGCAAGAACATGATCGGCGCCTTCTACCAGCCGCGCGCCGTGCTCGCCGATACCGCTACCCTGGCCACGCTGCCGCAGCGCCAGCTCGCCGCGGGCCTGGCTGAAGTGATCAAGCACGGCGCCATCATCGATGCCGCCTTCTTTGACTGGATTGAAAAAAACATCGCCCAGCTGGTGGCGGGCGAGCGCGCCGCGCTGGCCCACGCCGTGGCCCGCTCCTGCGAAATCAAGGCCGACGTGGTGCGCCAGGACGAGCGCGAAGGGGGCCTGCGCGCCATCCTCAATTTCGGCCACACCTTCGGTCACGCCATCGAAGCGGGCATGGGTTATGGCGCCTGGCTGCACGGCGAGGCAGTCGGCTGCGGCATGGTGATGGCGGCCGAACTGTCGCGCCGCATGGGCTTTGTCGACGAAGCCACGGTCGCCCGCATGCGCGCCCTGATCGATGCCGCCGGCCTGCCGACAGTGGCGCCCGCCATGCCGGTCGAGCGCTGGATCGAGCTGATGGAAGTGGACAAGAAGAACGAAGGCGGCGACATCAAGTTCATTCTGCTGAAGCCACTGGGCGCGCCGCACATTGGATCAGTCCCGCGCGAGCTGTTATTGGACACCATCGCCGCCTGCAGTCCCGTATGAACTTCGACGACCGCCTCGCTCCCTACGCGGCCCATTCGAGCCAGGGCCGCGGGCGCGCTTTTGCCGAAGCGCCGGCCGGCTCGCGCAGCGAATTCCAGCGCGACCGCGACCGCATCATCCACTCGACCGCGTTTCGCCGCCTCGAATATAAAACCCAGGTGTTCCTCAACCACGAGGGCGACCTGTTTCGGACCCGCCTGACCCACTCGATCGAAGTGGCGCAGATCGGACGCACCCTGGCGCGCAGCCTGCAGATCAATGAAGACCTGGTCGAAGCGGTGTCGCTCGCGCACGACCTGGGCCACACGCCGTTTGGCCACGTCGGCCAGGATGTGCTCAATGAATGCATGCGCGATTTCGGCGGCTTCGAACACAATCTGCAAAGCCTGCGCGTGGTCGATTCGCTCGAAGAGCACTATGGCGACTTCGATGGCCTGAACCTGATGTTTGAAACCCGCGAGGGGATCCTCAAACACTGCTCGGCGGCGAATGCACGCCAGCTGGGCGAGCTTGGCCGGCGTTTTCTGGAACGCACCCAGCCCAGCCTGGAAGCCCAGCTGACCAATCTCGCCGACGAAATCGCCTACAACAACCACGACATCGACGACGGCCTGCGTTCGGGCCTGGTCAGCATGGCGCAGATGATGGAAGTCGATCTGTTTGCCCGCTTTTATCACGAGGTGGAGGCGAAGTATCCAGGCCTGCCCGGCCGGCGCGCCCTGTACGAAACCTCGCGCCGCATGATCACGGTGATGACGGCCGACGTCGTCGCCACCTCCGCCGCCCTGATCGCCGACGCGGCCCCGCGCAGCATCGACGACGTGCGCGCCGCACCACCCCTGATCCGTTTTTCGGACAGCATGCGCGCCGAGACCACGGCCTTGAAACGCTTCCTGCACGCCAATCTGTATCGCCACTACCAGGTCAACCGCACCCGCGTAAAGGCCAGCCGCATCGTCACCGATTTGTTTGATGCTTTCATGAAGGATCCGGTGTTGCTGCCGCCGGATTATCTGGTGGTTGATGGGGACGTGGCGAAGCAGGCGAGGAAGATTGCGGACTATATTGCGGGGATGACGGACCGGTATGCGATCCGTGAACACCGTAGAATTTTTTCAATCGAAGAATTATGAAGTGGCGGGGACTGGCGCTGCGCGCCTGTCCCCATTCAAGCTTTATCAGCGCCCCCGGCGCCTGTCTTGCAGGAACAGCGGATCGAAAAATGGGGACAGGCCCGCAGGGCCAGTCCCCGGCGCTAATCAAAACAACGACGGCTCGGAAAGCTGCACCAGCAGCTTCTTGACCGGCGCCGGTAAGGGCGCCTTCTCGATCTTGTCCAGATCCCACCACACAAAGCCATCAACATCCGCGGCACGCGCCGACAGCGCCACCTGCCTTGGATGAATATGCAACTTGTAATGGGTAAAACCATGCGTCAACGGCAGCAAGGTATCGATGGTATCAACCGCCCCAAAGCGCTGCGCTGACAGCAGCGGATCGGGCAGGTCAATGTCGATGGAAACATGCCCATCCACTTCCGGCAGCGACAATAATCCGCCCCAGATGCCCGAATCGGCGCGCTGCTCGAGCAGCACCTGGCCGGCATCGACCACCACCAGCATGGCGGCGCGCTTCTCCGGCGTGGCCTTGGATGGCTTCCTGACCGGCAGTTCGGCCGTGCGCCCGGTCGCAAACGCGACGCAGCGATCTTTTAAAGGGCAGCGC
>JBJMVV010000082.1:0-7262 GCA_045810505.1 Massilia sp.
GACTCGGGCGATGGCAGCGGCAGGTAGTGGCCGCCGGTGGGAAATTCGAGTTCGCCAAAACGGCCGCCGGCCGCATTGCCAAAGGCCTGGGGCCCGTCGATCATCAGGGCGCCCGCGTGGCCGTCGCGCTTCAACTGCCAGGCAGCGGCCAGGCCGGCAATGCCGGAGCCGGCGATGACGATGTCCGTTTCAATCACGTGTGATGGCGGCGGCAGCGCGCTGCGCTCGCGCAGGTAGTGGCCTTCCTCGCGGCCCGGGTAGTGGACGGTCGGGCTGATCTCCTGCCAGCGCTGGAAGCCCGCGGCGCCGGCGCCGGCGGCTAGAACAGCGCCACCGGCGGCGGCGATGAATGAGCGCCGGTCCATCAGCGGATCACCTGGCGCCAGTCCTGTTCGAATTCATGCACCAGCGACTGCGTATTGAGCCGGTTCGGCGCCATCTCCAGCTTTTGCATATCGGGCGGGAAGGCGAACATCTCGCGCGTGGTCGCGCCATTCAGGAAACGCAGCGGCAGGCGGTAGTTCGCCGGCGGCGTGTAGTCCTGCTGCGGCGAGGCCATCACAAAGCCCCACTCGCCAAACGAAGGGACGTAGGCGTGATAGGGCCAGGTCTTCATGCCCACTCCGCGCAGGGTGGCGTCGATGGTCCAGTAGGCGTGGGGCGCGAAAAACGGTGAAGTCGACTGCACCACGGCGAGACCATTGGCGGCCAGGTGTTTTTTCACGATGCCATAGAACGGCACCGAATACAGTTTGCCCAGGGCGAAGCTGGACGGGTCGGGAAAATCGATGATGGCGGCGTCGAACATGGCCTCGCTGTTCTGCAGCCAGATGGCGGCATCGGCATTGACGACGGTGACCCGCGGGTCGGAGAAGGACTTGTGGTTCAGCGCCGCCAGTTCGGGCCGGGTGGTAAACGCCCCCGTCATGGCGGGGTCGAGGTCGACCAGGGTGACGTGCTTGACGTTCGGGTAGCGCAGGATTTCGCGCAGGGCCAGGCCGTCTCCCCCGCCCAGCACCAGCACCGACTTCGCCCACGGCAGTTTTTCCATCAGCGGATGCACCAGCGCTTCGTGGTAGCGGTATTCGTCGCGCGAGGAAAACTGCAGGTTGCCGTTGATGTAGAGGCGGGTGTCATCCTTCCACCTGGTGATCACCAGGCGCTGATAGGGCGTGGTGGTGGCGTAGATGATCTCGTCGCCGAACAGGCCATGCTCACCCCATTTCACCAGGCGGTCCGACAGACCGAAACCTGCCACCAGCACCAGCATCACGACGCCGGCGCGCAAGGCCCGCCCGCCGGTGCGGCTCAACTCCATGCGAAAAGCGTGCAGGGTCCAGAAGGCCACGGCGACATTAAGCATCCCGAACAGGAAGCCGGTGCGCACGAGACCCAGGTGGGGCGCCAGCACCAGCGGGAACAGCAGCGAGACGGCCAGCGCGCCCAGGTAATCAAAGGTGAGCACGCGGCTGACCAGTTCACTGAAGACGGTGTCGCGTGCGTTCAGCGCGCGCATCACCAGCGGCACCTCCATGCCCACCAGGGCGCCGACCATGAATACCAGCACATATAACAGGGTGCGAAACGGCGCGGCCATCCAGGAGAAGGTCATGAACAGCAGCGCCGCCGACAAGCCGCCGATCAGGCCGACGGCCAGTTCGATGTCGATGAAGCGGGCCAGCACGTCCTCGTCCCTGACGTATTTCGAGAAGTGGGCGCCGACGCCCATGGCAAACAGGTAGCAGCCGATTATGGTGGAAAACTGCAGCACCGAGTCGCCCAGCAGATAGCTCGACAAGGCGCCGGCAATCAGTTCGTAGGCCAGGCCACAGGAGGCCACCACGAAGACGGAGAGGATCAAAATTCGTTTGGTCATGAATCGCTTTTGTTCTAAGATTGCGCTGTCCTGTCAGACTGACACCACCATCAGGGGAAACCAATGCCCGTCATCCTAGCCTATCTGCTACACCTTTTGACGGCTGCCGCCCTGGTTCTGGTCTTTTTTGTCATCTACACGCGCGTCACCCCCTTCGACGAGGTGACCCTGATCCGCGGCGGCAACCAGGCCGCCGCGCTCTCGCTGGGCGGCGCCCTGCTCGGCTTTGCCCTCACCCTTGCGTCAGCGCTGCTGCACACCGGCGACTACATGCAGTTCGCCGGTTGGGCCGCGGGCGCCATGCTGGTGCAGATTTGCGTCTACGCCATCGCCACGCGTCTGCTGCGCATGGCCAAGGACCAGATCGAAGCGGACAACTGCGCCTTTGGCCGCCTGCTCGGCGCCATCTCGCTGTCGATCGGCTTGATCAATGCGGGCTGCATTTCCTGAACTGCGGCTTCTTCTCAAACACCTGTTCAAACGGAGACCATCATGTCGCTCGGCTCATTCATCAAGAAGCAGTTTATCGACGTCCTGCAATGGAACGAGGAGACCGAGGGCGTGCTCGCCTGGCGCTATCCGATGCAGGATTTCGAGATTCAAAATGGCGCCATCTTGAATGTGCGCGAATCGCAGGTGGCGGTGTTCGTCAACGAAGGGGCGATTGCCGACGTGTTCGGCCCCGGCACCCACAAGCTCACCACCCAGACCCTGCCCGTGCTGACCAATCTGCGCAACTGGGACAAGCTGTTCGAGTCGCCCTTCAAATCGGACGTCTACTTCTTCAGCACCCGCGTGCAGACCGGCCGCAAATGGGGCACGGCGCAGCCGATCACGATCCGCGACAAGGACTTCGACATGATCCGGGTGCGCGCCTTCGGCATGTTCTCGTATCGCGTGGCGGACGCGCGTAAATTTTTCACGGAGATCAGCGGCACCCGCGAGGTGTTCACGCGTGAGCAGGTCGAAGACCAGCTGCGCGGCATCATGCTCGCCACCATGGCCAGTTCCCTCGGCGCCTCGAACGTCGCCTTCCTCGACATGGCCGCCAACCAGGCCCTGATGGCGCAGCAGGTCAAGGGCGACCTGGCAAGCGCCTTTGGCCGCTACGGCATCGGGCTCGATGAATTCAACGTGGCCTCGGTCAGCCTGCCGGAAGAACTGCAGGCGGCGCTGGACGAGCGCATAGGCGCCGGCATGAAAGGCGGCCTGTCAGCCGACAAGATGGGCGGTTTTACCCAGTTCCAGGTCGCCAGCAGCATCCCGCTGGCCGCGCAGAACGAAGGGGGCCTGGCCGGCATGGGCGCGGGCCTGGGCGCCGGGGTGGCGGTGGGCCAGGCGATGGCGCAGGGTTTGAGTGGCGCCTTTGCACCGGCGCAGGCGCCGGCGGCAGCGGCAGCACCGGCGCAGGAATCCATCGAGGACCGGCTCGGCAAGCTGAAAGCCCTGCTCGACAAGGGCCTCATCTCCGCCGTCGACTACGACACCACCAAGGCCGAACTGCTGAAAAAACTGATCGGCTAAACTTCCTACATGCTCACTGTCTCATGCCCGAACTGCGGCGCCCCGGTCGAATTCAAGTCGCACGCTTCGGTCGTCGCGGTGTGCGGCTTTTGCGGCACGACGGTGATGAAGGACGCGGCAGGCGTCAAGGACCTCGGCAGGATGTCGGCCGTGCTGGAGGACTTCACCCGTATCCAGATCGGCACCAGCGGTGTCGTGGCGGGGCGCCCTTTCACGGTGGTGGGGCGCATCCAGCTCACATACAGCGCCGGCATGTGGAACGAGTGGTTCCTGCTGTTCGACGATGCATCCACCGGCTGGCTGGGCGATTCTTCAAGCCTGTACACCATCACCACCGAAATCGCAGCGACCGGCGAATTGCCCGCCTTTGAAAACCTGACGCCAGGCCGCCAGTACACCATCAACGGCGAGCGCTTCATGGCCGCCGAAGTGCGCACAGCCGCCTGCGTGGGCGGCCAGGGCGAGCTCCCTTTTAAAGTGGGCCAGGGCTGGCAGGCGCGCGTGGCGGACCTGCGCCATGGCGCCGCCTTCGTCACGCTCGACTATTCCGATAACGACGCCGATGGCGCAGCGCCCGCGCTGTACAAGGGCAGCGCCGTCACGCTGGAAGAGATGCAGTGCCAACTGCTGCGCGACGATGAGGCCATCAAGGAAAGCACTGGCCGTTACCGCGGCAAGCTGGCGGCATTGCAGTGTCCTTCCTGCGGCAGCGGCATCAAGTACCTGCCCGGCGTGACCACCTCCCTCGTCTGCCCCAGCTGCAAGAGCGTGCTCGATGCCGCCGGTCCCGAGGCGCAGATCCTGGCGAAAAGCGCCAACGTGGAAGGCGTGCGCACCACGCTGGCGCTGGGCGCCACCGCAAAAATCAACAACGTCGACTGGCAGCTGATCGGCGCCATGCGGCGGCGCGATGATGAAGGCAGCAGCTGGACCGAGTACCTGCTATATAACGCCCGCGGCGGCTTTTTCTGGCTGGTGGAAACCGATGCAGGCTGGTCGCGCTCAAACGTGATGCCGGTATGGCCGGAGTGGCTGTCGATCAATTCGGACCATGCGGAGATCGACAAGACCAGCTACCGCAAACTGTACGACTACCCGGCCACCGTGACCTGGGCCGCCGGCGCCTTCAACTGGCGGGTGGCGGCGGGCGACGTGGTGCACGTCGTCGAGTTTGAAAGCGGCCAGACCAAACTGGCGGCTGAACGGACCCTGGAAGAACTGACCTGGTCGCGCTCGACGCCGGTGGCCTTCGACCAGCTGCGCAGCTGGTTCGGCAGCAGCCTGCAAGGCGCCGCGCCCGCGGCCAGCGCACGTCCCGCCACCGGCGTCGCGACCAAGTTCGCCATGTGGATCCTGGGCCTGAACGCCATCCCCCTGCTGTTTAATTTTTCGGGGACGATCTTCTGGGTCCTCATCGCCATCCTTGCCGTCTACATGTCGGAGAAGTACTTCGACACGCCCAATTGACATGAACAGCAAATACTTCCTCTTCGCCCTGCTCGTCACGGCCGCCACCACCGGCACCAGCTGGGTCAAGCTGATCTCGTCAGCCACCGCCTCGGGCGGCAGCAGCTGGAGTTCGCACGGCGGCGGTGGTCACAAGTGAGGGCGCACGAACCGTCGGGCGTGCACTTGCTGGCCGATCTGCATGGGGTCGACGCGCATCGCCTGGTCTCGTGCCAGGCGCTCGATGCGCTCTTGCGCGAAGCGGCGCTGGCCGCCGGCGCCACCATCCTGCACAGCCATCTGCACAGCTTCGGTCCCCAGCAGGGCGTGACGGGCGTGCTGCTGCTGGCCGAATCGCATATCTCCATCCATACCTGGCCTGAAGCGCGCTTCGCGGCGCTCGACATCTTCATGTGCGGCGCCGCCGCGCAGTCAATGTCGCTGGCCCTGGACGTCATCACGGCGGCGCTTGCGCCCGCGCGCACGGACGTGCGCACCAGCGCGCGCGGCGCCGCTTCACCTCTTTGAAAGACAGCATGAGCACAGCACAACAAACCTCTCTCGGCCACATCCGCGTACTCGATCTCTCGCGCGTGCTGGCCGGTCCGTGGTGTTCGCAGAACCTGGCCGATCTGGGCGCCGACATCATCAAGATCGAGCGTCCCGGCGGCGGCGACGACACCCGCGCCTGGGGCCCGCCATATGCCAGGGATGCCGAGGGCGCCAACACCAGCGAAGCGGCCTACTACCTGGCCGCCAACCGGGGCAAGCGCTCCGTCACCTGCGACATCGCCAGCCCCGAGGGCCAGGCCCTGGTGCGCGAACTGGCGGCGCACGCGGACGTCGTGCTGGAAAATTTTAAAGTCGGCCAGCTCAAACGCTACGGCCTCGATTATGAAAGTTTAAAAGCCATCAAGCCGGACCTGGTCTACTGCTCCGTGACCGGCTTTGGCCAGGACGGCCCCTACGCGCACCGGGCCGGCTACGATTTCCTCATCCAGGGCATGGGCGGCTTCATGTCGATCACGGGCGAACGCGACGAGTTGCCCGGCGGCGGGCCGCAAAAGGCCGGCGTGGCCATCGTCGACCTGATGACGGGGATGTACGCCACCGTCGCCGTGCTGGCCGCGCTGACGCACCGCGACCGCACCGGCGAAGGCCAGTACATCGACATGGCCCTGCTCGACGTCCAGGTGGCGATGCTGGCGAACATGGCCAGCAACTACCACAACACGGGCGCGGCGCCACGCCGTTACGGCAATGCCCACGCCAATATCGTGCCCTATCAAACCTTCGCCACCAGCGATGGCCACATCATCGTCGCCACCGGTAACGACGGCCAGTACGTGAAGTTCGTCCAGGCCGGCGAAGCGCCTGAGCTGGCGCGCGACGAGCGCTTTATCACCAACCCGCTGCGCGTAAAAAACCGCGCCATTCTCGTGCCGCTGCTGGAAGCGATGGTGGCGCGCTTTACCCGCGACGACTGGATCGCCCGGCTCGAAGCGGTGGGCGTGCCTTGCGGCCCCATCAACGACCTGGCCGACGTGTTCGCCAACGAACAGGTGGTGGCGCGCGGCATGGCGGTCGACCTGCCCCACCCTGCCGCCGGCAAGGTGACGCTGGTGCGTAGTCCCATGAAGATGTCGGGCACGCCGGTGGGCGCGACGCTGGCGCCGCCGCTGCTGGGCCAGCACACGGACGAGGTGCTGCGCGAGGTGCTGGGCAAGAGCGCTGATGAGATCGAGGCATTGAAGGCAAACAAGATCGTCTGACGGCAGCCTGCCGCACGGCAACGCTGTGGCCGTTTGTGTCAAGTTTGTCTTTTCGTTAGCATGGCGTCATACCCTTGCAAGGAGAATCCATGAGTACGCAAAACGAACAGCGCGATCTGCAGCAGGCACCGATTCCAACCCACCCGCCCGACCCGGCGGCGCGCGGGGAAGCGGACAAGGTAGTGGGCGAAGCGTCGCCGCACTTCAAGGATTACAACGATCCGCCGCCGGATGGGGGTGGGAAATCGACGGGGCAGGCGATGGATGCCGGGGTCGGTGGTGCGCTCGGGGAGCCGCCCGCGGAGGCGCGCGATGCGTCCGATATCGCGCCGACGGGTGACAATGGGATCATCACTGAAGCGCAGTCGGGGGCGGATCAGATTGCGGAAGAGGCGCGAGGTATTCCGCCTGCGCAGAAATAGGATCGGGGTCTGGCGCTTGGCGCCTGACCCCGCTTTTTTTACGCCGCAAACCAAAACCGGGGTCAGGCGCCAAGCGCCAGACCCCCTCTGCTTTTCAATGCAACTGATGCTTCAGCTTCGACAGCTCCGCATGCACCTTGGTGACAGCCGTCTCGAGCTGCGCCGAGATGGTTTCATCGCTGCGGCTGATGCGCTTGGCTTCGTCGCCCATGTCTTCCAGGC
>JBJMVV010000083.1:0-10683 GCA_045810505.1 Massilia sp.
TACGGCCTGCTGCAACTGGAAGCGCCCCAGTTTGCGAAAGTGGCCTGGCACACGGTGGTGCTGGACGAAGCGCAGGCCATCAAGAACAACGCCACCAAGCGCTCGCAGGCCGTGATGGCGCTGCAGGGCGATTTTAAAATGGTCGCCACCGGCACGCCGCTGGAAAACCACCTGGGCGAATTGTGGAACCTGTTCAGGTTCATCAACCCGGGTTTATTGGGCACGGCCGACCAGTTCAATCTGAAATTTGCGGGGCCGATTGAAAAGGCGCAGGACAAGCGCGCCGAACTGGGCGCGCGGGCGCGCCTGCGCCGGCTGATTCAACCGTTCATCTTGCGCCGCACGAAAGCGCAGGTCCTGGCCGAACTGCCGCCCCGCACCGAGATTGTGCTGCCGGTCGATTTGACGGAGCAGGAGACGGCTCTGTACGAGTCGCTGCGGCGCGATGCGCTCAATCGCCTGGCCGCGCTGGAGGCGCCGCAAAATCAAAAATCCATCGAGATCCTGGCGGAGATGATGAAGCTGCGGCGCGCCTGCTGCAATCCCAACCTGGTGGCGCCGGAACTGAATCTGTCCAGCAGCAAGCTGGCCAGCTTCGCCCGCCTGGTCGACGAGCTGCTGGAAAACCGCCACAAGGCCCTGGTGTTCAGCCAGTTCGTCGACCATCTGACCCTGATCCGCCGCCATCTCGACGCACAGGGCATTCGGTATCAGTACCTGGATGGCTCGACCCCGATGGCCGAGCGTAAAAAACGGGTCGATGCCTTCCAGGCCGGCGATGGCGACCTGTTTTTGATCAGTTTGAAGGCGGGCGGCATGGGCATCAACCTGACGGCGGCCGACTATGTGATCCACATGGATCCATGGTGGAATCCGGCAGTGGAAGACCAGGCTTCCGACCGCGCCCACCGCATGGGGCAACTGCGCCCCGTGACGATTTACCGGCTGGTGGCGCGCCACACGATTGAAGAGGGTATCGTCGAGCTGCACAAGCACAAGCGCGACCTGGCGGACAGCCTGCTGGAAGGGGCGGATCTGGCAGCGCGCATGTCGCCCGGCGAGATGCTGCGCATGCTGGAAGAAGGACTGGCGAAGTCGCCATGAACATCAACAAATGAACTCACGAGGCCAACCATGATGAAGACAAAAATTGCGCTCGCTGTCCTGACGATGGCGGTGGCGCTGGCCCCGGCGGCCGCGGCCAGGCCGAAGAAGGCGCACCATAGCGCTGCCAAGGTGTCCAGTAAATCCACCAAGGCGGCCAAATCAGCCAAAGGCAAAAAGGCCGCGGTGGTGGAAGAGACGGCGGCGCCGAAAGCCGTCGCCGCGCCGGTCGTGGCCGCGCCGTCCGAAAAACGCGCCGACCGCTCGCTCGACTACAACGCCCAGCAGTTCCTCAACGCGCTGTGGAAGCTCGATCCGGAAGACGCCATCGTGGTCGGCAAATTCGATGGCGCCGCCGCCATGTCGGTGCCCAATGCGGCCCTGCGCGCGCGCCAGTTGGCGTTTGCCGATGAATGGCTCGAAAAATTCGGCAAGATCGATCCGCGCCAGCTCTCGGCCAAACAGCGAACCGACCTGGCGGTCCTGGTCAACAAGGTCAAGGCCGACAAATTTTCGCTGACCACCTTGCGCGAATGGGAGTGGAACCCGGCCGTCTACAACATCGCCGAGCCGCTCGACCTGATCCTCTCGACCGACTACGCCGCCAAGCCGCAGCGGCTGCGCACACTATTAAAACGGCTGGCGCTGGCGCCGGCGTATTACCAGGCGGCGCAGGCCAGCATCGTCAACCCTACCCACGAGCACACGGAGCTGGCGATCTCGCAGGCGCCAGGCACCATGGTGGTGCTGGCGGAACTGGGCAAGGCGGCCCAGGAGTCGATTTTGACGCCGCAGGAAAAAGCGATTTTCGCCCAGCGCATCGCCAACGCCGGCACGGCGCTGATCGGCTACGTGGATTTCTTGACGGCCCTCGACCGGCAGCAGCAGACCAATAAAAATGCGCGCTCGTTCAGGATCGGCAAGGCGCTGTACGACGCCAAATTCAGCTACGACATCGGCTCGGCCAACAGCGCCGAACAGACCTATCAAAAGGCGCTGGCGGCCAAGGAAGAACTGCTCACGCGGATGGATGGCCTGGCCGACGAGCTGTGGCCGAAGACCATGGGCGGCGTCGCCAAACCAGCCGACCGCTTTGCCAAGATTGGCCTCGTCATCAACAAGCTGTCGAACAGCCACGTCGCGCGCGAGAATTTCTTCCCCGAGATCCGGCGCCAGATCCCCGTGCTGCAGGATTGGGTGACCTCGCACAACCTGCTGACACTGGACGCGCGCCGTCCGCTCGAAGTGCGCGAGACGCCGCTGTACAAAGCCGGCGTGGCCGGCGCCAGCATCGACGCGCCCGGACCGTACCGGCCGCAAGATAAAACCTGGTACAACGTCACCCCTTTGACGGGCCTGTCGGCCGAGCAGGCCGAGAGCACCCTGCGTGAGTACAACACCTGGATGCTGCAGATTTTGAATATGCACGAGGCAGTGCCGGGCCACTACGCCCAGTTGGTGTATGCGAACAAGTCGCCGTCGCTCGTCAAATCCCTGTTCGGCAACGGGGCCATGGTCGAGGGCTGGGCCGTGTATTCGGAGCGCATGATGCTCGAATCGGGCTATGGCGACAATGCGCCCGAGATGTGGCTGATGTGGTGCAAGTGGAACCTGCGCAGCGTCAGCAACACCATTCTCGACTACAGCGTGCATGTAAATGGCATGACGCGTCCGCAGGCGATCGACCTGCTGGTGCGCCAGGCCTTCCAGACGCCCGCCGAGGCGAGCGAAAAATGGCGGCGGGTGCAGCTCTCGTCCGTGCAGCTAACGAGCTACTTCAGCGGTTACAGCGACATCATGGAACTGCGCGAGCAAAGGAAGCAGGCCCTGGGCCCCGCTTTTAACTTGAAGCAATTTCACGAACAGTTCCTCAGCTATGGCAACGCGCCCGTGAAAACCATCCGCGAGCTGATGCAGTAAGCAGCCTTATGTGGGGTGGGCCACAGTTTCATCGCGCCCGGCGTGCAATGATGCTTTTTTAATCATTGTCAAATCGGAGTGGCCCAAATGAAACATTTGATCGTCCTGGCTGGCTGCCTTGCCGCAGCCGGCGTCCACGCGCAGCAGGGAGACGGCACCCGCGCCGCCTCCGCCGCCAATATTTTCAAACCCAACAAGGTCGACGCCACGCCAGATCGCATGGCCGTCATCAAGGCGCCCGCCGGCTTTAAAGTCAGCGCCTTTGCGACCGGGCTGAAAAACGCCCGCATCATCGCGGTGGCGCCCAATGGCGATGTGTACCTGAGCCGGCGCGACCAGGGCGACGTGCTGCTGCTGCGCGATGCGAATAACGACGGCGTCGCCGATGGGCCGCCGGTGACGGTGGCGGCGCGCGCGGGCGCGCACGGCCTGGCCATCCATGACAAAAAACTGTATCTCGTCACCGTCAAGGAACTGTTCGTGGCCGATATCCGGCCCGATGGGCGGCTGGGCGAACTGAAGATGCTGGCTGGGGACCTGCCTGACGCGGGTCAGCACCCCAACCGCACCATCGCATTTGGACCGGACGGCATGCTGTACCTGTCGGTGGGCAGCACCTGCAACGACTGCAACGAGAACAACCCGGAAAACGCCACCCTGCTGCGCATCACCCCGGACGGCAAGAGTCGCACGATTTTTGCCAGCGGCTTGCGCAACACCATCGGTTTTGGCTGGCAGCCGCAGACGGGAGAACTGTGGGGCATGGACCACGGCATCGACTTCTTGGGCGACACCCAGCAGTTCGAAGAGCTCAACAAGATCGAACTGGGTAAACAGTATGGCTGGCCGCACGTCTACGGCGCCGGCGACATCTACCCGCAAAGCACCCCCGTGGGCGGCATCAGCAAGGAAGAGTGGAAAGCACGCAGCACGCCGATGGCGCTGGGTTATACGGCCCACGCCGCGCCCATGCAGCTGGTGTTTTATACGGGCGCGCAGTTCCCCGCCGAATACCGCGGCGACGCCTTCGTCACCATGCGCGGCTCGTGGAACCGCACCGAGGCCTCCGGCTATGAAATCGTCCGTGTGCGTTTCAGTAATGGCCAGGCCACGACCATCGAGCCTTTCGTGACGGGCTTTTTGACCGATGGCGGCAAGACCCATATTGCGCGGCCCGTGGGCCTGGCGATGGCGAAGGATGGCGCGCTGTTGATGGCGGACGATGCCAACGGCGTGATTTATCGCGTCGCTTACACGGGTGCCGCACAGCGCGCGACGGCGCCCATGCCGGCCACGCCGGCGGGCCCGATGCAGCAGCAGGCCGCCAAAGGGACCAATGTGCCGCTGGCGCTGGCGCGCTCGGAGACTCAGACTCAGACCCAGGCGCAAGGCAAGCTGACGGTGACGTCGCCCGCCTTTGCCGCCAACGCCCTGCTCGACCCAAAATACAGCGAATACGCCGACGGCGTCTCGCCGCCGCTGGCGTGGAGCGCGGTTAGCGGCGCCAAGTCGTACGCCATCATCATGGAAGATCCGGATGCAAAACCGGCCCTGCCCTTTGTGCACTGGCTGGCCTGGAACATCCCCGCTGATGTGCTGAAACTGCCTGAGGGCGTGCAGGAGCAGCCCCGCCTGACGGAGCCGGAGGGCGTGCTGCAGGGCCGCACCACGCGGGGATCGCTCGGCTATTACGGGCCGCGCCCGCCGGTGGGCGAAGCGCCGCATCACTATCACTTCCAGTTGTTCGCGCTCGATGCGAAGCTCGACGTGCCCTTTGGCGCCGACCGCGATACCCTGCTGGCGGCGATGAAGGGCCATGTGCTGGCCAAGGGTGAGCTGACGGGGCGTTACGGCCAGGCGCAAAAGCCGATGAAATAAAGCCAGGGCGTGCGCGGCCGCGCGCGCCTGTGCGCCTGCTAAAATCGATTCGACCACGGCGTGCACTCCCCGCGCACGTCGTCATTACAAGGACGAACCGATGACATCAACCATCACTGCAAGCGCCAGCGTCAAACCCAATTCGGCCGGCACCGTGCTGTTCGCCAGCCTGATTGGCACCACCATCGAGTTCTTCGATTTTTATATTTACGCGACGGCGGCCGTGCTGGTCTTCCCCAAACTGTTCTTCCCCGCCTCCGACGCGGCTGCCGCGACCTTGCAATCGCTGGCGACGTTTGCGCTGGCGTTTCTGGCGCGCCCGTTTGGTTCGGCCGTGTTCGGCCACTTCGGCGACCGCGTCGGCCGCAAGGCGACCCTGGTGGCGGCCCTGCTGACCATGGGCCTGTCCACCGTCATCATCGGCATGCTGCCGACCTACGCCTCGATCGGCACCCTGGCCCCGCTGCTGCTGGCGCTGTGCCGCTTCGGCCAGGGCCTGGGCCTGGGTGGCGAATGGGGCGGCGCGGTGCTGCTGGCCACGGAAAATGCCCCGCCCGGCAAGCGCGCCTGGTACGGCATGTTCCCCCAGCTGGGCGCGCCGATCGGCTTCCTGCTTTCGGGCGGCACCTTCCTGTTACTGACCCAGGTGCTGACGGAAGCTGAATTTTTCGGCTACGGCTGGCGCATACCCTTCCTGGCCAGCGCCCTGCTCGTCATTGTCGGCATGTACGTGCGTTTAAAACTGACGGAGACGCCCGATTTCGCCCGCGTGCTGGCCAAGAACGAGCGCGTCAAAATCCCCGTCGTCACCGTGCTGCGCGATCACACCAGGGCGCTCGTGCTGGGCACCCTGATCGCCCTGTGCACCTTTGTGCTGTTCTACCTGATGACGGTGTTCACCCTCAGCTGGGGCACCAGCAAGCTGGGGTTTTCGCGCAAGGATTTCCTGGAGCTGCAGCTGTTTGCCGTGCTGTTTTTCGGTCTGACCATTCCGATTGCCGCCGTTGTCGCCGACAAGCAGGGCCGCCGCGAAACCATGATCTGGGTGTCGGCCGCGATTGCCGTCTTCGGCCTGATGCTCGCGCCCCTGTTCGGCTCGGGCAGCACCGTCGCCGTCGCCTTTTTTCTGGCGCTGGGACTGGGCCTGATGGGCTTGACCTATGGGCCGCTCGGCACCCTGCTGTCCGAGATGTTCCCCGCCGAAGTGCGCTACACGGGCGCCTCGCTGACGTTTAACCTGGCCGGCATCCTGGGCGCCTCGCTGGCGCCGTATGCCGCCACCTGGCTGGCCACCCACTACGGGCTGCCCTATGTCGGCTACTACCTGACGGCGGCCGCCGTCATCAGCCTGGTCGCGCTGCTGCTGACGCCACGCACGCCAAAGGTCAGTCCGCGCTGAACAGGTCTGTGTAAGCGCGCTCGCGGGTGGCCTCGACGATGTAGTCGACAAACACCCGCACCTTGGCCGGCGCCAGCTTGCGGCTGGCGTAGTAGATTGAAATGGGCCGGGTCTGGGTCGACCAGCCCGGCAGCACGCGTACCAGTTCTCCGCTGTCGAGCAGGGGACGCGCGTGCGGCAGGGGCAGCATCGCCAGGCCCAGGCCACAGGCCGCGGCGCGCGCCATCGCTTCGGGGTCGTCCAGCACGGCCACTGGCCGCACGCTGGCCACCACCTCCTGCCCTGCTGCGTTCCTGAGCACCCACGGCGTCAGCCTGCCCGAGCCGATCGCACGCCGCAGCAGGCCCCGGTGGCGCGCCAGGTCGGCGGGATCCTGCGGCGTGCCGTGACGCGCCAGATAGGCCGGCGCCGCGGCCAGCACCACCCGCACCCTCGCCAGTTCGCGCGCAATCAAACCCTCCATCAAGGCCAGGCCGCCGCCGATGGCGACATCGTAGCCTTCCGCGATCAGGTCCACCTGGCGGTTTTCGAAATACAGGTCCGGCACCACGTCCGGGTAGCGCTGCAGGAAGCCGTCGAGCAGGGGGACGAAATAAGTGCGTCCCACCGCGGGCGCCAGCGATATTTTCAAGGTGCCGGCCGGCTTGCCGGCGCCCTGGCGCAGCCCGGACAAGGCGTCGTCGATCTCCGTCCACGGGGTGCGTACCTGCTGATACAGGCGCTCGCCCTCGGCCGTCAGGCTCAGGCTCCGGGTGCTGCGCTGGAACAGGCGCACGCCCACGCCCGCCTCCAACCGCGCCACGCTTTTGCTGATGGCGGCCGGGGTCAGGCCGAGCCGGCGCGCGGCGGCCGAAAAGCTCGCTTCGTCTGCGGCGGCAATAAAAGCGTCGAGATGGGTGCTCAGTTCGTGGCGCATGGTGGGCTCCTTTTGGCGCCTATTTTAAACTGTTGGTTGAAGCTGTAATTGCTGACCTATGACTAGTGGGATGAGGTGGGATGACCAATACTGGACTCACACCAACCTCAACACGAAAGGATTCATCATGGACAGCAAACTCAAAGATCAGGTCGCCTTTATCAACGGCGGCTCGCGCGGCATCGGCGCTGCCACGGCGCGCCGCCTGGCCAGCGAAGGCGCCACCGTCGCCATCGGTTACGGCAGCTCGGCCATTGCCGCCGAAGCTTTGGTGGAGGAAATCACGGCGCGCGGCGGCAAGGCCCTTGCGCTGCACGCCGATGCAGCCGACGCCGCTTCGCTGACCGCCGCCATCGACAAGGTCGCCGCCCGCTTCGGCCGCCTCGACATTCTCGTCAACAGCGCCGGGGTTCTGCTGATGGGCCCGGTCGACCAGTTTTCCCTGGACGACTTCGACAAGACCGTGGCCGTCAATGTGCGCGGCGTGTTCGTCGCCTCGAAAGCGGCCGCCGCCCACATGCGCAGCGGCGGGCGCATCATCAATGTCAGCAGCACCAACGCCAGCCGTATGCCCTTCCCGGGCGGCGCCGTGTATGCGATGAGCAAGTCGGCGCTGATCGGCCTTGTCAAGGGCATGGCGCGCGACCTGGGCAGCCGCGGCATCACCGTCAACAATGTGAATCCCGGTCCCGTCGATACCGACATGAACCCGGCCACCAGCGATTTCGCTACCACCATGCACGGTTTGATGGCCCTGCCCCGCCACGGCCACGCCGATGAGGTTGCCGCCATGATTGCCTACGTGGCCAGCCCGGAAGCCGCCTTCGTCACGGGCGCCGACCTGCTCATCGATGGCGGCTTTGCGGCCTGATGCATAGGTGCGCGGCGCCGCATGGGGCGCCGCGCAATTGTCAATCTCCAATCATTGATATGTCATCCATGTGCATCCACGCACAGTGAGCTTGGCTCGCGCGCACCTCGGCTTTGTCTGAATCGTCGACTAGAATCAATTCGCAACATTCGTGACGGTATCAAAGTTCGCGGCCCCGCCGGTCTGAGTTCTTCAGACGCACCCTCCGGATCCGCCCGGTTCCACTGCAGTGCCTGCATGGCATATGGCGCACAGACGCTTGCCCTGCCCAATTACAATCAACGGAGACAAACCATGACTCATGCATTCCCGCAGCGATGCAGGCGGCTGGCCGCTGCCATCCTCACTCTCACCGCCCTTTCTCCCGCGTGCGCGCAGGTGCAGGCCGGCACGGGCGCCTGGAGCGCCCAGCAAACCTGGGACGCCGACAGCGTCAACGGCGGCAGTCTCACCGGCTTCTTTTACTGGCCCAGCACCCAGCCCACCCTGGGCGGCAAGCGGGCGCTGGTGCTGGCCCTGCACGGCTGCACCCAGACGGCGCAAGCCGATGTGATCGACACGGGCGGCGGTTTCAACTGGAAGCAGGCAGCCGACCAGTACGGCGCCGTGGTGCTGGCGCCCAATGCCACCGGCAATGTGTATTCCAATCACTGCTGGGATTACGCCAGCACCAACCACAACCGCACGTCCGGCCACGACGCCATCCTGATCAAGCTGATCAACCGCTTTCTGTCCGATCCGAAATACGCCATCGATCCCAACCAGGTGTACGTGGCCGGCCTGTCCTCGGGCGGCGGCGAGACCATGGCGCTGGGCTGCATGGCGCCCGATATCTTTGCCGGGGTCGGCATCAACGCGGGGCCGCCGCCGGGCACGACGACCGCCCAGATCGGCTTCGTGCCATCCGGCTACACGGCCACCACCGCCGGCAACAACTGCAAGGCCCTGGCAGGCAGCAACAGCGGCAAATTCGCCACCCAGATCGCCGGCGTGGTGTGGGGCACCACCGACTACACGGTGGCCCAGGCCTACGGCCCCATGGACGCGGCCGCCATGCGCCTGGCCTACGGCGGCAGCTACACCCAGCAGGCGGCCGTGAGCGTGCCCACCGGCGGCAGCGATGTGCGCTACAAGGATGCCAGCGGTAAACTGCGCACCTCCGAAATGACGATTACCGGCATGGCCCACGCCTGGCCGGCGGGCTCGGGCGGGCAGAACACGAATTATGTGGACGCGACCCACGTGAACTACCCCTCGTTCATCATGGATTTCTGGTTCAAGAACAATCTGCGGGTGGCAAGCGTGCCAGCGCCGGTCGTGACAGCCTGCAGCGCGGCAGTATCAGGCACGACGGTGACGGTGAGCGGCTCGGGCACGGATGCAGCCGGGACCATCTCCGGCTACAAGGTGGTGCTCAATGGACCGACCGCCGTGAACGACAGCGCGGCCGGCAGCGGCGCCAGCTTCAGCAAGGGCTACGCGGTCTCGAACGGCTACTACACGGGTACGGTGACGGCCACCGACGGCGGCACCGGCCTGAGCTCCAACGCCTGCAACATCGCCCAGTTCCTGGTCGGAACGGCCCCTGCCCTGCAGCCGCCCGCCAACCTCGCCGTCGGCGCCGTCACGGCCAGCAGCATCGCCCTGTCGTGGTCGGCCGCCAGCGGCGCCACCGGCTACAACGTGTATCGCAACGGCAGCAAGATCACGGCCTCGCCCATCACGGCGACCGCGTACTCGGCGACCGGACTGGCTGCCAGCACCGCGTACAACTTCCAGGTATCGTCGTTGGGTTCGGGCGGCGAAAGCGCGCTCTCCGGCGCCGTGACGGGCACCACCTCGAACGGCTTCGTCTGCACCGCCACCAACGCCAGCAACTATGCCCACGTGCAAGCAGGCCGGGCCCATGACAGCGGCGGCTATGCGCTGGCGAATGGCTCGAACCAGAACATGGGGCTGGACAACACGTTTTATACGGCGACCTTGGCGCAGACGTCCGCGGGGTATTACGTGATCGGGAATTGCCCCTGAGCTGGGGCATGGCGGAACCAGGGCGCTACGGCGTCCTGGTCAGGCAGTCTCTTCAGGCGACTTGGTCGCGCGGGCAAAAATCGGCGCGGCCAGCAGGCCCAGTTCAAACAGCAGGCACATCGGCACGGCCAGCGAGAGCTGGCTGACCACGTCCGGCGGGGTGACGATGGCGGCAATCACGAAGGCGCCCACAACCGCGTAGGGGCGCATTTCCTTGAGTTTTTCGACGCTGACGATGCCCATGCGCACCAGGATCACCACCACCACGGGCACTTCGAAGGTTGCGCCAAACGCCAGGCACATCGACATGACGAAATCGAGATAGTTTTCGATATCGGGCATGACGGCAATGGAGGTGGGCGCAAAGTCGCCAATGAATTTGAAAACGCGGCCAAATACAAAGAAATAGCAGAAAGCGACGCCGCCGATAAACAGCAGGGCGCAGATGATCGCTATGCCGACCGTCGCCTTGATCAGGCGGTCGCGCAATTCAAACAGGTGGGAGATGAAGGTTTCTTCGCCCTCGGGTTTATTGCTCATTTAGAAGAAACTGCCTGAGTTGGA
>JBJMVV010000084.1:0-15440 GCA_045810505.1 Massilia sp.
ACCGGTGCGCTTGCCCGTCAGACCCATGATGGCGCGCATGGTGGTGGTGCGCCCGGCGCCATTGCGGCCCAACAAGGTCACCACTTCGCCCTGGTTGACCGAGAGATTGACGTTGTGGAGGATGTGGGATTCGCCGTACCAGGCTTGCAGATTGCTAATTTCCAGTGCGGCCGCCATCAATGGGCTCCTTCCAGCTCGACATTGACAGTGCCCATATAGGCTTCCATCACTTGGGGATTGCGCGACACTTCCGCATAGTTGCCCTCGGCCAGCATGGCGCCCCGTTGCAGCACCGAAATCTTGTCGCAGATGCCGGAAACGACGCTCATATTGTGTTCGACCATCAGGATAGTGCGGCCGGCCGCCACTTTTTTAATCAGTTCGGTAACGCGGTGCACGTCCTCGTGGCCCATGCCCTGGGTGGGTTCGTCCAGCAGCATCAGTTCCGGCTCCATCGCCAGGGTGGTGGCAATTTCCAGCGCACGCTTGCGCCCGTACGGCATGTCGACCGTGACGGTGTCGGCAAATTCGGTCAGATCCACTTCAGCGAGCAGGGCCATGGCGCGGTCGTTCAGCTTGGACAGTGAGCGCTCGCTTTTCCAGAAATGGAAAGACGTACCCAGCTGACGCTGCAGACCGATGCGCACGTTCTGCAACACGGTGAGATGGGGAAACACGGCCGAAATCTGGAAGGAGCGGATCACGCCCATGCGGGCGATCTGCGCGGGCGCGGCCGCCGTGATGTCGCGGCCATTGAACAGGATCTGGCCCGAGGTCGGCACCAGAAACTTGGTGAGCAAATTAAAACAGGTGGTTTTGCCGGCGCCGTTCGGGCCGATCAAGGCGTGGATGTGGCCACGCTGGACGCGCAAATTCACGTCACTGACTGCTGTAAAACCCTTGAACTCCTTGGTGAGTGCGCGGGTTTCCAAGATGACGTCCGTCATTGTGTCTCCGAAGTATTCTTTATCATACTGCTATCTTATTTTTTCACGATAATACACAGATACAATGCGGGTCACAATACGGTATAACTACCATCGTTGACACGCTCCAGGCCGGTCGCGGCCGCCAAAGCGTTCGTTTCCATCGCGATCAATTGTGCGGCTTTCTCGGCAATCATCAGGGTCGGTGAATTGGTGTTGCCGGAGGTGATCGTTGGCATCACCGACGCATCGATCACCCGCAAGCCCGTCACCCCGATCACTTTCAGTTCGCTGTCGACCACGGCCAGCGGATCGTTGCTGCGGCCCATCTTGCAGGTGCCGACCGGGTGGAAAATCGTGGTGCCGATCAGCCCCGCCGCCGCCGCCAGTTCTTCTTCCGTGTTGTAGGCCAGCCCCGGCTTGTATTCCACGGGCGCATATTTTGCCAGCGCGGGCGCTGCTGCAATCTGCCGGGTCAGGCGCAGCGCCGCCGCTGCCACCTGACGGTCTTCCTGCGTACTCAGGTAATTTGGCGTGATCTTCGGCGCGGCGTAACTATCCTTGCTGGCCAGGCGCACGTGACCGCGCGAAGTGGGACGCAGATTGCACACACTGGCCGTGAACGCCGGAAACGGGTGCAGGGGATCGCCAAACTTTTCCAGAGAGAGCGGCTGGACGTGGTACTGCAGATTGGCCGACGGCTGGGAAGGATCGGATTTCGCAAACGCCCCCAGTTGCGACGGCGCCATCGACATCGGGCCGCTCTGGCGCAGGGTGTACTCGAGGCCGATTTTCATCTTGCCGAACCAGCTTGCCGCCGTCGTGTTGAGGGTGCGCGCCTTGCTCACCTTGTAGATCATGCGCAGTTGCAAATGGTCCTGCAGGTTTTCGCCCACGCCGTCCCGCTCCACCAGGGGATTGATGCCCAGCTGATGCAGGGCGGCGCCGCGGCCGATGCCGGACAGTTGCAGGATGGTGGGCGAACCGATGGCGCCGGCGGCCAGCAGGGTTTCGCGGGCGGCGCGGGCGCTAAAAACGCGCCCGCCGCCGCTGAACTCGACGCCGCGGCACACGGCTGGCGCACCGTCGCGGCCTGGCTCGATGATCAATTTCTCAACGTGGCAGCCCGTCATGATGGTCAGATTCGGCCGGCTCACGGCAGGACGCAAGAACGCCTTGGCCGTATTCCAGCGGATGCCCCGTTTCTGGTTGACCTCGAAATAGGCGCTGCCGGCATTGTCGCCGCCATTGAAATCATCAATTTTCGGGATGCCGACCTGCTCGGCCGCATCGCGGAAGGCATCGAGAATCTGCCACGACAGGCGTTGTTTTTCCACCCGCCACTCGCCGCCACTGCCGTGCACCGCGCTGGCGCCGGCGTGGTGGTTTTCCGTTTGCATGAACAGGCGCAGCACCTGGTCCCAGCGCCAGCTGCTGTCGCCGGTGAGCGCGGCCCAGTGGTCGTAATCGCCCTGCTGGCCCCGCATATAAATCATGCCGTTGATGGAAGAAGAGCCGCCCAGCACTTTTCCGCGCGGGTAGATCAGGGAACGGCCGCCCAGGCCCGCGTCGGCTTCCGTTTTATACAGCCAGTCCGTGCGCGGATTGCCGATGCAATGCAGATAGCCGACCGGAATGTGGATCCACAGGTAATCGTCCTTGCCGCCCGCCTCGATCAGCAGGACATTGTGGTGTTTATTGCGGCTGAGGCGGTTGGCCAGCAGGCAGCCGGCCGTGCCCGCCCCCACGATGATGTAGTCGTATTCTCCTGCTGATTCCAAACAGCTCTCCTCTGGTGTTAAAGCGCGGCCATCTCCGTGACCAGCGTCTGCATCAGTTGCGCCACCGGCATGGCGCGCGCCCGGTTCACGCCGGCGCCGGCCCACAGGGACATCAGCTCGGGATCGTTATTGGCCGCGGCCGCCGCCCGTATGCTGCCGGTTAATGCATTTTGGACAGGATACGCCGGAACGAGCGCTTCCACACCCGCCATTTGCCGCATGAAGCGATTTTCAATGCCGCGGGCGTAGCGCCCGGAGAAAGCGCGGGTCAGGCGGGTGCTGGCCTGTCCGGACAACAATTGCGCCCGGTACGCCGGGTGGACCGCCGCCTCATCGGTGACGAGAAAAGCGGTGCCCATCTGCACCGCCTGCGCGCCCGCATCGAGTGCAGCGCGGATATCGGCGCCGTCCATGATGTTGCCAGCGGCGATGACGGGGATGTTGACGGCAGCGACGACCGCTGGCCACAAGTCACGGGCGCTCAAGGTGGCGTCTTCCTGGCGGCCAATAAAAGTGCCCCGGTGTCCACCCGCCTCCACCCCGGAAGCGACCACCGCATCGGCGCCCGCTGCCTGCCAGGCCAGCGCCTCGTCGACCGTCGTCACGGTGCCAATCACGGCAATACCAGCCTGGTGCAGCCGTTCGACCTGGGCGGCCTCGAGGATGTCAAAGGTAAAACTGACCACCGCAGGGCGCAGCCCGATCACGGCTTCGAGCTGGGCGGCGAAATCCTGGCACCACAGGGTTGGACGGGGCAGCTGCTCCCAGCCCAGGCTGGCCCACACGGGACGCAGCAGTTCAGCCGCGCTGGCAATCTCTTCCTCCGAGGGCTGGGGCACCTTTTGCACAAAAAAATTGAGCATGAAGGGTTTATCAGTGAGCGCGCGGATCTGGCCCACCTGCTCGCGCAGCACGGCAGGCGAGAGCAGCGAGCCGGGCAAACTGCCCAGGCCGCCAGCGTTCGACACGGCCGCCACCAGCGCCGGGGTACAGAATCCACCGGCCATGGGCCCCTGAATAATCGGGTATTGCATCAGTTCCAGCACCTTCATTGCGCCTCCTGTGGATAAGTCATTGGATATCCACAGGTCCCGTTTGTGGATAAAGCCTGAGTTTTGCACAGCCCGATTTTTGTCCAGAATTGCTACCAGCACCATACAGACTCGTTAACAGCCTTGTACAGCTTCCAAATGCTTGATTTCATTGATCTATTATGGCTTGTCCACAGAAAACAGGACCTGTTAACAACTACTACTATTCTTGTATACCACCTTTGTTAAGTAAACAAGTCAACGAAAAAAAAGCCCGGCGGCCCACAAGCCGGGCCGCAAACCTTGCTTGCCGTTTTTGAAAGTTTTAGAGATTTTCCAAAAAAAATTTTCGAAGCCGACAAACGAAGATCGGCCACGACCTTTCAACCTGCCAAACCCGCTTGTGGATAAGCTGTTGGATATCCACAGGGTCGTTTGTGCAAAACCGCCTTGCTTGTGCACAAGCCAAAAATTGTCCAACTACCCTCCCCGCTCGATACAATGCTTTCAAGACCGGTTGTCATCGCCGTAAACCCTTGACCCTGTTGATAAATCCCGACTTATCCACAGAACTATCGCCGTTTACTACTACTACTATTTTTGTATACATACCTTTATATAAAACAGTAAACCGCGAACCTCGGTGGAAAACCGCCAAAGTCTCCCGAAAATCACCCATGCAAAACCGTTTGGCAATACGTCTCGGCATCATCAGCGCCCTGCAGCAAGAGCAGGCAGGCCTCGTAGAGGCCATGGAAGGGGCCGCCACGGTCGTGCACGGCAGTCGCGACTACACCACCGGCACCCTGTTCGGCATCGAGGCTGTGTGCGTGCTCTCGCGCATTGGCAAGGTCGCCGCCGCCATGACTGCCACTTTGCTTGTTGAAAAGTTCGAAGTTACCCACATCCTGTTCACGGGCGTGGCTGGTGCTGGCGATTTCGCCGTCAAAGTGGGCGACATCGTTGTCGCCGATACACTGGTGCAGCACGATATGGATGCCAGTCCCCTGTTTCCACCCTGCGAAGTGCCGCTGACGGGCATGCGGGCCTTTCCTGCCGATGCAGCGCTGTCAGCGACCCTGGTACTGGCCGCCGAGCAGTTTCGGGCGTACGAGCTCGCCAGTGCCATCGACGCGGGGGAAATCAAGCTGTTCGGTTTGCATGATGTGAAGCTGCACCGTGGGCTGGTGGCCAGCGGTGATCAGTTTGTCAACAGCAAGGCGCGCATCGCCAGGCTGGCCAGCGATCATCCGGGTTTATTGGCCGTGGAAATGGAAGGGGCGGCGGTGGCCCAGGTGTGTTTTGAACTGGGCGTGCCGTTTGCCGTGCTGCGCACGATTTCCGACAACGCCAATGAAACAGCGGCCACCGATTTCCTGCATTTTGTGCAGGCGGTGGCCGCGAGGTACGCGTTTTATATCGTGGCGCGGTTCTGCGCCCTCCTTGCGGTTCCGGTCCTAAATCAGGACAGTAAAGTTTCCGGCGAGGTCCAGTCGTAGCCCAGCGCCTGCGCCACGGCCTGGTAAATCACCTTGCCCTGGCAGACATTCAAGCCATTTTTCAGGTGCGGATCGTCGAGCAGGGCGCGCCGCCAGCCCTTGTCCGCCAGCGCCACGGCGTGGCCGATGGTGGCATTGTTGAGGGCGAAGGTGGAAGTGCGCGCCACGGCGCCCGGCATATTCGCCACGCAATAATGAATCACCCCATCGACGATAAAAGTCGGCTCGGCGTGGGTGGTGGCGTGAGAGGTTTCAAAGCAGCCGCCTTGGTCGATGGCAACGTCGACCACCACGGCGCCCTTTTTCATTTTTGAAATCATGGCCTTGGTCACCAGCTTGGGCGCGGCTGCACCGGGTACCAGCACGCCGCCCACCACCAGGTCGGCCGACAGCACGGCTTCTTCGATGGCATGGGCGTTCGAGTACACAGTGGCAATGCGGTTGCCAAAAATCAGGTCAAGCTGGCGCAGTCGTTCGATGTTTTTATCGAGCACGGTCACGCGCGCCCCGGTTCCCACCGCCATCTGCAGCGCATTGGTGCCGACCACCCCTGCGCCGATGATGACGACGTGGCCCGCCGCCACGCCCGGCACGCCGCCCAGCAACAATCCCATGCCGCCCTTGGATTTTTCCAGGTGGGCCGCACCGGCCTGGATCGCCATGCGCCCCGCCACCTCGCTCATGGGCGCGAGCAGGGGCAGGCCGCCGCCAGCGCCGGTGATGGTTTCGTAGGCAATGCAGACCGCGCCGGACGCAATCAGCGCCGCCGTCTGCTCCGGATCCGGCGCCAGATGCAGATAGGTATATAAAATCTGCCCGGGCCGCAGCATGGCGCATTCGGCCGGCTGCGGCTCCTTCACTTTGACTACCATCTCGGCGCGCTGAAACACCTCGGCGGCGGTGGCGACGATGCTGGCGCCGGCCGCCACGTACTCGTCATCAGGCAAGCCGATTTCCAATCCAGCCCCCTTCTGTACCAGCACCTGATGGCCACGCGACGTCAACTCGCGCACGCTGGGGGGCGTCAAGCCGACCCGATATTCATTGTTTTTAATTTCTTTGGGAACTCCAACAAACATGTCTTCCTCCAATCGAGCGTCTAAAAAGCCTCCACGACTGCGTTGCTTCGGCTTGCCGTACACACGGGGTCGGACACTCTTCTCTGATCCACTAGAACCGGCGGTTCTTGTTGATCAGAGAAGAGTGTCCTAGGTAATGCGGTACTGTCTTCGCCGTCGCGTCTTGCCGTGAAGGCTTTGTAGACGCCCGAATAGACAGACCTCCATCATTACAAACCCAAGGTCATCAGGCTTGCGTTTCCGCCAGCTGCGGTCGTGTTGACGCAGAGGGCGCGTTCGGCCACCAGGCGCCACAGGGGGATGGCCCCGTCGGCGCTGGTGTCGATCAGGCTGACCAGGGCGCCGTCGCGGGCGGCCAGGGCAGCTGATACGGTGGCGGCAATACCAGGCTCGACCAGCGCGATCTGGAACGGCGCGCCGATGGCGGCTACGCTGTCGACCTGCTCGATGCTGGCCAGCGCTGCGGCGTGCAGGCCGGCCGGCAAGGTGTTGCCGAGCACGATGGCGCGGTTGCCGGTGGCGAATACGGCTGCCAACTGATTGAGCAGCACGGCCGGTGTGCTGGCGGCGCACAAGACGTGACCCCGTTCGGCAAACGACAAGGTGTTGCGCTCGCCCGTGGGACCGGGCAGGTGAATGGTGGCGCCCAGTGGGCTGCTGCGCTGATAATTGGCAATCAGCGAGGCCAGCTTCGGCTGCTGATGCGATGCAGCCCAGCCTGCCAGCGCGGTCAGGGCCGGCAGGGTGTGTTGCGCCGCGGGCAGGCCGGACGCCACTTCCCCATTGGCCGCCTGCAGACGTTTCAGATACAGCGGACCGCCGGCCTTGGGACCGGTGCCCGATTTGCCTTCGCCGCCAAACGGCTGCACGCCGACGACGGCACCGACAATATTGCGGTTGATATAAATATTGCCGACGTGGGCGCGCTGGGCAATGAAGTCGATGGTTTCATCAATACGTGAATGCACGCCCAAGGTCAGGCCAAAGCCGCTGGCATTGATGGCGTCGACCAGTTGCGGCAGGTCGGCGCGGCGGTAGCGGATCACGTGCAGCACGGGGCCGAACACCTCGCGGGTCAGTTCGGCGAGCGAGCCGATTTCCATCACGGTGGGCGCCACAAAAGTGCCGTTGGCCGTGAGGCTTTCCGGTAACTCCAGCGCGAAATACGACTTCGCCGTTTTTTTAGTGCGCTCGATGTGGGCCAGTAAATTGTCGCGCGCTTCGGCATCGATCACGGGGCCGATATCGGTGGCCAGGCGGTCTGGCTGGCCCACGCGCAATTCCTGCATGGCGCCCTTCAACATTTTGAGGGTTTTATCGGCGATATCGTCCTGCAGGAACAGCACCCGCAAGGCCGAGCAGCGCTGGCCGGCGCTGTCGAACGCCGAACTCAAGGCATCTTGCACCACCTGTTCCGGCAGGGCGGAGGAATCGACGATCAAAGCGTTCTGGCCGCCCGTCTCGGCAATCAGCGCAATTTCCACGCCTTCCTTGACGGAGCGCGCCGCCAGGGTGCGGTTGATCAATTGCGCCACTTCGGTGGAACCGGTAAAAATCACGCCGCGCACGCAGGCATCGGCCGTCAGGGCAGCGCCCACCACTTCGCCGCGGCCGGGCAGCAATTGCAGGGCGGCCGCCGGCAGGCCGGCTGCATAAAACAGTTCCACGGCGCGGTGGGCAATCAGGGGTGTCTGCTCGGCAGGTTTTGCCAGCACAACGTTGCCGGCCACCAGGCTTGCGGCCACCTGGCCCGTAAAAATCGCCAGCGGGAAATTCCACGGGCTGATGCAGCTGACCGGGCCCAGCGCTGGCGCCGCGTCATTGCTGACCGCCTGCTGGGCGTAATAGCGCAGGAAGTCGACAGCTTCGCGCACTTCGGCAATCGCGTTCGGCAGCGATTTGCCCGCTTCACGCACGGCCAGCGCCATGAGTTCCTGGCAATTTGCTTCAAACAGGTCGGCCACTTTCGCCACGATCGCGGCACGTTCTGCCGGCGTGTGCGCTTGCCACTGGGCGGCGTAAGCGCTGGCGGCGGCCAGCGCCGTGTCGACATCGCTGGCGCTTGCTTCAACGATGCTGCCGACAATATCTTGATGGTTGGCAGGATTGACAATGTCCTGCGCCGACTTGCCTGCAGGATCGAGCGTGCCGGCAATCAAAGGTGCGGCGGCATACTGGCGCGGCTGCGCCAGGGTGGTTGCCAGGTCCGTCAGCACGTCTTCATTGCTGAGGTCCAGGCCAGCCGAATTGTCGCGCTCGGCGCCAAACAGTTTTCTCGGCAGGGCAATGCCGGGATGGGGCGCGCAGTGCTGGGCGCGGGCGGCCTCAAAAGGGTCGGCGATCAGCGAAGCAATCGACACGTCGGGATCGACGATCTGGTTGACGAAGGACGAATTGGCGCCGTTCTCCAGCAGGCGGCGTACCAGATAGGCCAGCAGGGTTTCGTGCGAGCCGACCGGGGCGTAGATGCGGCAGGCTTTGTCGAGCTGATCCTTGCCGACCACCTGGTCGTACAGGGTCTCGCCCATGCCGTGCAGGCACTGGAATTCATAGTTGGTGATGCCATCCGCCTTGGCCCAGGTGTAGATCACGGCCAGGGAGTGGGCATTGTGGGTGGCAAACTGGGGATAGAGGCGATCGGCCGCCGACAGCAGCTTGCGCGCGCAGCTCAGATAGCTGACGTCCGTGTAGACCTTGCGGGTGTAGACGGGAAAGCCCGGCATGCCATCGACCTGGGCGCGCTTGATTTCAGCATCCCAATAAGCGCCCTTGACCAGGCGCACCATGAATTGGCGGCCGCTGCGCTTGGCCAGGTCGATCAGGAAATCGATGACGAAGGGGCAGCGTTTTTGATAGGCCTGGACCACAAAACCAATGCCGTTGAAACCGGCCAGGGCGGGGTCAAACGCCATTGCCTCCATCATGTCGAGCGAGATTTCCAGGCGGTCCGCTTCCTCTGCATCGATGTTGATGCCGATGTCGTACTGTTTTGCCAGCAAGACCAGCGCACGCACGCGCGGCAGCAATTCATTCATCACGCGCGCATGCTGGGCCCGGCTGTAACGGGGGTGCAGCGCCGACAGCTTGATGGAAATGCCGGGACCGTCATTAATGCCGCGGCCATTCGAGGCCTTGCCGATGGCGTGGATGGCCGTTTCGTAGGAGCGATAATAGGCCTGCGCATCCGCTTCCGTCAGCGCCGCTTCGCCCAGCATGTCATAGGAATAGCGGTAGCCGCGTGCTTCATTGGGGCGGCTGTTTTTCAGCGCCTCATCGATGGTTTGACCGGTGACGAACTGGTTGCCCAGCATGCGCATGGCCAGGTCGACGCCCTTGCGGATCAGCGGTTCGCCGCCCTTGCCGATCAGCTTGCTGATGGCGGAGGTCAGCCCCTGTTCGCTGCTGGTGCTGACCAATTTACCGGTGATCAACAGGCCCCAGGTGGCGGCGTTGACGAATAAGGAAGGCGACTCGCCCAGGTGCTTGCGCCAGTCGCCCTTGCTGATTTTATCGGCAATGAGGCGGTCGGCCGTCTGGCTGTCGGGAATGCGCAGCAGGGCTTCAGCCAGGCACATCAGCGCCACGCCTTCTTCCGACGACAGGGAAAATTCATGCATCAGCGCATCGACACCGGACGCCCGGGTGCGTTTTGCGCGCACCTGCTCGACCAGGCGCTTGGCCAGCGGCGCCGCGGCGGGATTGGCGCGTACGCCCTGGTCCAATAAACCCTCGACAGCGGCGCTTTCGTCGCGGCGGTAGGCCGCCGTGATGGCGGCGCGCAAGGCCGACTGGGGTGGCTTGATCTCGGCGAGCAGGGCGGCGAAGGGGAGCTGGGCGATGGCCGGGGCGGCGGCAGTATTCATGGGAGACTCTTTATGAGGGGTAAAACAATACGAAAACAATAAGTAAGCGCCAAGAAACCGCGCAGCCGATCGAGCAAACTCGTCGGAACAGCGCAGTTTCAGGGGTAAAAATGTGATTCGATTGTAGTGCTGTTTCTTCTGGATTAATTCTGGTATTACAGAAGACTAGCAATAGATAGTTTTTGGTGAGACAATTTCACCAAATAATATTTATTTGCGGAGGTGGGGACCATGCTGGACAAGATCAGCAAGAAAATCCTGTCGGAATTGCAGAATGATGGACGTATTAGCAACGTCGAGTTGGCCGCACGGGTCAATCTGTCCCCGGCCGCCTGCCTGGAGCGCGTGCGCAAACTGCACGAGTCCGGCTACATCATGGGCTACACGGCCCAGCTGAATCCCCAGTTGCTCGACGTGTCCCTGCTGGTGTTCATTGAAGTCGTGCTCGACCGCACCACCCCGGAAGTGTTCGACGCCTTTAAAAACAGCGTGCAACTGATCCCGGAAGTGCTGGAATGCCACATGGTGGCCGGCGGTTTCGATTACCTGGTGAAAGCGCGCGTCAAAGACATGGCGGCGTACCGGGAATTTCTCGGTAAAACCCTGCTGCAGAAAGGTGTGCGCGAGACGCACACCTATGCGGTCATGGAAGAAGTCAAGAATACGACCAAACTGCCGATCCGCTGATCAGTCGGTCTGCGTATAAAGCCGGTGCGAGGGCGACATGGTCAGATCCATGTCCTCAAAATGCTTTCTGAGCCAGGTGTGGGCCGGACTTCTGGCGTCGCGCTCGTGCCACAGCATGTCGACGTGAACGGCCGGTAAAGTAAACGGCAGCTCCCGCCAGGTCAGCAGTTCCGAATTGCCGGTGGAGGCAAACAGGTGTTTCGGCAAGACCGTGATCAGGTCCGAATTGGCCACCACCCGCCCTGCCGTAAAAAACTGGTTCACCGTCAGCAAAATCTTGCGCTCCCGCCCCAACTGGGCCAGCGCTTCATCCGTCAAGCCATGGGCGCGGCCGGAAAAACTCACCAATAAATGTTTCGCGGCGACGTAGCGATCCAGGCTCAGCTCGCCCGTGGCCAGCGGGTGTTCCTTGCGCATCACGCACACGTAGCGGCCCGAATACAGGCGTTCGTGGCGGATCGGCGAACTGTGGTCGGACGACAATTGCGCCGCCACGCCAGGAAAAAACCCGACGGCCAGGTCGATATCGCCGCGCAGCAACATCGGCCGCGGCTCGCGCGTGGTCAGCGGCACCATCCGCACCGTCACGCCAGGCGCATCGCTTTCAATGGCGCGCACCAGCGAAGGCAGCCAGAAGGCCGCGGTGGCGTCCGCCATCGCCATTCGGAAAGTCGCGTTGGTTTTGGAGACATCGAAGGCGCCGGGAGCGACTGCCGCTTCCAGGCCGGCCAGGGCCTGGCGCACGGCCGGCCACAGCTGTTCGGCCCGTGGGGTGGGTTTGACACCGTAGGCCGTGCGGATCAGCAACTCATCGTTGAGGCTCTCGCGCAGGCGCTTGATGGCGTTGGAGACGGCCGGTTGCGTCATGGCCAGGTGGCCGGCGGCCCGGGTCAGGTTTTGCTCCGTCATGACGGCATCGAAGACGCGCAGCAAATTGAGGTCTAAGGTGAGAAAGCTCATGGGAAGGTGGCTCTAGGGTGTTCCGGCATGGTGACGATGCCAATATACATGATTCCATTCATCATTCGTATAATCGGTATTGCTAATTGGAATTAGATTTATATGTTGCGTTGCACTATAGTTTGGACATAGTAAGTTAAATCCATTGGAACCATCGTGTCTTTCACCTCAAGTATGTTTCAAAGCGCAGCAGGCGTACCCGTCCTGCTCCTGGTTGGCGCCATGCTGGGCGTTTCCGCCGTGGCCGGCCTTGCCGTGTTCTTCAAGCCCTTGCTGAGCGGCCTGGCCCGCGCCGCCGTGCTGGTGGTGCGCCCGCGCCTGTCGCGCGAAGAGCAGGCGGCCCGCCGCCATTTGCAGGACACCAAGCTCATGAAGCGCATGATCAATTCGGCGCACGGCGTGAGCCAGACGGCGGAGTTGCACGCTTTGGCTGCCCGCGTCTAAGCAGGAAGATTCAGTAAAAAAAGCGCGGCGCCCTGTCGGGACCCGCGCTTTTTTTGTCTTCAATCATGTCCAACAATTAAGAACGGCTGGCGCCCAGCAGGGCCGGCTTCAGATTGCGGTCGGCGGGCTTGTCACCGAGCCAGATGCGCAACATGGCGTTATAAAAACTGGGGTCGGGAATCAGCTCGCCCACTTTCTTGCCGTTCAGTTCAGCCTGGGTGCCGCTGCCGGGGATCAGGTCGAGGTGCAGCACGTCGCCTTTTTTGACGCCGGGAAGCCCGCCAAACAATTCACCAAACTTGGCAATCTGGCCGGCGTATTTGGCTTTTTCAGTGGCGTCCGTGTTTTCGTTGATGCCTTTCATGAAGGCGTCGCCGAAATCATCGGAGCTGACGTCGCGCATCATCACGAGCGTCATGCGGCGCGGGCCTTCCTGGCGCAGCACGTCGGCGACCGTGGTCTTCTTTTCGGTGAGATAGAGACCGGCGGCATACACCTTGAAAATCACCTTGGTGCGCAAGCCCGCGCCGTTGAGCACGAGTTCCTTGCCCGCCACCTTGGCCGTGTCGTCGAATTTGATGCCGTTCACTTCCACTGCCTGGGCGCCGTGCGCCATCGTCAACGCCAGCGCAGCGCCGGCAAACCAGTGTTTCAGACCAAAGCGAGTCGCGACCATGGAAGTCTCCTTGTTATTTTAAATAGGGATCAGTGCGCGCTGAATATAGCACGAGCGTGCTCGGCGGCGGCAAGCGGCCGCCGCGAAATGACGGCTTCAGGCAGCCTTGGTGGCTGTCAGGCGTTCGTATTTGACGAGCAGTTCTTCGCGCGTTTCGCGCCAGGCGGGATTGAAGGGAATGCAGCTGACGGGGCACACCTGCTGGCACTGGGGCTCATCGAAGTGGCCCACGCATTCCGTGCATTTATTGGGATCGATCTCGTAGATCTCCGCGCCCATGTAAATGGCCTCGTTCGGGCACTCGGGCTCGCACACGTCGCAGTTGATGCAGTCGTCGGTAATCAATAAAGCCATGATGCGTAGCAGTCTTAAGGCGTCGGCTTGGCCATGGTGGCAATTTTCTTTTGCAGCCAGCGGTCCACCGAAGGAAACACGAATTTGGAGACGTCCCCGCCCAGGATGGCGATTTCGCGCACGATGGTGCCGGAGATGAACTGGTACTGGTCGGACGGGGTCAGGAACAGGGTTTCGACGTCCGGCAGCAGATAGCGGTTCATGCCGGCCATTTGAAATTCATATTCGAAGTCCGACACGGCGCGCAGGCCGCGCACAATCACTCGCGCATCGTGCTTGCGCACGAAATCTTTCAGCAGCCCTGAAAAACTTTCCACCTTGACATTGGGATAATGGCCCAGCACCTCGTTGGCGATTTCAAGGCGCTCCTCGAGCGAAAAGAAGGGACGCTTGTTCTTGCTGTCGGCAACGCCGACGACGAGACCGTCGAACAGACCCGACGCCCGGCGCACGAGGTCTTCATGACCGCGGGTGAGGGGATCGAAGGTACCTGGATAAACGGCTACAACCATTGCGGCTCCCTGGAGATGCACTCATATAGAACGCGCATTATGCCCGAAAACGGCGTTTCTGCCCTACAACTGCGCGGTTTCCGTCCAGTTTGGGGCAGGCGGCAGGGCGCGCCGCACTGCCACCAGTGTAGCGAAAACGGCGATGCCGTGCAGGGTGCTTAGGCGGCCGCGCGCAGTTGCAGCAGGTAATAAAACACCATGCCCGCTTTGTCCTCGCGCACCGGGAACCAGGGGGCCAGCCACGGCGGGGTTTCTTCCGCTTCGCCGTACTCGTGGTCGGCAAAAGGCAGGGGCGCGCCGGATTCGACGTAGATCAAACCGTCATCATTGAGCAGTTTGACGCACAGCGGCAGGGATTTGGCCAGCAGGTCCTGCTGGTAAGGCGGGTCGAGGAACACCAGATCATAATGCTCGCCTCTTACACCGAGCGATTGCGCGGCGGCCATGGCGTCGGCGCGCTGCACGGTCACATTCTCCGCCTTGAGCTTGTCCTTGATCTCGCCCAGTTGCGCGACCACCCTCGGGTGCATGTCGACCAGGGTGACGGCCGCGGCGCCCCGGCTGGCCGCCTCAAAACCCAGCGCGCCGCTGCCAGCAAACAGGTCGAGCACGCTCATGCCCTGCCAATCGTTGCCCCACAGGTGGCTGATCCAGTTGAACACGGTCTCGCGCACCCGGTCAGGCGTGGGGCGCAGGCCGAGGGCATCGAGCACGGGCAACTGCGTGCGTTTCCAGGCGCCGCCGATGATGCGCACATGCTTCGGCGGCGGCGGGCGGTGGACGGGAATCTTGGGAGTCTTAGTCGGTTTTTTTTGCATGGCCGCGACTATAGCATCGCCGGGGTTCCAGGTTCTCAGGTCTGCGGCTGGCTGGCCAGCACATTAAAATCCTCGATCCAGCCCTGCATGCGTTTTTGTGCATTGGCTTTCTGGGCCGGCGTCGCAATTTTCACGGCCGTCAGGATCATCTGGATGGTGCCTTCTTCATAGGTATCGTAAAAGGTCTTGCGTTCAGGCGCTTCCAGCCGGTCGAACAGTTCGCGCACCAGGCCGTGCAACTGCGCAATGGTGGCGTCCTTGCTCAACTTTTCTTGCTGGATCTTGCGCAGCACGGCGACGATGCGTTTTTGACGGCGCATCCGTTCATCGAGCCATATGTCATTGTTCAGGGGGCGCGCATCGGACGCCTTGCGCAGGATCGCTTCCTGCTCCGAGCTGAAATGGCCGAACCACAGGTCGAACTGCTCCATGGATTTTTTGAAGCGGGCCTTCTGTTGGTCTTCCATGTCACCGCGCATGAATTTTTTGCGGTAGTCGTCATTGTTCTTGGCGAACTTCTTTTCCATCTGCGCGATCTGTTCGGGCTTGACGGTGCGCGCCAGTTCGGCCAGTTCGGGCAAGGCTTTGAAGGCGAGCAATTCGGTGCGGGCGCGAATCTCGTCGTAGTCCGCGTGCAGATCGGCCGCCGAGATATTGCCGGCGAGCTGGCGCTGGCCCGTCTGCAGCAGCTGTACATAATCTTTCAGCTGGGTCTTGCGGTGCCACTGGAACAGATTGTCGATGTCGCGCTTCACAAAACCGGACTGGTCGCTGTCGAGGTCCAGGTAATTGTTGAGCCACCAGTACAGC
>JBJMVV010000085.1:0-31076 GCA_045810505.1 Massilia sp.
ACAAACTATACCAACAAAAAACTATAACGATCAATGCCGGTTAAGAATTTACCTGCCCGTAGCACCGATGTGCAACACCATGCGAGCTGCACGGCAAACAAAAAGCCGCTGATCCTTTCGAATCAACGGCTTGTGCAATTCTTGGTGGTGATAGGTGGACTTGAACCACCGACCCCAGCATTATGAATGCTGTGCTCTAACCAACTGAGCTATATCACCCGACAGCCGAGCATTATCCAGATTTTGCGCGGGTGTGTCAAGGATACTGCCAAAACAATCTTGGGCGCACGTGGAATGCTATGCGGTGTGCGCGGCGATCTGCGCCAGCATCAGGGGGGCGGGGTCGGGGCCGAGGCAGTCGAGGACGATGCGCTCGGGCATGGCGCGCAGCCAGGTCAGCTGGCGCTTGGCGAGCTGGCGGGTGGCGATGATGCCGGTTTCGCGCAGGGCGGTTCGGTCGATGGCGCCGTCGAGGTAGTCCCAGGCCTGGCGGTAGCCGACGCAGCGCATCGAGGGGAGGGCGGGGTGCAGGTCGCCGCGGGCGCGCAGTGTCTGCACTTCGGCGACCAGGCCGGTGTCATCGCGGGTGCCCAGCATTTGATCGAAGCGGGTGGCGATGCGGGCGTGGAGGACGGCGCGGTCCGATGGTTCCAGCGCGAAGGCGAGCAAATCAAACGGCAGCTCCAGCTTGCCGCGGCCGGACAGCAGGGCCGACATGGGCTGGCCGCTCAATTCGTAAATTTCCAGGGCGCGGTTGATGCGCTGGGCGTCGTTGGGGGCGAGGCGCTCGGCGGTGACGGGGTCGACTTCGCGCAGGCGCGCGTGCAGGGCCGGCCAGCCCAGGCGCGCGGCCTCGTCTTCCAGGCGGGCGCGCACCGCGGCGTCGGCGGTGGGCAGATCGTCGAGACCTTCGTTCAGTCCCTTAAAATACATCATGGTGCCGCCCACCAGCAGGGGCAGGGCGCCGCGCGCGCTGATCTCGTCGACCAGGCGCAGGGTGTCGCTCCTGAACTGGGCCACCGAGTAGCTGTCGGTCGGCTCGATGATGTCGATCAGGTGATGCGGCGCGGCGGCCAGTTCTTCTGGCGTTGGTTTGGCCGTGCCGATGTCCATGCCGCGGTAGACCAGGGCCGAGTCGACGGAGATGATTTCAACGGGGCGCTCGCGGGCAATCGCCAGCGCGGCGGCGGTCTTGCCGGACGCGGTGGGGCCCATGATGGCCACCGCCAGAGGTTTGTTCGACATCGCTTACTGCCCGCGCAAGAACAGCTTGTCGAGGGCGCTGATTTCCAGCTGCACCCAGGTGGGCCGGCCGTGGTTGCACTGGTCGGCGCGCTCGGTCGCTTCCATCTGGCGTAGCAGGGCGTTCATCTCGGGCACGGACAGCATGCGGTTGGCGCGCACGGCGGTGTGGCAGGCGAGGGTGCCCAGCAGTTCGTTCCGGCGTTCGATCAATACGCGCGAGCCGCCGTATTCGCGCACGTCGCGCAGCACGTCGCGCGCCAGCGTCTGCGCATCGGCCCCTTTCAGCAGCACCGGCACGGAGCGCACGGCGAGCGTCGTGGGGGAGAGCGCGGCGATATCGAAGCCGAGCGATTTTAAGGTCGCGGCGTGTTCCTGGGCGGTGCCCACTTCGATGGCGTCCGCATAAAAGGTGACGGGGATGAGCAGGGACTGCACCTGCATGTCCTGGCCGTCGACCTGGGCGTCCAGCGCCGCCTTTAGCTGTTCGTAGAGGATGCGCTCGTGGGCGGCGTGCATGTCGACCAGGACCATGCCTTTGGCGTTCTGCGCCAGCACGTAGATGCCATGCAGCTGGGCCAGGGCGAAGCCGAGCGGGTACTCGTCGTTCGACATGGTCGACGCCGGGGCGCTGTAGGCAATCACGGGCGCGGTGGCGGCGGTGTAGCTGGACGCGCTTTCGGCCACGCCCATGCCGCCGCCGTCGCTGCCCGCAAACAGGGCGCCGTAGGCATCGGTGCGCTGCGCCACGCCAGGTTGATAGCGCTCGCCGGCAAACGGCGATGGCGAGAAGGTGCTGGACGCCAGCGCCGCGCCAAACGAGGTCTGCTCGTGCTCGCGGCGCCAGCTTGCCGCCGCGCCGCCCACGTCGGCAGCGGGCAGCGGCGCCGGCACGCTGCCGTGCGAGGTGGCCGAGGTCTGGGCGAGGGCGCGCTGCACCGCATGAAACACGAACTGGTGAACGGCGCGGCTGTCGCGGAAGCGCACTTCGATTTTGGACGGGTGCACATTGACGTCGACCAGCGCCGGGTCGAGGTCCAGCGCCAGCACATAGGACGGAAAGCGGTCGCCGTGCAGCACATCCTGGTAGGCGGCGCGCACCGCGTGCATGAGCAGCTTGTCGCGCACGAAGCGGCCGTTCACGTAAAAGAACTGGCCGTCCGCCCGCGCCTTCGAGGCCGTCGGCAGACCGGCGTAGCCGTGGATGCGCAGGGGGCCGGCCGCTTCATCCAGCGCCAGGCGGGCTTCGGCGAAATCGCTGCCGAGGATGTGGGCGCTGCGCTTGTCGATGGGGCCGACCTTCCAGTGGTCGATGGTGCGGCCATTGTGGCTCAAGCTGAAGGCCACGTCCGGCCGCGCCAGCGCGATGCGGCGCACCACTTCAGCGCAGTGGCCGTACTCGGTCTGCTCGGACTTTAAAAATTTGCGCCGCGCGGGCGTGTTGAAGTACAGATCCTGCACGTCGATGGTGGTGCCGTGCGGGCCGGACGAGGGCGCGACGGTGCCCAGGTGCGAGCCCACCAGCTCCCAGGCATGCGGCGCGTCGATGGTGCGCGAGGTGACAGTGACGGCGGCGACGGCCGCAATCGAGGCCAGCGCCTCGCCCCGGAAGCCCAGGGTGGCCACGTTTTCCAGGTCGTGCAGCGAAGCGATTTTCGAAGTGGCGTGGCGGGCCAGGGCAAGCGGCAGCTGCTCGGGCGCGATGCCGCGGCCGTTGTCGGTGATCGCAATGCGCTTGACGCCGCCTTCTTCCAGCCGCACCGTGATGGCCGTGGCGCCCGCGTCGAGGGCGTTTTCCAGCAGCTCTTTCACGACCGCCGACGGGCGCTCCACCACCTCGCCGGCGGCGATCTGGGAGATCAGCTGGTCGGGCAGAGCTTGAATGGGGCGGGGTGTGGAGGGGAGCGGGGCGTTCATCGGCTGATTATAACGTGCGCATCTCGGGCCGATTCGCGGGACATGAAAAATGGGACAGGCACCGTTGGCGCCAGTCCCCATTTTCTGTATTAATTTGCGCTGACGGCTCGCACAGGTATCGGCGCGTTACACAAATCGATATGCCCCGCCGCGACCTTGGTCCACGGCCCACCGCGATTGCGCTGCGCCTCCACCGCCAGCTGAAACGCGCCGCTGTCAGTGCGCATCACCTCCAGCCGGCTGCGCTCACTCTCCGGCACGTCGGCGGCAAACTTGACGGACTTGATCGCCACCATCTGCTCGGGCTTGTCAAAAAAGCCCATGGCGCCGGGTCCGCGCGGGATGGTCGACAGCAGGGGCATGCCGGCCACGACGCGGCCGACCACGGTGATGTTGCGGTCCAGTTGGCGGGGCGACTGGCCGATCACGGCGTAGAGGGAACTGCCGCTGCCGCTGTCGGCGCCGTTGTCGCGGCCGACGCCGACCATGCCGTAGCAGTGGGCCAGCCAGGCGCGCCCGGTTTTCGGGTCGCGCGCGGACGGGAAGCCGTTCGAGTGGCCGACCACGGGGGCGTAACCGTCGCGGTCTTTCAGGCGCGTGAAGGCGCGGTCTTCGCGCAGGTCGACGGTGAATTCGCCAGGCAGGGTGGCTTTGGCGGTGCCCATCGACTTGGGATTTTTCTCGTCGGCGTCGCCCCACTGGGCCACCCAGTTGTCCTGCGAGCGGATCACGGCCAGGCCGTCGAAATAATGTTCGTTCACCAGGGTGCGGATGTTGGCGACGTGGCGCGGCGCAAACGTCGGCGCCAGTTCGATCACCACCCGGCCTGTGGCCAACTCCATGTACAGGGTGTTGGCTGGATCGAGCGGGCGCCAGTCGGAGGCCTTCGAGGCCTTGATGACGTCGGCCATGGTCGGCTTGGGCGGCAGTTCGGCGCCCAGCGCGGCGCTGGCGGCCATTGCGAGGACGGCAAAAAGCCAAGGTCGGGACTGAAATACGGGCATCGGGGATCTCCGTGGCGGACACAATTGTCGGGAACTATTGTACGGCGCTGCATGGTCAAATCGGAAACAGGCCTTGTGTAAATAAATCTTAAAATGCTTGCAAAGCAGTCAATACGCTGCGTAATGGGAATGGTATGATGCGCCGCTACCTTTTAGGATGACTATGGATCTGACGCAATTTTTCGACATGATTTTGCATGTCGATAAAACCTTGGGCAACTTGCTGGCCCTGTATGGTGTCTATGTCTACGCGGTGCTGTTTGCCATCGTGTTTTGCGAGACCGGCCTGGTTGTGCTGTTCTTTTTCCCCGGCGATACTTTGCTGTTCATCGCCGGCGCCTTTTGCGCCACCGGGCAGATGAGTTATCCATTGCTGCTGGCGCTGCTGATCACGGCCGCCGTCACGGGCAACACCCTCAATTACTATATCGGCGAAGCAATCGGGCAGCGCGTGTTCACCCACGATTACCGCTGGATCAACAAGGATGCCCTGCGCCGCACCCACGACTTTTTTGAAAAGCATGGCGGCAAGACCATCATCCTGGCCCGCTTCGTGCCCGTGGTGCGCACCTTCGCGCCGTTTGTGGCCGGCGTGTCCGACATGACCCACACCCGCTTTCAGCTCTACAACATCACTGGCGCCGTGCTGTGGGTGCTCTCGCTCGTGACCGCTGGCTATTTCTTCGGCAACATCCCGCAGGTGCGCGATCACCTCACCACCATCGTCCTGCTGGGCGTTGCGGTAGCCGTCGTGCCGGTCGCCCTGGGCGGCCTGTGGAAGGTGGCCGGGAAAATGCGAGGCCGCCCATAAGCGGACTAGCTCCTTTGGGTGGACGCTGTTCCACCCAAATGTTTCCGCACGGCTCAAGTTTTAGGCCGACCGCGCCGATATCCAGAAAGTAAAGCGACTCTTCTGGATCCCCATGCGACACCTCATCACCTTATTCGTTTGCTGCCTGGCTGCTGGCGCCGCGCAAGCGAATGACCCTCCTGCCCACGGCGCGGCCGCTGCATCGGCCGCGCCTGCAGCCTCCGCCAAAGCCGAAGCGCCCAAGGGCGAACTGGCCAAGGCCGCTGAAGCTGCCAAGGCCAAGGCCGAAGGCAAAGCCGAAACCAAGCCTGCGGAATCAAAAGTCGATCCCAGCCCCGTGCTGATCAAGCAGACCGCCGCCGCCCAACTGGCTGCCCAGCGCGCCAAGGAAGAGGAAGCCGAAGCGGAACTGTCCGCCAAGATCGCCACCCGCCTGGCCGCCATGCGCGCCAACCAGGCCGCCCGCGCCGCCGCGGCCGCCAAGGCAAAAAAGATCGCCGAACTGCAGCGCCAGCGCGACCAGGCCATGGTCGCCGCGGCCCTCGCCACCGTTCACCCTGCCAACGGCTTGCCGGGCGAAGCGGGCGGCGCCCCGCGTCTCACCAATGCCCACTGGTCTTACGATGGCGACACGGGCCCGGCCAACTGGGCCCAGATGAATCCGGCCTGGTCCAAGTGCGGCACGGGCACCCGCCAGTCGCCCATCGACCTGCGCGACGGCATGAAGGTCGACCTGGAGCAGATCGCGTTTGACTACCGCGCATCCGGTTTCAACGTCATCGACAATGGCCACACCATCCAGGTGGGCGTGGGCCTGGGCAATTACATCACGGTGGGTAACCGCACCTATGAATTGCAGCAGTTCCACTTCCACCGCCCATCGGAAGAGAAGATCAATGGCCGCGGCACGGAAATGGTGGTGCACCTGGTGCACAAGGATGGCGAAGGCAACCTGGCCGTGATCGCCGTGCTGCTCGAGCGGGGCGCGGCCAATCCGATGCTCCAGACCGTGTGGAACAATCTGCCGCTGGAAAAAAATCTGGCCGTCAATCCCGTGGTGGCGCTGGACGTCAACGAGATCTTGCCGAAAAAGCGCGAATACTTTACCTTCATGGGCTCGATGACCACCCCGCCTTGCACGGAAAATGTGCTGTGGATGGTGATGAAGCAGCCGATGCAGGCCTCGCCCGCGCAGATGGCCTTGTTCAGCCGCCTGTATCCCTTGAATGCCCGCCCGATTCAGGCTGGCGGCGGGCGCATGATCAAGGAATCGAACTGATTATCGCGTAACGCGCAGCAGGTTGTGCCCGCGCCATGTTGCACCCGCCGCCAGGGTGACGGGCGCAATCACGGCCGGTTCGATGCAGACAAAATGGCGGTATTCATGGGCTTCCATGTCCGCCATTGCCGCGCTGGCAGCCTTGCCGGGATTCCACACCACCGCATCCGTAAAGCCCGTCTGGGTCGACACGACCGTGCGCGCGCCGTCGTGCAGTGTGATGGTGCCGGGGACATCGCTGTAGATGGCATCGAGCGACTCGCCAATGGCCAGCGGCGCCACCTGCACGCCCTCGATGCGCACTGCCTGCACGTCGGCCACGTGGTGGTAAGTATGCAGCGCCGCGGAAAAATCAAACGGCGCCGCGCCGCTGTTGTCGACCTCCAAAGTCATCGCCAGTTCCTGCCCGCCAAGTTCAATCCGCAGGCGCAGCGCAAAGGCGTGGGGCCACTCGGCCGCGCGGGCGGGTGCGAGATCAGCGGGAGCAAGCGCAAACACGGCAAACACCTTGCCGTCCGCTTCGCCGCTGTCCGCCACCTGCCACGTGCTCATGCGCGCAAAGCCGTGGCGGATGATGGATCCCCGTTCGTTAAACTGGGGGAAAATCACGGGCACCCCGCCACGGATGGCGCGGCTGCCATCGAGCGCCGAGCGCTCCGAGCAGAACAATTGTTCCGCGCCATCGGCGGTTTTCCAGGACACCAGGTGGGCGCCAAACAGGGTCACCACGGCGCGCGCGCCGTCGGGATGGTTGAGGTGGACGGCGGGCAGGGCGCCCAGCTTGGCGTGGTTGATGACGGACATGGCGGGCACCTTCTCGGTTGAATGGCGATCAGCTCAGGCGGCCTTTCGCCAGCGGCGGATTATTGGCAAAGTAGCGGCGGATGCCCTTGGTGATGGCGTCGGCAATCTGGTCCTGGTAGCCATTGTCCTTCAAACGGGCTTCTTCTTCCGGGTTCGAGATAAAAGCCGTCTCGACCAGGATGGACGGGATGTCGGGGGCCTTGAGCACGGCAAAGCCGGCCTGCTCGACAGCGCCGCGGTGCAACTTGGCGATGCCGCCGATTTCACCGAGCACGGCCTTTCCCAACTTTAAACTGTCGTTGATCTGGGCTGTCGTCGACAGGTCCAGCAGCACGCTGGCCAGTTGGCGGTCCTGGGTGCCGATGTTGACCCCGCCGATGGCGTCGGCAAGATTTTCCTTGTTGGCCAGCCAGCGCGCCGCCGTCGAGGAGGCGCCTTTTTCAGACAGCACAAACACGGACGAGCCCCTTGCCGACGGTTCCACAAAGGCATCGGCGTGGATCGAGACGAACAGGTCGGCCTGCACCTTGCGGGCTTTTTCAACGCGCTGATTGAGGGGCACGAAAAAGTCGGCGTCGCGGGTGAGCATGACGCGCATGTTCGGCAACTCTTCCAGCTTGAATTTGAGGCGCTTGGCAATGGCCAGCACCAGGTCTTTTTCGCGCGCGCCGGAGGCGCCCGTGGCGCCGGGATCTTCGCCGCCGTGACCGGGGTCGAGCGCGATGGTGATCAGGCGCGCCACTTTCTGGTCGGGGCGGACGGCCGGGCGGCTCGCCAGCTGTGCCTGCTGCTGGGGCGGCGGAACGATTTGCGGTGAGGCGGTGGGCGGCAGGGTTGGCTGACTGGCCATCGGCGGCGCCGGTTTCACCACGGCCATCGGCGGCATCTCGGACTGCTGGCGCGCCACTGGATCGGCCGGGGCCGGCTTGACGGCGGTGTCGCCCACGGGCGCATCCGGGTCGCGCGTCCATTCGCCCTTTTCAATCATGGCGGCAATCGGATCGACCGGCGCAATCGGGTAGAGGTCGAAAATCAGGCGGTGTTTGTAGGCGCCGATCGGCGGCAGGGTGAACACCTGGGGCCGGATTTCTTCCTTCAGATCAAACACCAGGCGCACGACATTGGGCCGGTTCTGGCCGACCCGCACCTGCTTGATGTAGGGATCGTTCGACTGCACCTTCGCCACCAGGGTTTTCAGGGTGGGATTGAGTTCCAGGCCCTCGATGTCGACCACCAGCCGATACGGATCGGGCACGACAAAGTGCGTGGTCTTGAGGTCGCTGTCGTTTTCCAGCGTGACGCGGGTGTAGTCTTCCGCCGGCCAGACGCGCACGGCAAGAATCTGCGCGGCGCGGGCCGGCAGGGGCGCCAGCACGGACAGCAGCAGGGTGCCGCCCGTCTTGAGCAGCACGCGGCGCAGGCGTTTTGGTGAGGTTGGAACTGCAGCGTCCGAACTTACGGGGCCGGTGCGAAGGAAAGGCGGTCGAGGCATAGCGAACCCAGGTGGGACAACGCCTGCAATTCTACCTCACGACCTGTGCCGGAAACGTGCAGAAATACGTCCAGATCGGGCGGCGGCAACACAGGATCGCCTTTTTCCGGCCATTCGACGATGCAGATGTTGTCTTGATTGAACTCTTCGCGAAAACCCGCATCGAGAAATTCCTCCGGACTGCTCATGCGGTAGAGGTCGAAATGGATCGCCTGCACGGCCTGTCCGTCCAGTTGCAGCTGATACGGTTCCGACAAGGTGTAGGTGGGACTTTTTACTTTGCCGACGTGGCCGGCCGCCTGCAAGAGGGCGCGCGTCAGGGCCGTCTTGCCGGCGCCGAGGTCGCCATGCAGGTAAATGACGAGGCCGCGCACGAGCACGCGCGCGAGCGCCGCGCCCAGGCGGGTGGTGGCGTCATCGTCGGCAAGATAGGCTTTGAAGTGCTGCATCGCATAAAATGGTGGGTTGGGATCGGCCTGCGATCCGGCATACTTTTACACCATGAGTGCACCTTCCATCGACCTGCCTGAGCTCGCCGGCGCCATCAAGCGCTGGGGGAGCGAACTCGGCTTCGCGGACGTGGGCATCGCCGGCATCGAACTGGGCGAGGCCGAGGCGGGCCTGCAAGCCTGGCTGGACGCGGGGCATCACGGCGAGATGGATTATATGGCAAGCCACGGCAGCAAGCGCGCCCGGCCCGCCGAACTGGTGCCGGGCACGGTGCGGGTGATCAGCGCGCGCATGGATTATCTGCCCCAGGACACGCCGCCCGACTGGCGCGAACGGGAAACGGCGCGCCTCGCGGACCCCGGCGCGGCCGTGGTCTCCCTGTACGCGCGGGGCCGCGATTATCACAAGGTGCTGCGGTCGCGCCTGCAGCAACTGGCGGAGCGCATCGAGGCGGCCATCGGCCCCTTCGGCTACCGGGTTTTTACCGATTCGGCGCCCGTGATGGAGTTGCCGCTGGCCCAGCAGGCGGGCCTGGGCTGGCGCGGCAAGCACACCTTGTTGCTCAACCGGCAGGCCGGCTCGATGTTTTTCCTGGGCGAGATCCTGGTCGACCTGCCCCTGCCGGTGGACGCGCCCGCCAGCGCCCATTGCGGCGCCTGTACGAGCTGCATCGATGTCTGTCCCACCCAGGCCATCCTGGCACCGGGCCGGCTCGATGCGCGCCGCTGCATTTCCTATCTCACCATCGAACTGAAGACCAGCATTCCCGAGCCGCTGCGACCGCTGCTGGGCAACCGCATTTACGGCTGCGACGATTGCCAGACTGCCTGTCCCTGGAACAAGTTTGCCCAGCGCGCCGTGCTGCCCGATTTCGAGGCCAGAAACAACCTGGGCGGGGCCAGCCTGATCGAGTTGTTCAGCTGGGATGCGGCGACGTTTGAGCGGCGCCTCGAAGGCAGCCCGATCCGCCGTATCGGCCATGAGCGCTGGCTGCGCAATATCGCGGTAGCGCTGGGCAATGCGGCCGCCACTACGCCGGGCGATGACGCCATCGTTGCGGCCCTGCAGGCGCGCGCCGATGACGCCTCGCCGATGGTGCGGGAACACGTGCAGTGGGCGCTGGCCCGCCACGCTGACCTTGCTGGCGCTACTCCAGCCGCTTGAGGCGCAGCGCCGACCAGTCCGCATCAACTGAAATGATGGCCACGGCCGTGATGCCGAACTGCTGGGCGGTAGCGTTGATGGTGTCGCGGTTGATGTCGGTGGCCTTGGGCGCGCTCTGCTTCATGTAGACAATCCACAGCGACCCTTTTTCGCCCAGCCGCTCCCTGGCGGTGGGCAGAAACTGGTCGAGCTGTTTCTGGTTCATGGCGATGAGCACGACCACGTCGGCGGGATCGCTGCCCTCGTCGATCAGGTCCTGGGGCAACTGGGCCACCATGCCCGGATGGGCCGCCCCGTTGAGGACGGCAATGGACTTGACGTTCCTTAAAAACATCTTGTCTGCAACTGTTTTTTCAGTCATGGAAAATTCCTCAGCTCGATGCATTTACCTGTGCTCTGATTCTACAAGCTTCCGCCGCCGAGCACCGCCAGATAGCCGAGTCATAGGCGCGCAGCAAGACCGCAGGTACAGGCAGGTAGTACTTTTATGCGAAATATTGCATAACTTGCATGCTGTGGAATAATCCGCTGACTGATTGTTATGGGAGGTCGTGATGTCTGCTCTTGCGCGCGTGTGGCTGCTGACGCTGCTGTCCCTGCTCGCGCACCCCGCCGGCGCCGTCGACCTGGAAGCCATGAAACGCCTGGCCCGGCTTGACGCCAGCGCCGAGGCGCAAAAAGAGGCCGCTGATCAGCCGGCGAAACCGGCCACGGACCGCGTCCTGAGCGGCAGCGCCTCGCAAATGGACAAACTTGCCCGCGGTATCGAAGCGGCCCACGCCGCCGCCCCGAATAAATGGTACCAGGCCGCCAAGATCGAAGACATCACCCCGCCCGGCGACGACCAGCGAAAAATCTACAAGATTACCGGCGTGCTGGGCAGCTATTGTCTGCGCTATCCGGACAAGAACAAGGCGGATCAGGGCAGGGCCTACGTGGGCGAACCTTTACTGGGCGCCTGTCCGCACATGTTCTAAGATATTTGAAGAGTCGGCGTCTACTTCAGCAGCCCCGCCAATTCCACCGCCGTTTTGACCTGCATCTTGTCAAAAATATGCGCCCGGTGCACTTCCACCGTGCGCATGCTGATCCCCAGCTCATCGGCGACCACCTTGTTCAGCTTGCCCGCGAGGATCAAATCGAGAACCTCGCGCTCGCGCGCCGACAGCGACGCCAGCCGCAACTGCACGGCCGCGCCGACCCCGGCCTGGCGCGACTGCGCCAGCGCCTCCTCGATGCGGTCCATCAACTCGTTGTCATTGAAGGGCTTTTCAAAGAAATCAAAGGCGCCCCGCTTGAGGGTATCGACCGCCATCGGCACATCGCCATGGCCCGTCAGGAAAATCACCGGCATGCGCCGGGTGAGCGCGCGCGCGGCCAACTGGTCGAACACGGCCACGCCATTGATGTCGGGCATGCGCACGTCGAGCAGCACGCAGTCGCCGTCGGCATCGAACTGGCCGGCGGCATCGAGAAACTGCTGGGCGCTGGCGTAGCCGCGCGCGGAGATGCCGCGCGACTGGGCCAGCCACGCCAGGGCGTCGCGAATGACGTCTTCGTCATCGACAATGTGCAGCATCGGGTCTCCAGGCATTTTCTTGTTATTGCCTGATTTTACTTCAGCATTGCACAGGCAGCGTAAAGCGGAACACGGTGCCGCCGTCCGGGTTGGCGCTGTGGGTGAGCGTGCCGCCGTGAAACTCGATGGCGGTGCGGCAGATCGACAGGCCCATGCCCATCCCTTCGGCCTTGGTGGAAAAGAAGGGAGAAAACAGGCGCTCGGCCACCGCCGGCGCGATGCCATGGCCTTGGTCGATCACGGCCACTACCACCTGTTCGTCCTCGACCGTGCCGGTCAGGCGCAGCACGCGCCGTTCGGGCGCCACGTGCTGCATCGCTTCAATGCCGTTTCGCGTCAGGTTCAACAGCACCTGTTCGAGCAGCATGCGGTCGGCGCTGACGGCCGGCAGGCTGGCCGGAATGTCATTGCAGATGTTGACGAAGTGCTTGCTGGCCTGCATATCGATCAGGGCGGCAATGCCCTCGACCAGGCCGCGCAGTTGCACGCTCTGGCGTTCCGGTTCGCGTTTCTTGACGAATTCGTGGACGCTGCGGATGATCTGGCCGGCCCGGCGCGCTTGCGTACTGGCCTGTTCCAGCGCCGGTTTCAGCACGGCCGGATCGACGCTGCTGCCCTGTTCGGCAGCGCGGCCCAGCAGGTTCAGGGCGCCCGTGGTGTAGCTGGAAATGGCGGCCAGCGGCTGGTTCAGTTCGTGCGCCAGCATGGAGGAAATCTCGCCCATGGTTGCCAGGCGCGCGCTGGCGTTGAGTTTTTCCTGTTGCTGGCGCGCCAGCTCTTCCGCGTTCTTGCGGCCGGAAATATCCAGGATCGATCCCATCCAGCCCGTTTGCCGGCCATCGCTGTCGACCAGGGGCGCTTCGAAAATCAGCACCGGCACGCGCACCCCGTCGGGGCGCTGGAAGATGGTTTCGAACTGGGGCGTCACGTTGCCGGCCAATACTTCGGCGAAGCGTTGCTGGTATTCGGCGATGGCTTCGGGCGCCCAGTAGGCCATCGGCGGCGCCTTGCCCACCAGTTGTTCCGGTGGCAGGCCGACGATCTGGCAGAAGGCCGGATTGACGTAGGTGACCCGGCCCTCGAGGTCGCGCGCGCGCAAGCCCGTCACGAGGGAGTTTTCCATGGCGGTGCGAAACGCCATCTGCTGGCGCAAGGCGCCTTCAGCAGCAAGGCGGCGCGCGATGTGGCGCCACAGGGCGGCCAGCGACAGCAGCAGGCCGATGCCCAGCACAATCACCGAGCCGACCAGCAGCTTGGGCAGCAGCCGCGGCGGTCCCTTGACGCTGTCGGTCGACAGCGTCATCGTCGAGCCGGGCAGGTCGAGGGCGCGCTTGTGCGTGTAGACGCCGCGGCCCGGGCCGGCTGCCACCCGGCTGGCCAGGCGGCGGTCGTCGCGGTCGAACAGGGCGATCGCGTTTTCCTGGGCAAACCACCACGGGACCGTTTCATCCAGCAAGGTTTTCAAATCATAGGTGGCAGACAGCACGCCGATGTAGTCCTTGCCCCGATACAAGGGCAGGTAATAGTCGACCACCGACGGGCCGCCCGCGCCGGCCTGGTAGGGCTCGCTGTAACGGCCCTTGCGGGTGGCGCGCGCGTACTCCCAGGCATCGGTGGAGACGGTGGGCAGGGTCGATGCGCCCGGCGGCTCGGCGCCTTTTTCGGCCAGCACGGCGCCGCCTGCGTCGAGCCAGCGCAGGCGGCGCAGTTCGTGGCCGTTATTGAGCAGCTGGCTCATGCGCGCCTGCACGCTGGCGCCGGCAGGCTGCGCCAGCAATTCGGCGCCCAGCGAAAGCAGCGATTCCTCGCTGCGGTTGAATTCAAAGCGCAGCGATTGCTCGACCCATAAAGTATCTGCAATCAGTTGTTCCTGCCGCTCGTTGCTTTCCATGGCGCGCGCCTGCCAGGGCAGCCAGACCAGCACGGCAATGAACAGCAGCACCAGCACGGCGGGAAGCAGGAAGCGCAGGGGCAGGCGCAATTGCGTGGACTGAAAAGAGGGCATCGAGAGGCCGCAGAAAAAAATATGCGTAAAAAGTGCGGTCAGGTCGGGCCGCTGTCAAGAAATGTCACAGGCGTACGGGGCGATTTGTTGCATTGGTGGTACTGTGGTTTTCCACAATAGCTGTGGTGCAATATTTACACGAGACTGAGCCAAAATAGGTTTTTATAAAGAATTTAAATCAACGAGGAGATAGCATGAAATTCAAATTCCTGGTGGCCGCACTGGCCGCCACCGTCAGTTTTGGCGCCTTCGCCCAGGGCCCCATCGTCATCAAGTTCAGCCACGTCGTCGCCACCGACACGCCGAAAGGCCAGGCGGCGGAGCGTTTCAAGATGCTGGCTGAAAAGAACACGGGCGGCAAGGTCAAGGTCGAAGTGTATCCGAACAGCCAGCTCTACAAGGACAAGGAAGAGCTCGAAGCACTACAACTGGGCGCGGTGCAAATGCTGGCCCCGTCGCTGGCGAAATTCGGCCCGCTGGGCGTGAAGGAATTCGAAGCCTTCGATCTGCCCTACATTTTCCCTACCAAGCAGGCCCTGTACAACGTCACGGAAGGTCCGATCGGCAAGGGCCTGCTGCAAAAGCTGGAGCCGAAAGGCATTACCGGCCTGGCCTACTGGGACAATGGCTTCAAGATCATGTCGGCCAACAAGCCCATGCACGTGCCAACCGATGTGCGCGGCCTGAAGATGCGCATCCAGTCCTCGAAGGTGCTGGACGCGCAGATGCGCGCGCTGGGCGCCAACCCGCAGGTGCTGGCCTTCTCGGAAGTCTACCAGGCGCTGCAGACGGGCGTGGTCGACGGCACCGAGAACCCGCCGTCGAACATGTACACCCAGAAAATGCACGAAGTGCAGAAGCACGTGACCGTGTCCAACCACGGCTACCTGGGCTACGCCGTCATCGTCAACAAGAAATTCTGGGATGGCTTGCCAGCCGACATCCGCACCCAGCTTGAAAAAGCCATGGCCGACGCCACCACGTTCGAGAAAGCCATTGCCCAGCGCGACAACGACCTGGCCATGGAAGCCATCAAGAAGGCGGGCAAGACCACCATCTACACGCCGACCGCGGCCGAGCAGACCGCATGGCGCACCGCCTTGCTGCCGGTGCAGAAGGAAATGGAAGGCCGCATCGGCAAGGACCTGATCTCGTCGATTAACAAGGCAGCGAAGTAATTTTATTGCCGGCCGCGCTCGCGGCCGGCATTGCCCGGCTGTGCCCCCAAGCCCGCGCGCGCTCGCGCCCGGGCCCTTATCTGAAAGTATTCCATGAAAATCCTCGATCGCCTCGAAGAGTGGATCATCGCGACCCTGATGGCCGCGGCGACCCTCGTCGTGTTTGTGGCGGTGGTCCACCGCTATCTGTCCGGGATGCCCATCCCCGGCCTGCAGGACGCCTTGCTGGCAATGAACATCAGCTGGGCCCAGGAACTGTGCATTTATATGGGCGTGTGGATGGCCAAGTTCGGCGCCGCTTACGGCGTGCGCACCGGCATCCACGTCGGCGTCGACGTGCTGGTCAACCGCCTGCCCGAAGCGCGCCGCAAATGGCTGGTCGGCTTCGCGCTGCTGGCCGGCGCCGTCTTCACCGGCATCATCGGCACCCTGGGCGCCATCTTCGTCTACAAGATGTATCACACCAGCTCGACGTCGCCCGACCTGGAAATTCCTTCGTGGATCGTGTATCTCGCCGTCCCGCTGGGCTCCTACCTGATGTGCTTCCGCTTCCTGCAGGTGTTGACGCGCTTCATCCGCTTCGGCGAACTGCCCCGCCACGACCACGCTTACGTGGAAGGCATCGATAACGAAGTTGATCCAGCCGGAAAGGGGGTCGCATGAGCGCCCTGATTATTTTTGTACTGCTGCTGGTCTTGCTGCTGACCGGCATGCCGGTCTCGATCGCACTCGGCCTGACGGTGCTCACTTTCCTGTTCACCATGACGAGCGTGCCGATTGAATCGGTGGCCATGAAACTGTTTAGCGGCCTGGAAAGCTTCGAGATCATGGCGATCCCGTTTTTTATCCTGGCAGGTAATTTCCTCACCCACGGCGGGGTGGCGCGGCGGATGATCAATTTTGCGTCGTCGATGGTGGGCCACTGGCATGGCGGCCTCGCGCTGGCCGGCGTGCTGGCCTGCGCGCTGTTCGCCGCGGTATCCGGCTCCAGCCCTGCCACCGTGGTGGCGATCGGTTCCATCATCCTGCCGGCCATGGTCAAGCAGGGTTATCCGAAGCGCTTCGGCGCCGGCGTCATCACCACCTCGGGCGCGCTGGGCATCCTGATCCCGCCGTCGATCGTGATGGTGATGTACTCCGTCACCACCAACACCTCGGTCGGCAAGCTGTTCATGGCGGGCGTGGTGCCGGGCATCCTGCTGGCCTTCTTCCTGGGCCTGACCACCTGGGTGCTGGCCAAGAAGCACAACTATCCGCGCCTGGTGCGCGCCACCTGGAAAGAGCGCCTGGTGGCGTTTCGCCAGAGCGCCTGGGGCCTGCTGCTGATCGTCATCGTCATGGGCGGCATCTACACGGGTATTTTCACGCCGACCGAGGCGGCCGCGATGGCTGCCGTCTACGCCTTCATCATCGCCGTGTTCGTCTACAAGGACCTGAAACTCAAGCAGGTGGGCAAGGTGCTGCTCGATTCGGCGGCGATGTCGGCCATGCTGCTCTACATCATCACCAACGCCATCCTGTTTTCCTTCCTGATGACCAGCGAGCAAATTCCCCAGGCAATGGCGGGCTGGATCACGGGGCAGGGCCTGGGCACCGTGACCTTCCTGCTGGTGGTGAACGTGCTGCTGCTGTTGGCCGGCAATGTGATGGAGCCATCCTCGATCGTCTTGATCATGGCGCCAATCCTGTTCCCGGTGGCGATGAAACTGGGCATCGATCCGGTGCACTTCGGCATCCTCATCGTCGTCAATATGGAAGTGGGCATGTGCCATCCGCCGGTCGGCTTGAACCTGTATGTGGCGTCGGGCGTGACCAAGATGGGCATCTCGGAACTGACGGTGGCGGTCTTGCCATGGCTGTTGACGATGCTGGGATTCTTGCTCCTGGTTACGTACGTGCCGCAGATCTCCCTGTGGTTGCCAAATTTGATTTACTCGTAAAAATTAATCAAACCAAGTGCCAAAAAAACTACGCTACTGAGGAAAAATTTGCGTTATGATTGCTCCGCTTTGCAGGGCACCATTATGGTGCAGTGCAAGATAACCGAATACATGGTTTGGGGAGTAGTGATAAAAGCACGGTAGTCAATACCGGAGAAATATCGAGGAGACCCACGTTTTACAGAATGTCGCTGGCAATGACCAAGCGGCCGGAAACGTGAACAAACTTGGAACGCACCTTCGGGTGCGTTTTTTTTCGTAGTGCCTATGCCTACGGCATTTTTTTTCACTGGCCAGCTGCGCTACACTGTCGCATGACCAGCCCCGCCGACCACCCTAAAGCCGCCGCCATTTTCAACGCCATCGTCGCCGCGCCCTTCGGCGGCATCGGTATCCGTACCGAGGCAGGTCGCGTACGCGAACTGGTGTATCTGCCGCCCCATTTTGGTGCAAAAGACGCCGACGATGCCGTGGCCGAGCAAGCCGCCATCCAGGTCGACCGCTATCTGCACGACGCCGATTTCAGTTTTGATTTGCCGCTGGCCGAGGCCGGCAGCGCCTACCAGCAGAAGGTGTGGGCAGCCATTTCAAGCATTCCGCGCGGCAGCGTGCGCACCTACGGCCAGGTCGCCTCGGCAATCGGCTCGGCGCCCCGCGCGGTGGGCCAGGCTTGCGGCGCCAACTGGTTTCCGCTGGTGATACCCTGCCACCGGGTCACGGCCGCAGGCGGCCTGGGCGGCTTTTCCAATCACGATGATGAAAACGGTTTCCACCTGAGCGTCAAGCGCTGGCTGCTGACCCATGAAGGCGCCGTGCTGAGCGGGACGCCCTGGCAGCAGCAGGTGATGTGGGCGTGAACGGCGCCGCCTCAGCCGCCTCCGCCGCATCCGCCCCGGCGTGTGACACCGATCCCGAGGCTGGCACGGTCGCCTCTGCCACCAACCTGGCCCTGATCGACACCTTTTGCGACAACCTGTGGCTCGAGCAGGGTCTGGCCAAGGCATCGCTGGAAGCCTACCGCCGCGACATGCGCCTGTTTGCCCGCTGGCTGGCGGCGCGCCGGCCCGCTTGTGCCACCCTGCACGATGTTGCCCCGCACGACCTGGCTGCCTACTTTGCCGAGCGCCATGCTGAGTCGAAGCCCAGTTCGGCCAACCGCCGCCTGTCCGTCCTCAAACGGTTTTATCAACTGGCCGTGCGCAACCACCAGATGGCGACCGATCCCTGCCTGAAAATGGCCTCCGCCAGGCAGCCCCAGCGCTTCGTCCACACCCTGACGGAAAGCCAGGTCGAAGCGCTGCTGGCCGCGCCGGACGTCAACACCCCGCTGGGCCTGCGCGAGCGCACGATGCTCGAACTGATGTACGCCAGCGGCCTGCGGGTTTCCGAACTGGTCAACTTGAAGCTGCTGGAACTGAGCCTGAACGAGGGCGTGCTGCGGGTAACAGGGAAGGGCAGCAAGACGCGCCTGGTCCCCTTCGGCCACGAAGCGCGCCAATGGCTGGGCCACTACCTGGCCGGCGCCCGCGCCCAGATCCTCGACGGGCAGATCGACGACGCCCTGTTCGTCACCGCCCGGGGCGGCGCCATGACCCGGCAGATGTTCTGGGTGCTGATCAAGAAACACGCGGCCCGGGCCGGCATCGAAGGCCCCTTGTCGCCCCACACCCTGCGCCACGCTTTTGCCACCCATCTGCTCAATCACGGCGCCGATTTGCGCGTGGTGCAATTGCTGCTGGGACACTCCGATATCTCGACAACGCAGATTTACACCCACGTGGCGCGCGAGCGCCTCAAGCAGTTGCACGCTGTGCATCACCCCCGGGCCTGACGCCCCTGGCTTTATTGGCGATTTCGGCATCGCCGTAATGCGCTTAGTTCAAATGCGGCGCGCATAATGCGTCATAATGGTCACATCAAGTTCAAATCAGACAACAAACAGAGGTGATTCATGGCGAAAACGAATTTTTCGTACGAAAAGCGCCAGCGCGAGCTGGAAAAGAAAAAGAAAGCCGATGAAAAGGCCAAGCGCAAGGCCGAGGCCAAAGCCCATCCGAACCCGGGCGCCGACGCCGAACCCGGCGACGACAACGACGACACCGTCGAGCGCGACAGCGACATCGAGCGCGCTTCGCCCCAGGAAGAAAGTCCGATTTAATAAGAAACGGCTGGAAAAGGAACAATCCTTTCCAGCCGTTTTTTTGCCCGCGCCGTGTGCAGCACCGGGGACTGGCGCCGACGGTGCCTGTCCCCATTTTTCCTGTACCACACAAGCAAGTACTCGCCGCTGTCTACGTTCCGCAAGCTCATGCTTAAGTCGTGCAGGAAAAGTTAACCGAATCGGGCCAGGCTCCGGGACGCCCACGGTCATTTTTGAAGTGGCGCTACGCGCCTTTAACTACAGGAAAATGGGGACAGGCACCTACGGCGCCAGTCCCCGGCGAGTTCGTGCGGTACAGTCCCTTCACGCAGGTTCCGCAATCTCCCCCGCACCCTTCGCCGCTTCGCCACACAAGCCAGCATCGGCATGCGCCCCCTTCCTGAACCAGCGCGCCGCCCGTTTGCCCAGGTTGTCCAGGTAGGTGTACGCCACTGGCACCACCACCAGGGTCAGCAGGGTTGAGGTGATGACGCCGCCGATCACGGCGCGGCCCATTGGCGCCTGCTGCTCGCCGCCATCGCCCATGCCTATCGCCATCGGCAACATGCCGAAGATCATTGCAAGGGTGGTCATCAGGATGGGGCGCAGGCGCACCTGGCCGGCTTCCATGATGGCCGTGAACTGGCCCTTGCCGTCGCGCTGGGCGTGGTTGGTGAAGTCCACCAGCAGGATCGCGTTCTTCGTCACCAGGCCCATCAGCATGACGATGCCGATCACCGAGAAGATGTTCAAGGTCGAGCCCGTCACTAGCAGGGCGGCGACCACGCCGATCATCGACAGGGGCAGCGAGACCATGATGGCGACCGGTTGCAGGAAGCTGCCGAACTGCGAAGCGAGCACCAGGTAAATGAAGATGACGGCAATGGCAATCGCTGCGACAAAACCGCCCATGGTTTCGGCCATGCGCTCGGCCTCGCCGCCGATGTCAAAGCGCACGCCCACCGGCAGCACGATGGTCTTGATGGCTTTTTGCACGTCGGCGTTGACGTCGCCGTTGGGCCGGCCGTCGATGCCGGCCATGATGGCCACGCGCCGCTCCAGCGCCTGGCGTTTCAGCACCTGCGGGCTGGTCGATGGCACGAACTCGACCACCTGGCGCAGCGGCACCATCACGGGATTGCCCATCGCATCGCGCTTGCTGGAAGCCACCGACAGATCCCCCAGGTCAGTGATCTTCTGGCGGCCGCTCTTGGGCAGCTGCACGTTGACGTCATAGTTCTGGCCGTCCGGCGCCAGCCAGCGGCTGATCTGGTCGCCTGCCACGAAGGGACGCAGGGCCACGCCGATCTGCTGCACCGACAGACCCAGGTCGCTGGCCAGCTCGTTGTTGATTTTCAGGATGGTGGCGGGGTTGGCGCCTTCCTGGCTGTACTCGATATCCTTGACGCCCTTGATCGTGCGCATCTTGTCCATCAGCTGGTGGGCGACGGCGTCGAGCTTGGATTCGTCCTGCCCGAGAATGGCGATGAAGATGGGGCGGTTGCCGACCGTGGTGGTGATGCCGGCGATGCTTTCAAGGCGCTTGCGGATCAGGCCCTCCAGTTCCTTTTGCGAACGACGCTTGACGGTTTTCAGGTCGGCCAGCTTGATGTTCATCTGGGCCGCATTACGCCCGTCATAGGTGCCGGCGGTGGTGGAGATGGTGTCGATGTCCTTGCCGAATTCGCCCAGGGCCTGTGTCATCTGCTCGACTTTCTGCGCCGTGTAGTCCAGGCTCGAGCCAACCGGCGTTTTAAAGCGCAGCTGGATATAACCATTGTCCGTTTCCGGGAACATCTCGCCGCCGACCAGGGGAATCAAGGCAATGCTGCCGGCGAACAGGACCAGCGCCAGGGCCAGGGTGCACTTTCTCCAGCGCAGGGCCAGGCCCAGCACCTTGCCGTACTGGACGTGCACCTTGTCGATCACGTGCTCGATGCGCTCCATCAGGCGGCCCAGCCAGGGCAGGTATTTGAAGCGGTCCTTGACGGGGTCGGGCCAGACCGAGGAGAGCATCGGGTCGAGCGTGAAGCTGACGAACAGGGACACCAGCACGGCCACCGCAACGGTGATGCCGAACTGCAGGAAGAAGCGGCCGATGATGCCTTGCATGTAGGCGATCGGCACGAACACGGCGACGATGGCGAAGGTGGTGGCCATCACGGCCAGGCCGATTTCATTGGTGCCGTCGAAGGCGGCGCGCAAATGGCTCTTGCCCATGTTCAGGTGGCGCACGATGTTTTCGCGCACGACAATGGCGTCGTCGATCAACAGGCCAATGCACAGCGACAGCGCCATCAGGGTCAGGAAGTTGAGCGTGAAGTTGAAGCACTTCATGGCGATGAAGCTGGCCAGCACGGAGATCGGCAAAGTCAGTCCCGTGATGATGGTGCTGCGCCAGGAGTGCAGGAACAGGAACACGATGACCATCGTCAGCAGGGCGCCTTCGATGATGGTTTCCTTGACGTTGTCGAGCTGGCTCTTGACCCGCTCGGCCTGGTTTTCCATCACGCGCAGCTGGTAATCGTTACCGAATTCCTTCTGCATCTGCGCGGCCGCCTTGGCCAGGCTCGTGCCCACTTCGACGACGTTGGCGCCTTGCACCTTGGTCACCTCGATGGAAATGGCGCGCTTGCCGTTGACCCGCGAAATGGAGGTTTCTTCCTGCTCGCCATCGACGATGGTGGCGACCTGCTCGAGGTAGACGGGGCCGGAGGCGCGGCGGGCGACGATGATGCGGTTGAAATCGCGCGCCTGCTTCATGCGCCCTTCGATGCGCACCAGCTGTTCGCTGGCGCCGAAGCTGATGTTCCCGGCCGGCATATTGGCGTTGGTCGCCTGGATCGAGCGCAGCACTTCATCGACGCCGATGTTCTGGCTCTGCAGCTGCTCGGGCTTGAGGCTCACCAGGATCTGGCGATTGGTGCGGCCATTGATGCGCACCTGGCCCACGCCGGACACGCCCTGCAGGCGCTTGGTGACGACCTGTTCGGTCAGGGTCGACATTTCGCGCAGGCTGCGCGTGTCGGACATCAGGGTCAGCTCGACGATGGGCTGTTCGTTGTCGCCCTCGGCGCGCACTACCAGCGGTTCCTTGGCGTCCTTGGGAAAGCTGGGACGCACGCGGCCGATGTTGTCGCGCACCTCCTGCATGGCCTTGTCGACGTTGGTGCTCAGCTGAAATTCCAGGCCCACGCCGGCGCGGCCTTCCCAGGAATTGCTGCGGATGGTCTTGATGCCGCTGACGGAATTGATGGCGTCTTCAAGCGGGCGGGTGATGTCGTTTTCCACCTGTTCGGGCGAGGCGCCCGGGTATTGCACTTCGACCCAGGCATAGGGAATTTCCACGCTGGGCATGCTCTCCAGCGGCAGGCTGCGATAGGAAAACAGCCCCAGCACCATGATGCCGACCATGACCATGGTGGCGAACACAGGGTTGTTGATACTGGTTTTGGTGATCCACATGGCTTATCCCTTGCTCGCGACGGCGACGGCGGGGGCAGCAGCAGCACCCGCAGGCGCACCGATACGCACCTTCTGGCCCGGCTTGACGCCATCGAGTTTGGCCGTGATGACGGTTGCGCCCGCATCGAGCCCCGCCGTCACTTCGGCCACGCCTTCGTCTTCGTTACGCAATCCCAGGGTGACGGGTTTCGCCACCACCTGATTAGCGATGATGGTATAGACGAGATTCTCGCCCTTGACCTCGCGCACGGCCGCCAGGGGAACCAAAGGCGCTTCGGCGGATCGCTGGGTGGTGATGGCGCCTTTGGCGAACATGCCGCCGCGCAGCACGCCATCGCTGTTGTCCACGCTGATATATACCAGCATCGAGCGCGAGCCCGCCTCCGTGATGGGGCTGATGCGAGCCACCTTGCCGATGAACTCGCGCTGCTGGAAGCCGTCCACCTTGAAGCGCACCTCCTGGCCGATTTTTACGCGAGGCACTTCGGATGCGGGCACCTGGGCTTCCACGTTCAACTGGCGCAGGCTGACGATGGTGGAGACGGGCATGTCGGGCGCGAGCTTTTCGCCGGCCTGCACATGGCGCTTGCTGATCACGCCCGACAGGGGCGCCTTGATGACGGTGTCGGCCAGCGCGATGCGGGCCATGTCGAGCTGGGCCTTCGCTGCGGCCAGGCTCGCCTCGGCCAGTTCCACACTGTTCTGGCTGGTGTCGTAGGACGATTGCGAGATGTAGTTTTGCTTGAGCAGGGCCTGGCTGTTGGCGCTGTTCTTGCGCGCCAGCGAGAGGCGGGCGTTCGCCTCGTCGTAGGCTGCCTGCATCTGCGCCACCCTGGCGCGCTGGTCGGCCGCATCGAGCCGCGCGATGACCTGGCCGGCGCTGACATTCATTCCTTCCTGCAAGGTCGTCTCCAGCACCACGCCGGACACCTTGGATTTGACGGTGGCCTGGTCGAGCGGCGCCAGTGCGCCGGCCAGCGGCAGGTTCAGCCGCAACTCGCGGTTGGCAATGGTCGCCACGTCCGCCTTCGACAGTTCATAGGTATCGATCGGCGGCGGTTTTTTATCGCCACCCCTGTCGCCACCCTCGGCCTGCGCCGCGGCGGCAGGGTTGCCCGCCCCGCGCGCCTTCATGGCGTACCAGCCGCCGGCGGCCAGCAGGACGATCAGCAGCACCGCCACGCTCTTCTGCCAGCGGCGCCGTGAAGTGATGGTGGGAGTGGGCGGGGCCAGCGGCAGAGTCTCGATTTTCATGGTTGTGATGATTTCGTCAATGGTTGAATCGGGATGGAGCGATTTCTTATGTTTTTAATCAGGCCGGGGCGCTTGTGCTCCGTCTCGTTCGAGGTGGAGCGGGAAGCGCATGGTGGCACTATAGAAAAAGACAACTGGCCGGGCCAGCGACTTGCGACAGGACGGTGATTAGCGCCGACGAACTGCGCAAATACGGGATGGAGCGGCGAATTTTCCCGACAGACAGCAGGGTCGGAGCGCTGCTTTCAGGTATTTAGTACGAGAACTCGTTTGACAATACGCAATCATGTTTTTTCTCCTGCGACTCAAAATGGGTTGTTCGGTTGGACCGTTTTGGAACGCGAGGGAAGCTGTGGCTGAAGATACATATATGGGACCGCTCAGCAACGAGCCCGATGGGGCAGGTCTGGCTGCGCTCGATTTTCTCTACCGCTTCGTCGCGGCCGTGGAATTGACTCCCAACGTGGCCGTGCACAGCTGCGACCGCGACGGCACGCTGCGCTACTGGAACAAGAGCTGCGAAACCCTGTTCGGGGTGCCCGCCAGCGAGGCGCTGGGGCGGCGCCTGACGAGCGTCGTGCCGCACCCTGGCCACGGCGACGAATTCGCCCGCCTCATTTCCCACGTGTGGGACAGCGGCGAGGTGCCGCCGCCCCAGGACTGGTTGATCACGCGCGCCGACGGCAGCGAACGCTGGGTGTATTCCAGCCATTACGCCGTGCGGCGCGACGGCTTTACCCGCCAGGTGCTGTGCATGGAGATCGACGTCACGGGGCGCAAGATCGATGAAGACACGCTGCGCCGCGAGGGGGCCAATTTCCGCCAGCTGTTTGAACGCTCGAACGACGCCATCGTGCTCTTGCGCGGTATTCATGTCGTTGAGGCCAATCCGGCCGCGCTGCGCCTGTTCATGTGTGCGGAACGGGGCCACCTGGTAGGTCACACCTTGCTCGAATTTTCGCCGGAGCATCAGCCGGGCGGCGAACCGTCCCTGCTGCGCGAGGCGGAAATCGCTGCGCGGACCTATGCCGACGGCAACGAACAGTTTGAGTGGCAATATAAGAAATGCAATGGCGACATGTTCTTCGCGGAAGTGCTGCTCACCTCCGTGGCGCTCGACCACGAACTGCTGGCCTATGCCGTCATCCGCGACATTTCCGCACGCCGCGCCGCCCAGCAAACCCTGTTCATGGCAGCCCAGGTGTTCGACCGCAGCCGCGACGCCATCCTCATCATCGACCACGACCATCGCGTGCTCGCAGTCAATCAGGCGTTCAGCGACATCACCGGGTTTGCGCCTGGCGAGGCGGTGGGGAAGGAACTGCCGAACCTGCAGAACGGGCCCCATGAGCCAGGCTTTTACCAGCAGATCTGGGATTACCTGGAGCAGCAGGACCACTGGGAGGGCGAAATTTTCGGCCAGCGGGCCAACCAGGACATCTATCCCGTGCATGCGGCGCTCACCGCCGTTCGCCGTCCCGATGGCGACATCGCCAGTTATATCGTCATCCTCACCGATATCACCAACCGGCGCCGCGCCGAGGAACACACCCGCCACCTGGCCGAGCACGATTTCCTCACCGATCTGCCCAACCGCGTGCTGTTCCTCGACCGCCTGCACCAGGCGCTGGCCACCGCGCGCCGCCGCCGCACCAGGCTGGCGCTGATGTTTGTCGACCTGGACCGGTTCAAACAGATCAACGACACCCTGGGCCACCCGGCCGGCGACGCCGTGCTGAAGGAACTGGCCAATCGCATGAGCCGCTGCGTGCGCTCGGTCGACACCGTCAGCCGACACGGTGGCGACGAGTTCATGATCCTGCTGGCCGACATCCGCAGCGCGGAGCAGGCCGCCCACGTGGCAGCCACCCTGATGCAGGCGCTGGCGCGCCCGGTCGCGCTTGCCCGGGCCGATGGCCAGGATCACCGCGCCCTCGATGAAGTGGCCCTGTCCGCCTCGATCGGCATCGCCATGTTCCCGGGCGACGGCGAAGATGTCGAAACCCTCATCAAGCACGCGGACATTGCGATGTACCACGCCAAGCAGGCCGGCCGCAACGGCTTCCAATTCTTCAGTTCCGAAATGAACGCCCACGTCATCGAGCGGGTTGAAATGGAAAACCGCTTGCGGCAGGCGCTGGAGAACCAGGAGTTCGTGCTCGAGTACCAGCCCGAGGTCGATATCGCCACCGGCGCCATCACAGGGCTTGAAGCGCTGATCCGCTGGCGCCACCCGGAGCGGGGCCTGCTGCAGCCTGAACAATTTATTCCCGTCGCCGAAGCGAGCGGCCTGATCGTGCCGATCGGCGAGTGGGTGCTGCGCGAAGCCTGCCGCCAGGGGCATGTCTGGCATGCGCACGGCTTCCCCGTCGTGGTCGCAGTGAACCTGTCGCGTGCCCAATTTCTTAACGATAAGCTGATCGGCTTTGTCGATGCAGCCCTGGCCGCATCAAGCCTGGCGGCACGCTATCTCGACCTGGAAATCACGGAAGGGGTGTTCGTCGACCCCGATCCCGCCACCATCGCCACCATCGACGCCCTGTGCGAGCGCGGGGTGCAGTTAACGGTGGACGACTTCGGCACCGGCTACTCCAGTCTGGCAAGCCTGCGCCGCTATCCCCTGTCGAAATTGAAAATTGACCGCAGCTTCATCGACGACCTGATGTACAACCCCGACGGCGCCTCCGTCATTCCCGCCATCATCGCCGTGGCGCGCAGCCTCAAGCTGCGGGTGATCGCCGAAGGGGTGGAAAACGAAGACCAGCTGCGCTACCTGGAGCGCCACGGATGCGACGAATACCAGGGCTTTTATGCGGGCGGGGCCTCGAGCGACCCCGACCTCACAGGCCGGCGTCGATGAGGCGGTCGGCCACGTCGAACAGGCGCAGGCGCGCCAGCACCTGACCGTGGTCGGATGCTTCAGGCAAGCCCAGCACAAGATGGTCGTTCAGGTAGATCACATCGACCACTTCGCCAATCGCGTTGGGCAGGTCCGCATTGAATTCTTCCGAGACGAGGATGTGGTCGATGGTGGTGTACTGCCCGTCGTGCATGCTGGAAAAGCCGACGTGGCTTAAAAAATCCGGACGGCGCTGTAACTGGTAGGCATCGAACAGGCGCTCGCCCAGCGGCGCGCCGGCGCCGATGACGATGCCGGTGGTGACGGCATCGGCCACATCATTGAAGTCGCCCAGCACCACGCGGGGGCGGCCCGTTTCGCGATACAGATTACTGAGCAGCACACGCAGGGCCACCGCCTCCGTGCCGCGCCGCACCAGCGAGCGCAGGCAGGCGAGGGCGTACAGCAGGGAATCCTCGCTGGTGTCGCCCGTGCGGTAATCGGGCCGCTTGCTTTTCAGGTGCACCACCAGCACGTCGACGGTGACATCGGGATTGAGCATCACCTGGGCGTGCAGCACCGGCCGCGCAAAGCGGTCGGCATCGCGGCTGCCGGCCGGCATGACGACCCCGGCGGGAAACATGGGATAGCAGACCCCGGCCGCGGCCAGCGGCAGGCGCGAGACGAGGGCGACGGTGGGCGTGGGCCGCTCGCTGTCGGGATCGGCATCGAAGCCGACATGGATGGCGTCGCGGTACTTGCTGGTGCGCGCCAGGACGCGCTTGAGCACATCCTGCGAGAAGATTTCCTGGAAACCGATCACATCGGCATCGAGCAAATCGATCTGGCGCGCAGTCCAGTTGATTTTCGCTTCCAGCGCGGCCTCGGTGTAGGGCTCCAGGTTGTCGTACAGCTTCGCGCCGACCGGGCCGAGGTTCAACAGGTTAAAGGTGGCAAAGCGAATTTCCTGCTGCATAATGAGAAACTCCTCAATGAATGAACAGCGTATCACGCATGGCCAAAAAAGAGCATATCTCCGAGACGCCCGCTACTGCCTTCCTGCGCAAACACGGCGTCGCCTTCACCGAACATCCCTACACCTACGAAGACAAGGGCGGCACGGCCGTCTCCGCGCGCGAACTCGGCGTCGATGAACACAGCGTCGTCAAAACCCTGGTGATGCAGGACGAAGCGGCGCGCCCGCTGATCGTCCTGATGCACGGCGACTGCAAGGTCTCGACCAAGAACCTGGCGCGCGCCATCGGCTGCAAGGCGGTCGAACCGTGCAAGCCCGAGGTGGCGCAGCGCCACTCAGGCTACCAGGTGGGCGGCACCTCGCCGTTTGGGGTGCGCAAACCCATGCCGGTCTATGTCGAGGAAACCATCCTCGCCTTGCCAACGATTTATATCAATGGCGGCCGGCGCGGATTTCTGGTGGGGATAGCCCCGGCCGTGCTGCCGCAATTGATCGAGGCAAAAGCGGTGCATTGCGCGATCAAGGAATAGGCGGTTGACGCTGTGATGCCAGTGGGGATGCATAGCTTGAAGAGCGCTTGAATGGTGTATATTCTCGGGCCTAGCGCGCCATCGTGGCGTGACAAAAGAGACAAAAACAGAGAGAAATCATGCCCACCGTATTATTCGTCATCGCCGCCTACCTGATTGGATCGGTCTCCTTCGCCGTCGTCATGAGCCGTGTGTTCGGCCTGTCCGACCCCCGCACTTACGGCTCGAAAAATCCCGGCGCCACCAATGTGCTGCGCAGCGGGAACAAGAAGGCGGCCATCGCCACCCTGATCGGCGATGCCGTCAAGGGCTGGTTCGCCGTCTGGCTGGCGATGCGCCTGGCGCCCCAGTACGGCGTGGGCGAAGCGGGCATTGCGATGGTGGCGCTGGCTGTGTTCCTGGGACACCTGTACCCCATCTTCTTCAAGTTCATCGGCGGCAAGGGCGTCGCCACGGCGCTTGGCGTGCTGTTTGGCATCAGCGTCTGGCTGGGCCTCGGCACCCTGGTGACCTGGCTGGTGATTGCCTACGCCTTCCGTTATTCCTCGCTGGCCGCCCTGATCGCCGCCATTTTCGCGCCGTTTTTCTATGGCCTGATGGAAGGCGTGGACGCCATGTTTGTCGCGGTGCTTCTGATGAGCGCGCTGCTGATCTGGCGTCACAGCAAGAACATCGGCAATCTGCTCTCTGGCAAGGAAAGCAAAATTGGCAGCAAATCAGGCAGCGCCAAGCCGGCCGGGGCTGGCAAAAAGTAGCGGCTGCTCCGTCTTGAATTTCTGGACATGCAACCCACCTACTGGCATTAACGATTGGAGAATGCCATGGGCAAGGAAATGCGGATTGATGTTGTATCGGATGTGGTGTGCCCATGGTGCGCTATCGGCTTGAAGTCGCTGGAGCAGGCGCTGGAAAACGTGGGTGACGCGGTCGACGCGACGATCCACTTCCAGCCCTTCGAGCTCAATCCCGGCATGGCGCCGGAGGGCGAAGAGATCGGTGAGCACATCTACAAAAAATACGGCATTTCGCGCGATGAGCGCCTCGTCAACGCCGAGCGGATCCGCGCCCGCGGCGAAGCGCTGGGGTTTGAATTTGGCGCCCGTGAGCGTATCTACAACACCTTCGATGCCCACCGCCTGCTGCACTGGGCCGAGGAGCAGGGCAAGCAGTACGAACTGAAATCGGCCTTGCTGAGCGCTTACTTCACTGCCAACGAAGACGTCAGCTCCCACGAGGTACTGGCGCGCGTAGCGGGCCTGGTAGGCCTGGACCCGGTGGAAGCGGCGCGCATTCTCGCCAGCGATACCTACGCGGCCGAGGTGCGTGAACGCGAGGAATTCTTCCAGCGCCACGGCATCAACTCCGTGCCGGCGATCATCATCAACCAGAAACACCTGATCTCGGGCGGCCAGCCGCCGGAAGTGTTTGAGCAGGCGATTCGCGATATTGCTGCGAAAGAGTAAGCACTTGCAGGGGACAGGCCGGGCCGCGCAAGGCACTTGGTGCCTTTCGTGGCCCGGCCTGTCCCGGTTTGGGACCGCGGCGTGCGCTGATTCTGTCACGCCGCAGACTTTAAAGAATCAGTATGTGCCGCGGTCCAACACCGGGGACAGGCAACAAGTGCCAGTCCCCTCTGCTGCACAGATCAGCTCAATTCCAGCACAATCGGCTGATGATCCGACGCCGCCGTCTCCGACAGCACTTCCATCGACGTCACCCGCGGCGCCAGGTCGTCGGTTACGAAAAAATAATCGTAGGTATCGGGCTTTTCGGGCCAGGCGTAGCCGTGCAGGCCCGCCGTGGGCGCGTGCTTGGTGTCGTTCTTCAAGCGCCAGGCATCGACCAGGGGCAGGGCGCCTTCCACGGGCGTGAGCAGTTCTTCGTATTCCTGCGAGCCGGGCAGCATGTTGAAATCGCCGCAGTAGATGGCCGAGCCAGGCCGGAAACCCAACTGATACGGCGCATCGAGCCGCGGGTCGGGCTGGAAGATTTTTGCCCGTTCGCAGGTTTCCCAATGCAGGTATTTAAGCTGGCGCACCTGGGCTTCGCGTTGCAGTTGCGAATAGTATTCGAGGTGGGTGGTCAAGAGGCGCAGCTTGCCGCCGGGCGCTTCGAGCACGGTCTCGATCAGGCCGCGCGGCATGCCGGCCGGGCTGTCGGGATCGGGCGGCCAGGGCAGCAGGTGGCGGTGCACCTGGGTCATGCGGTATTTCGACAGCAACAGGTTGCCGAACTGGCGCGGTAAATTGTTTTGATAGATTTCCGAGGTGGGCTCGATGACGGCATGGTAGCCGCCAAACGCGCCGCTGATCTGGCGAAACTGGTTGGCGCTGGCGCTGCCTTCCAGTTCGGGGTGGTTGGAAGCGACTTCCTGCAGGCAGATCACATCGGGATTGAGCTTGCGCAGCACATCGATGATGGCGTGTATGCGGATCCGCCCATCCTTGCCACAACCCCAGTGAATGTTCCAGCTTACAACCCGCATACCCCACCTCCACATCACGAAAACGCTGGCATCTTGCCAGTTTTTCGGGGCGTACGAGAACACCGTAGGATGTTGTTACACTTTGTAAGTATTTGATTGTTAAGAGAAAATGACTGAGGGCAACAGTCCTTAAATCTCGCGGATGTCATCCAGCGACCAGCGGGGACGCACATTGAAACCGTAATCTTTCTTGGCCGCGGCCGGGTTGATTTGCAAGCGCATCGCACCCGCAAACGCAATCATCGCGCCATTGTCGGTGCAAAATTCCAGCTCGGGATAAAACACCTCGAACTTCTTCTTCGCCGCCGCCGCATTGAGCGAAGCGCGCAACTGGCTGTTGGCGCCCACGCCGCCCGCAATCACCAGCCGCTTCAGGCCCGTGTGCTTGAGCGCGCTGACGCACTTGGCCGTCAGTACGTCGACGATGGCATCGACAAAGCCGCGCGCAATGTTCGCCTTGTCCTGCTCGCAGATATTGGCGACGACTTTTTCCTCGTGGTTTTTCACCACCGTCAGCACGGC
>JBJMVV010000086.1:0-3195 GCA_045810505.1 Massilia sp.
AAAAGCTGGGCGGCACCTGCGCCTTTATCGACGCCGAGCACGCACTCGACGTCACGTACGCACAAAAATTGGGCATCAACCTGTCCGAGTTGCTCATTTCCCAGCCCGACACGGGTGAGCAGGCGCTCGAAATCTGCGACGCGCTGGTGCGTTCGGGCAGTGTCGACCTGGTCGTGATCGACTCGGTGGCAGCGCTCACGCCGCGCGCCGAGATCGAAGGCGACATGGGCGACTCGCTGCCCGGCCTGCAAGCCCGCCTGATGTCCCAGGCCCTGCGCAAGCTGACCGGCTCGATCAACCGCACCAATACCCTGGTCATTTTCATTAACCAGATCCGCATGAAAATCGGCGTCATGTTCGGCAGCCCGGAGACCACCACCGGTGGTAACGCGCTCAAGTTCTACGCTTCCGTGCGCCTGGACATCCGCCGCACCGGTTCCATCAAGTCCGGTGACGAAGTGATCGGCAATGAAACCAAGGTCAAGGTCGTCAAGAACAAGATCGCGCCGCCGTTCAAGGAAGCCCACTTCGACATCCTGTACGGCGCCGGCACCTCGCGCGAGGGCGAGATCCTCGACCTGGGCGCCGACAACAAGATCGTCGAAAAGTCCGGTTCGTGGTACAGCTACAACGGCGAGCGCATCGGTCAGGGCAAGGACAACGCCCGCCTGTTCCTGGTCGAGCGTCCAGCACTGGCACGTGAAATCGAGAACAAGGTACGCGCCGCCCTGGGTGTACGCGAGTTGCCACCGCCGGTGGGCGAAGAGGCAGCGGCCAAGCCTGCTGCCAAGCTGAAGGCTGTGTCCGAGTAAGCGGGCGCTGAAGGTGGTGGTGGCGTGATGCCGCCGCTGCCTTCACTGGCATCATCGCCATCGCCATCGCCATCGCCATTGTCATTGCCGCTTAGACCATGCCAGCGCCGCAACTGAGCCTGAAGGGCAGGGCCCTGCGCTTCCTGTCGATGCGCGAGCACAGTCGCGTCGAGCTGGGTCGCAAGCTGGCCAAGTATGCGGAAGAGGGCGATGACGTCGAGGCCCTGCTCGATTTTTTAGAACAAAACAAGTGGCTGTCCACGGAGCGGTTTTCCGAGTCGCTGATTCATCGGCGCGGAGCCCGCTACGGCAACAGCCGCATCGTCGCCGAGCTGCAGCAGCACGGTGTCAGTGGAGAAGCCTTGAAAGAACTCAAGAGCGGTCTGGTGGAGTCTGAATCGTCCCGCGCGGCCGATGTCTGGCGCCGCAAATTCGGCGAAGTCGCCACCGATGCAGCCGGCCGCGCCAAGCAGATGCGCTTCCTGCTGCAACGGGGCTTTTCGCAGTCCGCCGTGCGCCACGCCATCAAGGGTGTTGACGACGACGAGTATTAAAAGCCGGCAGGCGCGGCCGGCCTCCTATCCAGTTACGAGCAATGCTGTCGTTGCGGATGAACCACGTTCACCTGCTCCTCACCACGACAGCAGCGCACCTTGAAAGCTGGCAGCCCGCGCTGCCAGCTTTTTTTTCGCTGTCGCAGCCGGGTCAAGCAAAAAAACCGAGCGCAATCCCAGCCATGAGGACTGTCACTCGCTGACTGTTCCCGTTTTCAACTCCCGCCACCAAAAATTTTTACCTGCCGAAAATGCTTTCAACACGAACCATCGTCGCTAAGGAGCAGGCTGCGTGCCCCTGAAAACGGGGACAGTCAGCAAGTGTTTGCATCAGGTCCCCCGGACCTGATGCTCCCCCCTCGTTGCGCTCTGCAAAGGCGCAATCCTGGCCAGTGTGAAGCGCGTCTACAATGTGACGCGCGGTGTTTCACTCAACAGAGCGAAGCGCAGGGGGACTGTCACTCGCTGACTGTCCCCGTCTTCAATTCCCGCCACCAAAGTTTTTACCTGCCGAAAATGCTTTCAACAAAAACCATCGTCGCTAGGGAGCGGGCTGCGTGCCCATGAAAACGGGGACAGTCAGCAAGTGTTTGCATCAGGTCCCCCGGAACTGATGCTCCCCCTCGCTGCGCTCTGCCAAGGCGCAATCCTGGCCAGTGTGGAGCGCGTCTATCAAGCGCGCGATACCTGCGGAGGGTTTGTCGGGAGACACAGGTAACACATCGCGACGAAGGTCTTCGAACCGCCACCTGGTCGGCCCAAGTGCCGGCTACCAGTCCAATCTTCGATTGCCATTTGGGCAATTTTTCGCCTACACTGGTGCAGGAATAAAGACAGTCCGGCAGCTCAGCGTTCGAGTGATTCGCACCGACATATCAACCCATGACAAATCAAATCCGCCGTACATTGGCAGGCGCACTCGCTCTCTCACCGCTGGCCGCGCTCCCCGCGCTCGGCGCCAACGCTGGCGCCGATAAGGCCGGCACCACTAATAAAGACCAGGGAGCAAACCCCATGTACGGCTTGATCGGCAAAATGAAAACCCATCCCGGCAAGCGCGATGCGCTGGCAGCGATCCTGCTGGAAGCCACGCAGGCGATGCCCGGCTGCCTCAGCTACGTCATCGCCAACGATCCCCAGGATGCCGACGCATTGTGGATCACCGAAATCTGGGTCAGCGCTGAAGCGCACAAGGCCTCCCTTGGCCTGCCTGCAATCAAAGCGGCGCTGCTTGCTGGCCGGCCGCTCATAGCCGGCTTCGGCGAGCGCTTTGAGACCCACCCGGTCGGCGGCTTTGGCAGCCGCCTGAGTCAGGCGAAGTAAGCACGCAGCCCGGCAATACAGCAGACCATGCGCACGCATGATTGCGACACCGTCCACCAAGCCAGCGCCACCATGACCATGTCCATTTCACGCCAGCTCTTCTGGGCCCACTTCTGGAGCATCGTCGGCATGCTGCCTTATGCCCTGGTGCTGACCCTGACGCTCGCCATCTTCGCCAGCGCCAACCTGCAGCCACGCCCGTCCATCCCCATGCTCGACCCCTTCAGCATGCTCGCGCTGGGGATGCTGTCCTTCCTTTTCATGCTGGCCGTGGCCGGCCCGCAGGTATGGTGGATCTGGCGCATGACCGTCTACAACCCGACTTTGCGCTCTAAGACAGCGCTGGCTTTGCGCACGATCGCCCTGGTGTTGCTGCTCAGCCCTTGGTGGATCACCCAACTCGGGCTTTGAAGCTATGGGCGCCAGCTTGTCGCGTAGTAGCAACATTTCAAGTTCCCGCATGTTGGGCCTCTGACCGGGTCAGGACCAAGCCGCTTCGTAGTGGC
>JBJMVV010000087.1:0-6133 GCA_045810505.1 Massilia sp.
CAGGGTGCCCTCTTCCGTGTGCTCGGGCGCAATTTTCAGCAGGCCGCCCACGTGATGGGTCACCAGTTCCTTGACGTACTCGGGCGAACGCACGGCCAGGTCGTAACGCAGGCCCGAGCTGATCAGCACTTTCTTGATGCCGGGGATGGCGCGCGCCTTGCGGTACAGAGAGATGAGCTTGCTGTGGTCCGTGCCCAGGTTCACGCAAATGGTCGGATAGACGCAGGAAAGACGACGGCAGGATTCCTCGATCGATTTATCCTTGCAGGCAAGCCGGTACATATTGGCGGTCGGGCCGCCCATGTCGGAAATAGTCCCAGTAAAACCTTTCGTCTTGTCGCGGATGTGTTCGATCTCGCGCAGGATCGACGGTTCGCTGCGGCTCTGGATGATGCGCCCTTCGTGCTCGGTGATCGAGCAGAAGGTGCAGCCGCCAAAACAGCCGCGCATGATGTTGACCGAAAAGCGGATCATGTCCCAGGCGGGAATCTTCGCCTTGCCGTAGCTGGGGTGCGGGGCGCGCGCGTAGTTCATGTCGTAGACGCCATCCATCTCGTCCATCGCCAGCGGCAATGGCGGCGGATTCAACCACACGTCGCGCTCGCCGTGCGCCTGCACCATGGCGCGGGCGTTGCCGGGATTCGATTCGAGGTGAAACACGCGCGAGGCGTGCGCATACATGACGGGGTCATCCTTGACGACATCATAGGCCGGCAGGCGCACCACGGTTTTATCGTGCTTTTCCTTGGCCAGCGCAAGGCGCTCTTCGCGGCTCATGATGCGGATCGGCTTGATGACTTCGGGCGCGGCGGCATTGTTGTCGGTGGCGCAGGCGGTCTTGTCTTCCTGGGCCATGGCGTAAGGATCCGGGTGCGCATCGACCTTGCCGGGCACGTCGACCCGGCTCGAATTGGCCACCGACCAGTCGTCGGCGGGTAGCCAGCCGCTGGGCACCATGAAGGCAGTGCCGCGCAAATCCTTGATGTCCTTGATATTCTCGCCGGCGGCGAGGCGGTGGGTCAGGTCGACCAGGGCCCGTTCGGCATTACCGAACAGCAGGATGTCGGCCTTCGAGTCCGGCAGCACCGAGCGGCGCACCTTATCCGACCAGTAATCGTAATGGGCGATGCGGCGCAGCGAGGCCTCGATCGAGCCGATCACGACCGGCACGTCCGGATAGGCTTCACGGGCGCGCTGGGCATACACGGTCACGGTGCGGTCCGGGCGTTTATTTGGCTCCCCGTTCGGGGTGTAGGCGTCGTCGGAGCGGATCTTGCGGTCGGCCGTATAGCGGTTGACCATCGAGTCCATATTGCCGGCGGTGACGCCGAAATACAGAGTCGGCTTGCCCAGCGCGCGAAACGGCTCGGCCGAGTGCCAGTCGGGCTGGCTGATGATGCCGACTCTGAACCCTTGCGCTTCCAGCAGGCGGCCGACCAGAGCCATGCCGAAGCTGGGATGGTCGATATAGGCGTCGCCGGTGACGAGAATGACATCGCAGGCATCCCAGCCGAGCGCGTCCATCTCGGCGCGGGACATCGGCAGGAAAGGCGCAGCGGCAGCGCGGCTAGACCGCTTGGGGACGGTCGCAAATAAATTGGTTGGGGAGCTCATTGGGCAGCATTGTACCGGAAAACCGCCCGTCAAGCCGCCGGCCGGCCCCATTGCGGGGTCGAAAGGCCGTCAAAAACCGCTTACATTTCAATAACTTGTGACCAAGCCGCCACAAAAACAGGCAGCGCTGCCCGGTCGATCAGATCCCCATGCTGGAGAGCATGTTGCCCAGTTCGCGCAATGCCGGCTCCAGGTGCGGGTGCTTGACGGCGAATTTGGCCGACAGCTCCTGGGTGCGCTCGGCCAGGCCGTAGGTGGTGCTGACGGGCTCTGGTACCCCGGCCGTTTCGGCCAGGCGGCGTTCGAGCAGGGTCTTGATGTCGCCATCGAGGCGGTGCAGCAAGTCTTTCAGTTCAGGATCGACCTCGCCCGTGCTGGCCAAGTCGGCGTGCAGGTTCTGGAGATGCTTGTGCACATTGGCTGCGTTGTCGTTCAACATGATGATCTCGCTGGTGTGATGGTCAATCGGTAAATCGTGTGTCGAGATACAGCTCTTCGACCTTGCTTCTCGCCCAGGGCGTCTTGCGCAAAAATTTCAAACTCGACTTCACACTCGGATCGCTGATAAAACAATTGATCTCGATGTGCTTGCCCAGTTGCTCCCAACCGTAATGGTCCACCAGGCGCAGCAGGATTGCCTCCAGGGTGATGCCGTGTAAATCCTGGCTGCTCATGCGGCGTCCTTGGCTGTGTTCATAAAAAGTATATACCGCTTTGCGCTGGAAGACCGGCACTTTAGCCGTGCTTCCAGCGCGTCTTGCTGCTTTTAACGCGATCCGATTACTGGGTCGTCAGGCCGCGGCGTTCCAGCAGCGGCTCGATCTTCGCATCGCGGCCACGGAAACCGTGGAACATCTGCATGGCATCCATGGTGCCGCCGCGCGAAAGCAGGGTCTTGCGGAAGTAGTCGCCGTTCTTGCGCTGCAGGCCGCCGTTTTCCTTGAACCATTCGACCGTATCGGCATCGAGCTTTTCCGCCCACAGGTAGCCGTAGTAGCCGGCCGAGTAGCCGTTCGAGAACACGTGCGAGAAATACGTGCTGCGGTAGCGTGGCGGCACTGGTGCAAAGTCCAGGCCCGCTTCCTTCAGGGCGCCCGTTTCAAAGGCAACCACGTCAGTCGGGATCTGCGCCGGGCTCAACTGGTGCCAGCGCTGGTCGATCAGCGATGCCTCGATGTACTCGGTGGTAATGAAACCCTGGTTGAATTTCTTGGCCGCGATGACCTTGTCCAGCAAGTCTTTTGGAATCGGCGCACCGGTCTTGTAGTGCTTGGCGTAATTGCCCAGCACTTCAGGCCAGACGGCCCACATCTCGTTCACCTGCGACGGGTATTCGACAAAGTCGCGCGGCACATTGGTGCCCGAGAAGCGGGGATATTTCACGTTCGAGAACATGCCGTGCAGGGCGTGACCGAATTCGTGGAAGGCCGTCTTGACTTCATCGTAGGTCAGCAGGGTTGGCTCGCCAGCCGGCGGCTTGGGGATATTCAAGTGATTGGCGACCACGGAGTGCGTGCCCAGCAGGCTGTTCTGCGAGACATACTCGTTCATCCAGGCGCCGCCGCGCTTGTTGCTGCGTGCGTACATGTCGGCCAGGAAGATCGCCAGTTGCTTGCCGTTGGCGTCATAGACATCGAACACGCGCACGTCCGGGTTGTAGACCGGCAGGTCCTTGCGCTCTTTAAAAGTGATGCCGTACAGCTTGGTGGCGGCGAAGAACACGCCGTTGGTCAACACGTTGTTGAGTTCAAAATAAGGTTTGAGCTGGCTTTCGTCAAAATTGAACTGGGCCGCGCGCACCTTGCTCGAATAAAAATCCCAGTCGGCCGCGCCGACCTGGAAACCACCCTTGTTGGCATCGATGATTTTCTGGATGTCGGCGGCTTCCTTCTTTGCATTGGCGACGGCCGGCTTGCCCAGTTCGGCCAGCAGGCCGTTGACGGCGGCGGTGGTCTTGGCGGTCTGGTCGTCCAGCGAATAAGCCGCGTAGTTCGGGTAGCCCAGCAACACGGCCTTGTCGGCGCGCAGCTTGGCCAGGCGCAGCACATTGCTGCGGTTATCGAATTCGCCGCCATGGCTGCCGCGCGCTTGCGACAAGGCCATCATGCGTTCGCGCACGGCGCGGTTGGTCAATTCAGCCAGTGGCGCCTGACCCGTGGTGTTGCCGAGCGGGACCACGAACTTGCCGTCCAGGCCGCGCTTCTTGCCTTCAGCCGCGGCGGCGTCGATGGCCGCATCGCTCATGCCGGCCAGTTCGGCGCGGGTGTCGACCACCAGCGCGGAGGCATTCTGCTCCTTCATCACGATCTGGGTGAACGACGATTGCAGGGTGGCGATTTCGCTATTGAGCGATTTCAGCTTTTCCTGGTCCGCCGCCGACAGCTTGGCGCCAGCGCGTTCAAAATCCTTGTTGTAACGCTCGAGCAGGTACACGGACTCGGCATCGAGGCCCAGGCTGGCGCGCTTGTCGTAGAGCGACTTGACGCGCGCGTACAGCTTGGCGTTGAGGAAGATGGCGTCGTTGTGGGCCGCCAGTTTCGGCGACATAGCCGTGTCAACGGCGTCGAGCTGGTCGTTCGTATTGGCTGCCTGCAGGTTCGAGAACGTCGCATTGACGCGCGCCAGCAGCTGGCCCGAGCGTTCCATGGCCACAACGGTGTTATCGAACGTGGCCGGCTTGCGGTTGTTGGCGATGACATCGACCTCACGCAACTGCTCGCGCATGCCCGCCTCAAAGGCCGGGGTGAAGTCGGCATCCTTGATCTTGTCGAAGGCCGGATACTGGAACGGCAGGCTGCTGACTTTCGCAAAGGGATTGGAAGCAGGCAGGGCCGCAGCGACCGGCGCGGCAGGCGCCGCGACGGCGGCTTGGGAAACGATCTGGGACATGGCAAGACTGACAGCAGCAACGAGCAGGTGTGGACGATTCATGGCATCTTTCACAGGCGAAGGTTCGCTGCCGCCAACTCAGCGGCAACGGATGAGCGCCCGATCATAGCAGCGCGCACCCGCGCCGTCGATGTATGCATGTGAACGGTGCGGGTCGTCAATACACCGCGCGTTTATTGCTTCATGCGCTTTTCAATGCGGGGGTCCGGCACCAGCCAGACAATCGCGACGAGCACATAGGTGGCAAAGCCCAGCAAGGGAAACGGCAGCGACAGGGCCATCCCCGCCACGTAGAGGCAGACGGAGATCCAGCCCTTGCGGTCGATCCCGATCGCCTCCGCCAGCGCCCGGTTCTCCGGATGATTCCGCGTCAACACCCGCGCCAGCACTGAATACGCCAGCGAACACATCAGCAGCACGAAGCCATACAGCGCCACCGGCGCCGCCTCGAAATGGTTTTCGCCCATCCACGCTGTCGTAAAAGGCGTCAGCGACAGCCAGAACAGCAGATGCAGATTCGCCCACAAGGTCCCGCCACTGATTTTCTGCACCAGTTGCAGCATGTGGTGGTGGTTATTCCAGTAAATGCCGACGTACACAAAACTGAGCACATAACTGCCCGCCACCGGCAGCAGCGGCAGCAGCGCATCAAAGGTCGCGCCGTGCGGCACTTTTAATTCCAGCACCATGATGGTGATGATGATGGCGATGACGCCGTCGCTGAAGGCTTCTAGCCGGGTTTTGCCCATCGTTTTTCCTGTTTAAATACGTTTCGATCGAAGGCGAGCCAGGGTGGATCGCAACCGAATTTATCAGTCAGCAGCACCGTCCTGAAACAGGGAAGCTATCTCACTTGCGATTGACTGTAGCTGGCCGGCCTCGAATTCTAAACGGACGCGCAGTAGAGAATCACCATCTTGCCCATCAAGTACGATGTGGAGGCTAACGTGACCGGTGCTATCCGAAGTCGCCGCAATCGTGACGTTTCGCTCCAAGTCGCTCCACGTCTTTTCCTCTTTCCAACCTGTCCATTCATCAGCCATCTCACGGAAGAGATCGGCAGGCGATTGCACCATGAAAGTCGACGCTGACACAACCCCGGCGAACCGGGGAGTTTTGACGACCAGATCGAACTCGATCTCATCCCTACGTCGGGCGCGAATCTCGAAGGTAAGCAGCGAGCCATCACGTGGCGATTTGAGCACCAAGGTGTTCATCTTTGTGGCAAAAATTTCGATGGGTGACTCGCATACTGGAGCTTGTTCCAGTGGGCGCCGACGTACACAAAACTGAATATGCAGCTGCCAGCCAACGGCAACAGCGGCAGCAGTCCATTGAACGTGGCGCCGTGCGGCAACTTGAGTTCCAATGCCATGATAGCGATGATGATGGCGATGACGCCGTCCCTGAACGCTTCTAGCCGGGTTTTGCCCATCGATTTGCTCCGTATGTGGCCCAAGTCAACCATTCTACCGTCCACGTCTTGACGTGCACATTAAGCATCTGAGCTCAGCGCAGAAGCGTCGACGACGAAACAGTCATAGGTCACACTGAAACTTTCCGCAACCTCGTAGGCAGACAGCGCGGCCGCGTAAAGAAGATCGAAGTCGGCCGTCTTCTTGTGCTCGGC
>JBJMVV010000088.1:0-6116 GCA_045810505.1 Massilia sp.
CGTGCTGCTGTCGGGCTTTTTTTACCCCGTCGTGCCGATGGGCCAGGCGCGCGTGCGCGTGCAGTTGTCGGCGGCGCACACCCGCGAGCAGCTTGACACGGTGCTGCAGGCCTTCGAGCAGGCTGGCCGTGAGCTCGGCATCATCAAGTCTGTTTGATCAACACGCATTTTTCACGAACAAGAATAAAGGCAGCAAGCATGGAACGCATCCTCATCATCGGCGCCAATGGCCAAATCGGCAGTGAACTGGTTGGCGCCCTGGCCGCGCAGCACGGCGCGCAGAACGTCATCGCCTCCGACATTGGCGCCGCCAACGTCTATCACGCCGAGCGCTACACCCGCCTGGATGTCCTCGACAAGGCAGCGTTGACGGCCCTGGTGGCCGAACACGACATCACCCAGGTCTACCAGCTGGCCGCGCTGCTCTCCGCCACCGGTGAACAGGCGCCCCTGAAAGCCTGGACCCTGAACATGGATGGCCTGCTGAATATCCTGGAAGTGGCGCGCGAGCGCGGCGCAGCGGGCAAACCCCTGAAGTTGTTCTGGCCCTCGTCGATCGCCGCCTTCGGCCCCAACACCCCGGCCGTCAATACGCCCCAGTACACGGTGATGGACCCGACCACGATCTACGGCATCAGTAAACTGGCCGGCGAGCGCCTGTGCGAGTACTACTACACCAAGTATGGCGTCGACGTGCGCTCGATCCGCTATCCCGGCATCATCAGCTACAAATCGCCACCGGGCGGCGGCACCACCGACTACGCCATCGCCATTTTCCACGCGGCGCTGAAGAACGAGACCTACGACTGCTTCCTGGAAGCGCAGACGACGCTGCCGATGATCTACATGCCCGACGCCATCCGCGCCACCATTGAATTGATGGACGCCCCGGCGGAACAGGTGAAGATCCGCTCCTCCTACAATGTGGCCGGCGTCTCCTTCAATCCGGCTGAACTGGCCGCCGCCATCGCCCGCGTGCGTCCCGGCTTTGACATCAGCTACACGCCCGACAGCCGCCAGGCCATCGCCGCCACCTGGCCGCAAAGCCTGGACGACACGGTCGCTGCCGCGGACTGGGGCTGGAAAGCCCGCATCGGGGTCGAGCAGATGGTGGCCGACATGCTGGAAAACGTCGACATCACGCAAGGCGCTTGAGCCGGTAAAATAGAGCAAGGCGCCCCGGTGGCGCCTTGTTTTTATCCTTTGTAGTACAACATCGCTGTAGTAAAAACAAAAGCAGGCAGCGGCACGGAGACTTACACAGATGGACATGAGTGTTTTTGATCTATTCAAGATCGGTATCGGGCCATCGAGCTCGCACACGGTGGGCCCGATGGTGGCGGCGCGCCGCTTTCTGCTGGAAGCCGGTCCTCTTGAACAGGCCGTCGGCGTTGAAGTGGCCTTGTATGGCTCGCTCGCGCTGACCGGCATCGGTCACGCCACCGACAAGGCCGTGATCCTCGGCCTGATGGGCGAGACGCCCCAGGGTGTCGATCCGGACCGGGTCGACGACCTGCTGGCCGAAGTGGAACTCGACGGCCAACTGCGCCTGCTCGGTGACAAGGCTGTCCCCTTCAGCGCCAAAACCGGCATCGTCTGGCACCGCAATTCCTCTCTGCCCGAGCACCCCAACGGCATGCGCTTCACCTTGAAACTCAGTGACGGCAGCGTGATCGAGCGGGTGTTTTATTCCGTCGGCGGTGGCTTCATTCACGCGGCCGGCGAATCGCAGGCGCGCCAGGGCGCGGGGGGCGGCCGCGCCGTGCCTTTCCCTTTTGATACGATGGATCACCTGCTGGCGCACGGCCGCGCCACCGGCAAGACCATCCCGCAGATGCTGCGCGAGAACGAGACGGCAAATGTGTCGAACGAAGAACTGGACGCGGGCCTGGACCGCATCTGGCAGGTCATGCGCGACTGTATCGCCCATGGTCTCGTCACCGGCGGCCAACTGCCCGGTGGCCTGAACGTGAAGCGCCGCGCCGCCAACCTGTGGCGGCAGTCCGAGGAAGCCAAACACGGTGACAACAAGACCAACGGCCTGCCGCACGATGCGGTGCACCAGGTAAGCCTGTATGCGATGGCGGTCAACGAGGAAAACGCCGCGGGCGGGCGGGTCGTCACGGCGCCCACCAACGGCGCCGCCGGCATCATCCCGGCCGTGCTGCGCTACTACGCCGAGGATTGCCGGCCCGCGGACCCGGTCAAGGGCGTGCGCGACTTCATGCTCACGGCCGCGGCCATCGGCATGCTGTGCAAGCGTAATGCCTCCATTTCAGGCGCAGAAATCGGCTGTCAGGGCGAAGTGGGCGTGGCCTGTGCGATGGCCGCGGCGGGCCTGGTCGCGGCGCTCGGCGGGACCAATGAGCAGATTGAAAACGCCGCCGAAATCGGCATCGAGCACCACCTGGGCATGACCTGCGACCCGATCGGCGGCCTGGTGCAGATTCCCTGCATCGAGCGCAACGGCATGGGCGCCATCAAGGCCATCACGGCGGCGTCCTTGGCGCTGAAAGGCGACGGCACCCATTTCGTCAGCCTCGACTCCGTCATCGAGACCATGCGCCAGACGGGCGCGGACATGCACAACAAGTACAAGGAAACCTCGCTGGGGGGACTGGCGATCCATGTGGTGACCGTCAACCACGCCGCCTGCTAGGCCGGGGACTGGCCCTGCGGGCCTGTCCCCTTGGTCCCTGTAGTTGCGACGCGCAGCGCCATTCATGCAAAAGGGTCAGACCCTGCGCTGCGCTTGCGTCAGACCCCGATACTGCTGCATCGGCACACGACAACTTCCGTCCGCCGTATAATCATCGTTCGATCGCAGCAAAAACCGGACTTTCTCCCGCATGCTCTACGTTTCTACTCGCGCCGACCAGGCGACAACGGCCTCATTTTCCGAAATCCTGTTGGGCGGCCTCGCGCCGGACGGCGGCCTGTATCTGCCCCAGACCTATCCCCAGGTGACCGGGGAGGAGTTGACCGCCTGGCGCAGCCTGTCCTACGCCGACCTGGCCTTTGAAATTCTCAGAAAATTCGCCACCGATATCCCGGAAGCGGACCTGCGCGCCATCACCAGCCGCACCTACACGGCCGCCGTGTACCGCAATGCACGCGAGGGCGAAGATGCGTCGCAGATCACCCCCTTGCGCGTGATCGAGCGCGACGGCGCCAAGACCGTAATGCTCCAGGGCCTGTCGAACGGGCCGACCCTGGCCTTCAAGGACATGGCCATGCAATTGCTGGGCAACCTGTTCGAGTATGCGCTGGCAAAGGAGAACGCGGCCCTGAATATCTTCGGCGCCACCTCGGGCGACACCGGCAGCGCCGCCGAATACGCCATGCGGGGCAAGCGCGGCATCCGCGTCTTCATGCTCTCCCCGCAGGGCAAAATGAGCGCCTTCCAGACGGCGCAGATGTTCAGCCTGCAGGATGAGAATATCTACAACATCGCCGTCGACGGCGTGTTCGACGATTGCCAGGACCTGGTGAAAGCCGTCTCGAACGACCTGGCTTTCAAGGCCGCCAACAAGATCGGCACCGTCAATTCCATCAACTGGGCGCGCGTGGTGGCCCAGGTGGTCTACTACTTCCGCGGCTACCTGGCGGCGACCACGGACAACGCGGAAAAAGTGTCGTTCACGGTCCCCTCCGGGAACTTCGGCAATATCTGCGCGGGCCACATCGCCCGCATGATGGGCCTTCCCATCGACCGCCTGGTGGCAGCCACCAACGAGAACGACGTGCTCGACGAATTTTTCCGCACCGGCGTCTACCGCGTGCGCAAGGCCGCCGAGACCTTCCACACCAGCAGCCCCTCGATGGACATTTCCAAGGCCTCCAACTTCGAGCGCTTCATTTACGACCTGGTTGGCGGCGATACGGCGCGGGTGCGCGCCCTGTTCCACAAGGTTGAAACGGAAGGCGGCTTCGACCTGTCGGGCCGGCCCGGCAGCGATGGCGACGAGTGGACCCGGGTGGCCGAATTCGGCTTCCAGTCGGGCAGTTCCACCCACGCGGACCGCGTTGCCACCATCCGCGACGTGTTTGACGAATGCGACATCGTCATCGACACGCACACGGCCGATGGCGTGTTCGTGGCCCGCAAATTCGCTGCGCCCGGCGTACCCATGATCGTGCTGGAGACGGCGCTGGCGGCCAAGTTCAACGACACCATCCTTGAAGCGCTGGGCACCGACGCGCCGCGCCCGGCCGGCTTTGAAAACATTGAAGCGCTGCCCCAGAAGGTGACGGTGATGTCGGCCGACCTGGCGCAGATGAAGGCGTATATCGCCGCCCACAGCGCGATCGATCACGGAGCCTGAGATGAATGACACCGTCAAGGCGCCCGCTGCGCGCCCGCCCATGCTGACCGTGGCCGCGGCGCTCGACTTGATGGCCGCCGGCGCGCGGCCCTTGCGCGAGATGGAACAGGTGGCGACCCTGGCGGCCAATGGCAGGGTCCTGGGCGCGCCGCAGGCATCGACCATCGACGTGCCCTCGGCGGACAACACCCAGATGGACGGCTACGCCGTGCGCGCCGCCGACTGCATCAGCGGCAGCGCGCGGCTGAAGGTCACGCAGCGCATCCCGGCTGGCCACGTGGGTGCGTTTCTCGAACCCGGTTGCGCCGCCCGCATCTTCACGGGCGCGATGATCCCCGCAGGCGCCGATGCGGTCGTCATGCAGGAGCAATGCGAAGCGCATGAAGACGGCAGCGTCACCATCAAGCACGCACCGCCGGTGGGCGAATGGATCCGCCGCGCCGGCGAAGACATCGCCGCAGGCAGCACCATCCTGCCGACCGGCGCGCGCCTGCGCAGCCAGGAACTGGGCCTGGCCGCATCGACCGGCCTGGCGACGCTGCCGGTGGTGCGCAAACTTCGCGTGGCGGTCTTTTTCACCGGCGACGAATTGACCATGCCGGGCGAAGCGCCGCAGGGGCTCGCGCCCGGGGCCATCTACAACTCCAACCGTTTTACTTTGCGCGCGCTGCTGGAAAACCTGGGCTGCGAGATTTTCGACCTGGGCATCGTGCCGGACACGCTGGAAGCCACCCGCGCCGCCCTGCGCACGGCTGCCGCGTCGAATGACCTGATCATCACCTCCGGCGGCGTGTCGGTCGGCGAGGAAGACCATATCAAGCCTGCCGTGGAAGCGGAAGGCCGTCTGAACATGTGGCAGATCGCCGTCAAACCGGGCAAACCGCTGGCGTTTGGCGAAGTCAACAAAGCTGGCGGCAGCGCTTTCTTCCTCGGCCTGCCCGGCAATCCCGTCTCCAGCTTCATCACTTTCCTGGTGTTCGTGCGCCCCTTCATCCTGCGCCTGCAGGGTGTGAATGATCCGAAGCCGCCGCGCAGTTACGCCATGCGGGCCGATTTCACCTGGCCCAAGCCGGACCGCCGCAACGAGTTTCTGCGCGCCCGCATCAATGACGGCGGCGGCCTCGAACTGTTCCCCAACCAGGGCTCGGGCGTGCTGACCTCCACCGTTTGGGGCGATGGCCTTATCGACAATCCGCCGGGCCAGGCGATCGCTCTCGGCGACACCGTCCGCTTCATCCCCTTCAGCGAACTTCTGTACTAGGCCTTATGAACATCAAGCTGCGTTACTTTGCAAGCGTGCGTGAAACGCTCAACATCAGCCACGAACTGGCGACCATTCCGCCCGGCGTGACCACCATCGGCGCCATCCGCGCCCACCTGGCCGCCCGCGGCGGCATCTGGACCGAAGCCCTCGGCGGCGAACGCCCCCTGCGCATGGCGCGCAATCAGGTGATGGTCACGGCTGATGAAGTGGTGGAGGCTGGCGACGAAGTGGCTTTTTTCCCCCCAGTCACCGGCGGTTGAACATTGGGGACTGGCGCTCACTGCTGTCGTTCCAGCCAGCCGATAATCCCATCCAGGCTGCGAAACTCCGCCACCGACCTGCACGCAATCTGCCCATGCCGGCCCTGCAGCATCTTCGACAGCGCCGCGCCGGGCCCCAGTTCCAGCGCCACCGTGATGCCCGCCTCGGCCGCCGCATCCATGCAATCGGCCCAGCGGATAGTCTCGGCCAACTGGCGTGACAGGGCATCGGCGGCATCGAGAGTCGTAACTGCATCCACGCCCGAG
>JBJMVV010000089.1:0-3671 GCA_045810505.1 Massilia sp.
AAAGGTGAAATTCTCGGGCTGAAGGACACGATCAACACCATGGTGGATCAGCTTTCATCCTTCGCGGCCGAAGTAACGCGCGTGGCGCGCGAAGTGGGTACCGAAGGGAAGCTGGGCGGCCAGGCGCAGGTGACTGGCGTCGCCGGTACCTGGAAGGATTTGACGGACAACGTCAACTCCATGGCAGGTAACCTGACCGGCCAGGTGCGTAACATTGCAGAAGTGACCACCGCGGTGGCAAACGGCGACCTGTCGAAAAAGATTGCGGCGGATGCCCAGGGCGAAATTTTGCAGCTGAAAGACACCATCAACGTGATGGTGGACCAGTTGTCATCGTTTGCGTCGGAAGTGACGCGGGTGGCGCGCGAAGTGGGTACGGAAGGGAAACTGGGCGGCCAGGCGCAGGTGAAAGGCGTGGCCGGCACCTGGAAGGATTTGACCGACAACGTGAACTTCATGGCCTCGAACCTGACAGGCCAGGTGCGTAACATCGCCGACGTGACGACCGCGGTGGCGAACGGCGACTTGTCGAAAACGATTACGGCGGACGCCAAGGGTGAGATCCTGGAACTGAAAAACACGATCAACGTGATGGTGGACCAGCTCAATTCCTTTGCGTCGGAAGTGACGCGGATGGCGCGAGAAGTGGGTACCGAAGGCAAACTGGGCGGGCAGGCCAATGTGCCTGGCGTGGCCGGTACCTGGAAGGACTTGACCGACTCGGTGAACTCGATGGCGGGTAACCTCACGGGCCAGGTGCGTAATATCGCGGACGTGACGACCGCGGTGGCGACGGGCGACCTGTCGAAGAAAATTACCGCTGACGCCAAGGGTGAGATTCTGGAACTGAAAAACACCATCAACGTGATGGTGGACCAGTTGTCCTCGTTCGCGTCGGAAGTGACGCGCGTGGCGCGCGAAGTGGGCACCGAAGGCAAACTGGGCGGTCAGGCGCAGGTGAAGGGCGTGGCGGGCACCTGGAAGGATTTGACGGACAACGTGAACTTCATGGCCTCGAACCTGACGGGCCAGGTGCGTAATATCGCGGAAGTGACGACGGCCGTGGCGAACGGCGACCTGTCGAAGAAAATTACCGCCGACGTCAAGGGCGAGATTCTTGAAATGAAGGACACCATCAACGTGATGGTGGACCAGTTGTCTTCATTCGCGTCGGAAGTGACGCGGGTGGCGCGCGAGGTGGGTACGGAAGGTAAATTGGGCGGCCAGGCCAACGTGCCTGGCGTTGCCGGTACCTGGAAGGACTTGACCGACTCGGTGAACTCGATGGCCGGTAACCTGACCTCGCAGGTGCGTAACATTGCGGACGTGACGACCGCAGTGGCAAACGGCGACTTGTCGAAGAAGATTACCGTGGACGTGCGCGGCGAGATTTTGCAACTGAAAGACACCATCAACACCATGGTGGACCAGTTGCGCTCATTCGCCTCGGAAGTGACGCGGGTGGCGCGCGAGGTGGGTACCGAGGGTCGCCTGGGCGGCCAGGCCAATGTGCCGGGCGCTTCGGGTACCTGGAAAGACTTGACGGACAACGTGAACTTCATGGCCTCGAACCTGACTGGCCAGGTGCGTAACATCGCAGAGGTGACGACGGCAGTGGCGAATGGCGACCTGTCGAAGAAAATCACGGTGGACGTCAAAGGCGAGATCCTGGAGCTGAAGGACACCATCAACGTGATGGTGGACCAGTTGTCTTCGTTTGCGTCGGAAGTGACCCGGGTGGCCCGCGAAGTGGGCACCGAGGGCAAACTGGGCGGCCAGGCGCAGGTCAAAGGCGTGGGCGGCACCTGGAAGGACTTGACGGAGAACGTCAACTTCATGGCGGCCAACCTGACTGCGCAGGTGCGCGGTATCGCCGGCGTCGTGACGGCCGTGGCGAAGGGCGACATGAAGAAAAAGCTGACCGTGGCGGCGCAGGGCGAGATCGCATCGCTGGCCAACACGATCAACGAGATGACCGATACGCTCGCCGTGTTTGCGGACCAGGTGACGTCGGTTGCGCGCGAGGTGGGCGTGGAAGGCAAACTGGGCGGCCAGGCCAGCGTGCCGGGCGCCTCCGGCACGTGGAAGGACTTGACGGAGAACGTCAACCAGCTGGCGGCCAACCTCACCACCCAGGTGCGCGCGATTGCCGAAGTGGCGACCGCGGTGACGCGGGGCGACCTGTCGCGCTCCATCCAGGTGGAAGCGCGCGGCGAGGTGTCTGACCTCAAGGACAACATCAATGAGATGATCCGCAACCTGAAGGAAACCACGCAGAAGAACGCCGAGCAGGATTGGCTGAAAACCAACCTGGCGCGCTTTACGGGCTTGCTGCAGGGCCAGCGCGACATCGAGGCGGTGACCCGGCTGATCCTGTCGGAACTGGCGCCACTGGTGTCGGCCCACCACGGCGTGTTCTTCATGATGGACGCCCACGACGAGGCCCATCCCCGCCTGAAGATGATCGCCAGCTATGGCTACCGTGCCGCGCCCGATGTGCCCACTTCGTTTGCCCCCGGTGAAGGCCTGGTCGGCCAGTGCGCCATCGAGAAGCAGCGCCTGTGGCTGACCAATGTGCCGCGCGATTACGTGGTGGTGTCCTCGGGCCTGGGGTCGGCGCCGCCGACCAATATCGTGGTGCTGCCGATCCTGTTCGAGCAGGAGGTGAAAGCCGTCATCGAGATTGCTTCGCTGGACCGCTTTACGCAAACCCACATGGGCTTCCTCGATCAGCTGATGGGCTCGATCGGCGCCGTGCTCAACACCATTGAGGCCAACAGCCGCACCGAGTCGCTGCTGACCCAGTCGCAGTCGCTGGCGCAGGAACTGCAGCAGACCAACCAGGAGCTGGCGGAAAAAGCCCGTCTGCTGTCGGACCAGAACAGCGAAGTGGAGCGCAAGAACCGCGAGGTCGAGCAGGCCAAGCTGGCGCTGGAAGAAAAAGCGACGCAGCTGGCTCTGTCCTCGAAGTACAAGTCCGAGTTCCTGGCGAATATGTCGCACGAACTGCGCACGCCTTTGAACAGCTTGTTGATTCTGGCCCAGCAACTGGGCGACAACCCCAGCGGCAATCTTTCACCCAACCAGGTCGAGTATGCCAAGACGATTCACGGCTCCGGTTCCGACCTTTTGACCCTGATTAACGACATCCTTGACCTGTCCAAGATCGAGTCGGGTACGGTGACCCTGGAAGTGTCGGAGACCCGTTTCCGCGTGCTGGCGACTTATGTGGAGCGCACCTTCCGCCATATGGCCGAAGCGAAGCTGCTCAAATTCTTCATCGACCTCGACCAGCAGCTGCCGGCCGGCATGATGACGGACACCACGCGCTTGCAGCAGATCCTGAAAAACCTGCTGTCGAACGCCTTCAAATTCACCGCCCACGGCGAAGTGCGCCTGAATATCGGCGTCGTCAATGGCGGCTGGAGCCAGGATCACCAGTTCCTCGGCCGCGCCGATGGCGTGGTGGCGTTTTCCGTCACCGACACCGGGGTCGGCATTTCGGCCGACAAGCTGCAGCTGATTTTCGAAGCCTTCCAGCAGGCCGACGGCAGTACGGCGCGCCGCTACGGCGGCACCGGTCTGGGCCTGTCGATCTCGCGCGAACTGGCGCGCCTGTTGGGCGGCGAAATCCGCGTCACCAGCGTGGTCGGCGCGGGCAGCACCTTTAC
>JBJMVV010000090.1:0-6584 GCA_045810505.1 Massilia sp.
CATGGCCTGGCTGATGCCCCAGACCACGCCGCCGATGATCTGGCTTTTGGCGGCCTTGGCGTTGATGATGCGCCCGGCCGCCACGGCGCTGACGACGCGGGTGACGCGCACGGTGCCCAGCTCCTCGTCGACCCGCACTTCGGCGAAGACGGCCGAGTGGGTCAGGCGCTTGAATTTGCGTTGCTTCAGTACGGCCGGCAGCAGCATGAACTTTTCTTCCAGGCGCTGGTCCCCTGACGCCGCCAGGATATCCGTCAGCGCCAGCGCCGTGCCCTGCCCTTTCATCTCCAGCATGCCGTCGGCAAACTGCACGTCAGCAAATTTGGCTTTTGCAAAAGGCGAGCCAGGCATGCGGCGGGCGATTTTAAACAGCGACTGCTGCAGTTTTTCGCACACGCCCTGCACCGCCGAGCCCACCGTCGCCACGTGCGAGGAGCCGCCTTCGACGGGCGCGACCGGCAGGGTCGAGTCGCCCAGCTGAAAGCGCACTTTTTCCAGCGGCAGGCCGAGCGCATCGGCGGCGATGATGCACATGGCCGTGTAGGTGCCGGTGCCGATGTCGCTGGCCGCGCTGCTGATGACCAGGCTGCCGTCACGGTGCAGCACGCCTTCGGCACGGGCAAACAGTTGCAGGGCATCCCAGATGCCGGTCGCCATGCCCCAGCCCACCAGTTCGCGCCCTTCCCGCCGGGCCCGGGTTTCCAGTGGGCGCTTGTCCCAGCCGAATTTGGCGGCGCCCTGCAGGTAGCAGGCGCGCAGTTCCTTGGTCGAATAGGGCATATTGCTGCCCGGGTCGACCTCGGCGTAATTTTTCAGGCGGAAGGCCAGCGGGTCCATGCCGATGGCGCAGGCCATCTCGTCCATCGCCACTTCCAGCGCGTGGATCCCCGTGGCCGCGCCCGGTGCGCGCATGTCGAGCGGCGTGAAATGGTCGACCTCGATGACCTTGTAGCCGAGCCGGATGTGGGCGCATTTGTAGAGCATGCCGGAAAACTGCACTACCGTTTCCACGTAGTCTTCCAGGCGCGAGGTTTCCGTCACCGCTTCGTGGATGATGGAGGTGAGCGTGCCATCATGGTCGGCCGACAGGCGCACCCGCTGCACCGCTTCCGGGCGATGTCCAAAAGTGAACATCTGCTGGCGCGTCAGCACCACCCGCACCGAACGCTCCAATTTCAGGGCTGCCATCACCGCCAGGGCCAGTTGGTACTGGGGCCGCAGGCCCGAGCCAAAGGCGCCGCCCACGTAGGGATTGCGCACGGTCACCTTTTCCTTCGGCACGCCGAACGCATGGTAGACATACCAGCGGCTGTTCTGCGAACTCTGGGTCTTGTCGTAGATCGTCAGGTGGCCGTCGACGCCGCGAATCACGGTGGAGGCAAACATTTCCAGCGGATTGTGGTGCTCGACATGCTCGTGGTATTCGCTGTCGATGCGCACTGCCGCCTTTTCCCACACTTCATCAGGATGGCCCTTGGGTTTCGGCGGCGGCTCGTAGCCCGGTTTGCTTGAGCTGGGCGTTTTTGCCTTGTCGATCAGGGCCAGCATATCGGTCTGGTGGCCGGATTGCTCGTAGCGGATGCGCACCAGGCCGGCGGCGTGGCGGGCCGCCTCGAAGGTCTCGGCCACCACCAGCGCGAGCGGCTGGCCGCTGTGGCGCACCTTGTTGTCGTAGAGGGGACGGAAAGGCGAGCCGCCCGGTGCGGTCATGTCCTTGTGCATCAGGTCATAGCGGCTCATGGGCGGGCGGTTCTGGTGGGTGATGACGTCGACCACGCCAGGGACGTCCAGCGCCGCCGTGCAATCGATGTGCTCGACGATGCCGCGCGCAATGGTGCCGCTCACCACCACGCCGTACAGCAGCGGCTGCTCACCGGGCTGCGGCAGGTGTTCGGCCGCGTAGCGCGCCCTCCCCGTCACCTTGTCGCGCCCGTCCACGCGCGAGACGGGCATGCCGATGCTCACTGCCCCCGTGCCGGCTTCGGCTACCGGCGTGCGCAGGGCCGGGATCAGTTCGCTCATGCCTGCTCCTGTTCGTGAAAATTGTCGACCGTGCCCGCGACCGCGTACTCGAGCGCTCGCACCAGGGCGCGGCGCGCCAGGGGAATCTTGAAATCGTTGTCGCCATGCCCGGCCGCGCCGGCCAGCAGCGCATCGGCCACCTTCTCGAACATGTCCGGCGACGGCTTTTCGCCCTCGATGATCTGCTCGGCGTCGCGCAGGCGCCAGGGCTTGTGGGCCACGCTGCCCAGCGCCAGCCGCGCCGCCTTGATGACGCCATCCTTGCCGATGTCGAGCGCGGCCGCGGCAGACACGAGCGCAAAGGCGTAGGAAGCGCGGTCGCGCACCTTGACGTAGGCCGAGTGGCGGGCAAAGCGCTCACCCGGCGGCAGTTCGATGTGGGTGATGACTTCGCCCGCGTCGAGGTTGCTGTCGCGCTCGGGCGTGTCGCCCGGCAGGCGGTGAAAGTCGGCAAAATCAATCTGCCGCTTGCCGCTGCTTGACTGCACATCGACCACGGCGCCCAGCGCGGCCAAGGCCACGCACATGTCCGAGGGGTGGGTCGCGATGCAGCGGCTGCTGGCGCCCAGAATGGCGTGCTGGCGCGTCAAACCCATCAGCGCGCCGCAGTGGCTGTCCGGGTCGCGCTTGCTGCAGGGCGCGGCCAGGTCATAAAAATAATGACAGCGGGTGCGCTGCAACAGATTGCCGCCATTGCTGGCCATATTGCGGATCTGGGGCGAGGCGCCGGCCAGGATGGCGGCCCGCAGCAAGGGATAACGCTTGCCCACCAGCGGGTGGTAAGCCGTATCGGCATTTTTCGCCAGCGCACCGAGCATCAGGCCGCCGCCCGAGGTTTCCGTGATGTCCGCGTAGGGCAAGCCATTGATATCGGCCAGCGCCTGGGGCAGCATCACCCGCTCCTTCATCAGGTCGATCAGATTGGTGCCGCCGGCAATGAATTGCGCACCGCCGGCGGCCAACCGGACGGCGCTCTCGGCATCTTTCGGCGAAAAAAAGGTAATTGGCGTCATGCTGGCACCGTGCCGGGCAAGTAGGGACGCTCGGGATTGTCGCGCTGCTCGGGCAACTGCATCACTTCGGCAATGGCGGCGATGATCTGCGGATAGGCGCCGCAGCGGCAGATATTTCCGCTCATTAGTTCACGCACTTCGGCCACCGTGCGTGCCCTGCCCTCGCTCATCAGGCCCTTGGCTGAACACAACTGGCCCGGCGTGCAATAGCCGCATTGAAAGGCGTCGTGATCGATGAATGCTTGTTGCAAGGGATCGAGCGTCTCGCCATCGGCCAGGCCCTCGACGGTGGTGATCTCCTTGCCGTTTTGCATCACGGCCAAGGTCAGGCAACTGTTGATGCGCTTGCCGTCGACCAGCACCGTGCAGGCCCCGCACTGGCCATGGTCGCAGCCTTTCTTGGTGCCCGTCAATTCCAGCTTGTCGCGCAGCAGGTCGAGCAGGGTGACCCAGGCCTCGACGTTTGTATCGACGGTGGCGCCGTTCAGGCGAAATTGCAGGGGGTAGCTGGCGGCGGTGTCCATGGCGTCAAGGTCTGTGGGATCGACCTTGACTGTAGGGCAGCGGGGAGCATGGCTCTGTACGCAATCTAACTGAGCGGAACGGAGGGGGGGACTGGCGCCGGAGGGCAGCCGCATGCGGCTGCGTCCCCGTCTTTGGACCGCGGCGTGTGCTGATTCTATAGATCTGGCACACGCCGCGGTCCCACCCCGGGGACAGGCACCTGCGGCACCAGTTCCCCCTGCTCTTGGCGCCGCCGTCCAAAAACAGGGACAGGCACCTGCGGCGCCAGTCCCCCCCTCCGTTTAAAAGCGCTCGTACTCGTGCAGGTAGCGCCACTGTCCGGACGGCAAACTCGCCATCGGCACGCGCCCGACGCGGATGCGGCGGGTGGAGACCACGTTCAGTCCCACCATGCGGCACATGTGCAGCAATTGGCCCGGCTTGATGCCCTTGCCGGCGAAGCGCAGGCGGGTTTCGTTCTGCCAGCTTGCCTTCATGGGCGCCAAGGGTTTGCCGTTGAAACTGAGGCCGTGATTGAGCAGGGCCAAGCCGCCTTCGCGGATGTCGCCCGCTACTTCGACGACGAATTCCTGCTCGACCCGGTTGGCTTCTTCCAGCAGCTTGCGGCTGACCCGGAAATCCTGGGTGTAGATGACCAGGCCGCTGGCCTTGATGTCGAGCGGCGTCGCCACCGTCAGGTTGGCAAGATGGCGCTTGAGGAAGCGCTGCTTGCCGTGCTCGGCGACCAGCAGATTTTCCGGCGACAAATGGCGCAGGGGCGTGTCGGCATCGACGCCAGCCGGCTTGTGGAACAGGATCGTGACGGGGGCGATGTCGGCCAGGGTCGCGTCTTCATGCAGCGTGACCTCCTGCTCGTCCATCACGCGCGCGCCCGCTTCTTCGACGATGACGCCATCGACCAGCACCCAGCCGCCGGCGATGTATTTGTCCGCTTCGGCGCGCGAACACGGCAGCATTTCGGCGACCCGTTTGGCCAGGCGAATCGAGCCGTCCGCGTCCGCGTGCTTGTGGGAGGTGTCGGTCATCGGGTGGCGTGCCAATCCTTGAAGAAAGCGGTGAAAACAGCGATGACGTGCTCGACATGCTGCTCGCTGATATTGATGTGGGTGACCAGGCGGGTGTGCTGGCCGACAGTGGCGCGGATGCGTTCGGCCAGCAAAGCTTCGCGCAAACCATCGACGGCGGCTGGCGGCACTTCCACGTAGAAAATATTGGTCTGGGGCGTGGCCACCTTCAGGCCGGCGATTTGCGCCAGGCCTTGCGACAGACGGGCGGCGTTGGCGTGGTCATCGGCCAGGCGCGCCACATTGTGTTCCAGCGCGTACAGGCCGGCGGCGGCGAGAATGCCGGCCTGGCGCATGCCGCCGCCCAGCATTTTGCGCCAGCGCTTGCCGCGCTCGATGAATTCGCGCGGGCCCAGCAGGACCGAGCCGACCGGGGTGCCCAGGCCTTTGGACAGGCAGACGGAAATGGAATCGAAGCCGGCCGCCGCGTCCTTGAGGCTGATGCCCTGCTTGACGGCGGCATTGCAGATGCGCGCGCCGTCGAGGTGGGTAACCAGGCCCCGCTCGTGGGCGAAATCGGTCGCCGCTTTCATGTAGGCGGGCGCGAGCACCTTGCCGCCGATGGTGTTTTCCAACGCCAGCAGGCGCGTACGCGCAAAGTGCATATCGTCCGGCTTGATGTAATGGGCGATGTCGTCCAAGGCGAGGCTGCCGTCCGGCTGATTGGCAATCGGCTGGGGCTGGATGCTGCCCAGCACGGCCGCGCCGCCGCCTTCATACTTGTAGGTGTGGGCGTCCTGCCCCACCAGGTATTCGTCGCCGCGCGCGCAATGCAGCATCAGCGCGATCAGGTTGCTCTGGGTGCCAGAGGGCGCGAACAGGCCCGCTTCGAAGCCGAACAGTGCAGCGGTGGTGTCCTGCAGCAGGTTCACGGTCGGGTCGTCGCCGTAGACGTCGTCACCCACGGGGGCGGCGGCCATCACGGCGCGCATGGCTTCATCGGGTTGGGTGACGGTGTCGCTGCGCAGGTCGATCCAGGGCTGAGACAAATTCGCGGTCATTTTATTCAACATTCGCTAGTTGTTGGGTATAGAAACGCTGGCCCATTTCTTCCAGGCCGAGGGTGCTTAATACTTCCTGCAGGCGCTCGCTGGGGCGCTTGCGGGGTAAATCCTTGTAGCTGGCGACGATGAGTTCGTTCTTCATCGAGTGTTCCCAGCCGACCAGTTCGGTCACATTGACCTGGTAGCCGTGCGCTTCCAGTTGCAGGCAGCGCAGTACATTGGTCACCTGGCTGCCGAACTCGCGCGTGTGCAGGGGATGGCGCCAGATTTCCGTCAGCGCACTTTTACCGAGGTCGCGGCCCTTGTTCTTCTTCAGGACGCTGGCCACTTCAGCCTGGCAGCATGGCACCAGCACCATGAACTTTGCCTTCTTCTTGAGGGCAAAATCGATGGCGTCATCGGTGGCCGTGTTGCAGGCATGCAGAGCCGTGACGATGTCGATGCGCGCCGGCAGCAGATTCGATTCGGTCGAATCGGCGACGGACAGGTTCAGGAAGCGCATGCCGGGGAATTCGAGGTGCTTCGCAAGTTCCTCGGATTTCTTGACCAGTTCCTCGCGCGTCTCGATGCCGTAGATGGTCGAGCCGTCCGCAAGGTTCTTGAAGAACAGGTCGTAGAGGATAAAGCCGAGATAGGATTTGCCGGCGCCATGGTCGACCAGCGACACCTGCGGGTGATCCTGCTGGATCTCGCGGATCAGGGGCTCGATGAACTGCACGAGGTGATAGACCTGTTTCAGTTTCCGGCGGCTGTCCTGGTTGAGCTTGCCATCGCGGGTGAGGATATGCAATTCCTGCAGCAGGGCCACGGACTGGCCGGGACGCACTTCGGGTGGCAACTCAATTGTTTTGGGTGCTGCTGCTGGTTTATTCTGCTTCATCGATCCACGCCTGTTGTATTGCCTCGAGCACTTTCTCACCGCCGCGCTTGTGGTCGTCATCAAACTCAGGCAAGCC
>JBJMVV010000091.1:0-8276 GCA_045810505.1 Massilia sp.
AGGGGCTTTTCAGCTCTCACTGGCCGCTTACGCAATCCGCCGCACCGATTCGCGCACCACCAGCGCCAGCGGCGGCACGTCGACCGTGAAGGGCTCGTGCGAAATCATTTTCAGCAGGCCTTGTCCGAGGCAGCGGCCCACTTCGAACAGGGGCTGGCGCACCGTTGTCAAGGGTGGGGTGGTCGACGTTGAACTGTGCAAGTCGTCGAAGCCAACGATGGAGATATCGTCCGGGACGCGGATGTTGCGGCGGTACAGGCCAAGGCGGGCGCCGTAGGCCGACAGGTCGTTGGCGGCGAAGATGGCGGTAAAGCGCTGGCCCGATTCAAGCAGTTGTTCGACCGCCTGCAGGCCGCCCGACTCATGGAAGTCTCCTGCCACGATCAAATGGGGATCGACCTTGATCTTGTGGCGCTTGAGGGTGTCGCGGTAGCCGGCCAGGCGGGCGACGGCGTCGTCGTGGTCGTGCGGTCCGGCGATGAAGGCGATGTTGCGGTGACCCTGAAGCAGCAGGTAGTCGACCGCTTCGCAGGCGGCGCGGTAATGGTCCTGGCAAAAGCCGAAGGCGCGCGGCGAATCGAGGTTGCGGCCGAACGCCATGATGGGCACGCGGCGCGAAAAATCGATGATCTGTTCATCCGTCAGCCGGCCCGTGAGGATCACCAGGCCGTCGACCCGGCGCGCGATCAGAAGTTCGATGCGCTCGGCTTCTTCGTCCGCATGCCAGTGGCCCGACACGATCAGCGGCGCGTAGCCGGTGTTTTTCAGGGCGTCCTCGATGCCCGACATGGCGTCCGTGAAGTAGCCGCTGACGAGCGACTGGGTCAGGATGCCGATGGTGCGCGAGCTGCCCGTTTTCAGGTTCTGGGCCAGCACGTTGGGCTTGAAGTTGAGCCGCTCGATGACGTCTTCGATGCTCTTGCGCTTTTCGTCGGAGACCTTGGCGGTGCCATTGAGGAAGCGCGACACCGTCGCAGCCGATACGCCGGCCTCGCGGGCGACCATGTGCACGGTGGGGGGAAGCGAGTCGCTGGCTGCTGTTTTCATGGGGCGCGGGGGAGTAAAAACCGGCCTCACTATAGCATGCAATCGATTTCTGAAATACGCGTGTAAACACCGTTCAAATGGCGCGCCGCAGGGCGGCCGATTGCACCGCATCGGTGCCCCGCCCTACCCAGCGCGCATCAATAGTGCCCGCAATCAAGCCTATTTTGGTGCGAAATTCAAAATGTGTTTGACTTCCCAATCCACCAAAATATATTATGAAATCGATTTCACATCGTTTGAAATCGGTTTCAGCGGATTGCGGCGAAAGCGCCCTACCGCCGCAGCCCCCGTTTTTTCCGGACAAACAATAATTGGAGACAGAATGAAACCTAACGCGCGGAGCGCTCGTACGCTCTCGATTTCCCCTATCGCCCTGGCAGTGCTGACCCTGGCCGCCTCGTTTGGCGCGCACGCACAAACGAGCGCACCGGCGACCACCGACGCGATGCCCGCAGCGGCAGCGCCCGCCACGAGCGCGACCGCGCCAGTCCCCGTCAACGCCAACGCTCCCATCGCGGAGGTGTTCGTCACCGCCACCAAGCGCACCACTTCCTTGCAGCGCACGCCCGTCGCGATCACGGCCCTGAACGCCGCCGCGCTCGATGACGCCCACGTGCAGACCATCGCCGACGTTGTCAACCTGGTGCCAGGCTTCCAGGCCACCGGCCAGGGTGACCACGGCGTCATCACCATGACCCTGCGCGGCGTCGGCAACGACAGCGCCAAGACCGAATACGCCGACCCTGAAGTGGCGACCTTCATCGACGGTATCTATTCGCCCCGTCCGGAAGGCGCCAGCTCGCTGCTGTTCGACCTGGAAGCGATCGAAGTGCTGCGCGGCCCGCAAGGCACCCTGTGGGGCCGCAACTCCTCCGTCGGCGCCGTCAATATGCAGACCGCCAAGCCGGTCATCGGCTCGAGCGCCGGCAGCGTGGAAACCGGTATCGGCGACTACAACCGCCTGGGCGCCCGCGGCGCCGTCAACGTGCCACTGAGCGACACGGCTGCCCTGCGCGTGGCCTTTGTCCACGAGCAGCACGATGGCTACGTCGATTACCAGAACCCGACCATTCCTTCGCTGGCCAGCCAGCGCGCCGCCTTCATCGCCGGCGGTGGCAACCCGGCCGCCTTCCAGCCACTGAACCCGAACCTGTTCGTCACCAGCGGCCCGAAATACAGCGCCCAGGACCAGACCGCACTTCGCCTGTCGCTGCTATGGAAGCCGACGGCGGCCATGACCTGGAACATCGCCTACGAAAAATTCGCCGACCGCGGCACGCCGTCGATGAACCTGCTGCAAACGCCGCGCGCCGGCACCGACCAGTGGTCGACCCTGGCCGATGTGGCGCCAAGCCTGAAGCGCGACACCAACTCGGTGCGCAGCCGCATCGACTACGCCGTCTCGCCCGACCTGAGCCTGGCCTACATCGCCGGCTGGTCGCGCTTCTCCGGTAACTCGACCTTCGACCAGGACGGCGGCACCATGATGCCGACCAGTTTCACCACTGGCGCCACCTACCAGGCCAACAACACCGTCTCCTCGAACTACACCAGCTACAGCCACGAACTGGAACTGCAATCGGTCGGCAAGAAGCAGGTCGACTGGCTGGTGGGCCTGTACTACGCGGCAGAGAAGAATGACATCCGCTTCGACATCCCCGTCTTCAACGGCACCCAGCAAGGTTCCGTCGTGTGGCAGGGTTCCTTCATCCAGCCGAAGGAAACCGTCGCTTCGTCGGCCGCTTTCGGCCAGGCCACCTGGAACGTCAGCGACAAGCTGCACCTGACGGGCGGCGCGCGCTACACGAACGACCGCCGCACCAACGTGGGCGGCAATGGCTACACCTGGAACTATGACCCCACCGTGCCCCAGGTGCCACTGAGCCCTGCGATCGATCCAACCCGTCCCGGCCAGGGCTACAACCCGAGCGTGCCGCCGAACGATGGCGTCTACAAGGGTAACAAGGGCACCTACCTGGCCCGCATCAACTATGACCTGGACCGCCAGAACATGGTCTACGCCAGCGTTTCGACGGGCTACAAGTCGGGCGGCCTGCAGGATGGCGGCCGTCCTTACGGCGCCGAGACCCTGACCAACTATGAAATCGGTACCAAGAGCGCTTTCCTGAACGGCGCCATCAAGTGGAACAACGCGCTGTACTACGAGAAGTTCAAGGACTTTCAGTTCTCGGCGCCTGTGACCAATCCTGACGGCTCGCGCACCCTGGTGACCAGCAATGCCGAAGGCGCCGACATCTACGGCTTTGAATCGGAACTGGCCGCCAAGCTGACCGCCGACGACCGCCTGCAGCTGACCTTTGCCTGGACCCACGCCAAACTGGGCCAGCTGATCGGCGGCAGCAACGACTACGCCCTGCCGAAATGCACCGTGCCCGGCATCAGCACCTGCCTGGACGTGACGGGCAACCGCATGCCGCACTCGCCGAACGTGTCGATGCAGCTGCAGTACCAGCACGCCTTCCACCTGGCCGATGGCGCCAGCCTGACGCCGCGCCTGTCGACCCACTACGAGACGGCCAGCTGGCTGTCCGTGTTCAACCTGGGTGAAGGCGACCGCCAGAAGGCCTACACCCGCAGCGACATCGGCGTCCGCTATGCCCGTCCGCACTCGTGGTGGATGGATGCCTTTGTCCGCAACGTCGCCGACAACAAGGTCAAGACCAGCGCCATGAACGGCTTCGGCGCCTGGGTGGCGCAGTACCAGCCGCCACGCACGGTCGGCATCAACACCGGCATCGACTTTTAAATAAAAGTAGACTGTCCGCCGGCGGCGCTTTCAAAGCGGCGCCGGCGTTTTTACACGTACCATCCAATTCCCACGCCATGACAGACTCCCTCCGCTTTCCTTCCACCTTCACCTGGGGCGTCGCCACCAGCGCGTTCCAGATCGAAGGCGCGTCCAGCCTCGATGGCAAGGGCCCCTCGATCTGGGACACCTTCTGCCGCCAGCCCGGCACCATCCTCGATGGCAGCAATGGCGACATCGCCTGCGACCACTACCACCGCTTTGAGGAAGACCTCGACCTGATCGCCGCCATGGGCGTGAAGGCCTACCGCTTTTCGATGGCCTGGTCGCGCGTGCAGCCGCTCGGTCACGGCGCCTGGAATGAAGCCGGTTTTGATTTTTATGCGCGCCTGCTCGACGGCCTCAGAGCGCGCGGCATTGCGGCCCACCTGACCCTGTACCACTGGGATCTGCCGCAGGGCCTGCAGGACATGGGCGGCTGGTTGAATCGCGCCATTCCGACCCACTTCGCCGATTACGCCCGCGAAGTCACGCGCCGTTTCGGTGCGCGCCTGGCCAGCATCGCCACCCACAATGAACCCTGGTGCAGCGCCAACCTCGGTTACGGCAACGCCCAGTTCGCGCCCGGCGTGGCTGACGCCAAATCGGCCATCCAGGTCTCGCACCACCTGCTGCTCTCGCACGGCCTGGCGATGACGGCGATGCGCGAAGTGGTCAGGGAACACGGCCTCACCGTCAAACTGGGCATCGTGTTGAATCAGTGGACGGCCGATCCGGCCACCGATTCCGCTGCTGACCGCGCCATGGCCGAATTTGAATACGCCCGTTCGGTGCAGTGGTTCATGGACCCGATTTTCAAGGGTCATTATCCCGCCCTGGCGCTGGCCGGCCACGGCGACAACGCGCCAAGCGTGCATGCGGGCGACCTGGCGGCGATTCACCAGCCGATCGACTTCCTCGGGGTGAACTACTACTTCCGCGCCTACTGCAGCGCCGAGACGCCGCCGCGCGTGGCGCCTGCCGTCCTCGGTCACACCGACATGGGCTGGGAGATCTATCCCCAGGGCCTGACGGAACTGCTGATCAAGCTGAAAGGCGAATACGATCTGCCGCCGATTTACATCACCGAAAACGGCATGGCCAGCGCCGACACGGTCGACAATGGCGCCGTCAACGACGCCGGCCGCATCAGTTTTCTCGAGTCCCACCTGGGCGCCTTGAAAGCGGCGATGGATGCGGGCGTGGACGTGCAGGGCTATTTCCTCTGGAGCCTGCTGGACAATTTCGAGTGGAACTCCGGTTACGGCAAGCGCTTCGGCATCGTCCACGTCGACTACGCAGACCAGAAGCGCACGCCAAAAGCAAGCGCCCACTGGTACCGCGATTTCGTGGCGGCCCAGTAAGCGCCACTACAATGTCGCCGATGCCCTGACCTGAAGCGACCGAGGAGACCCCATGCCTGCTGCACCCTACGCCGATGGCGCCCGCCTGCTGGCCGATATCGGCGGCACCAATGCCCGCTTCGCGCTGGAGACGGCGCCGGGGCGCATCGCCGACATCAGCACCCTCGCCTGCGCCGAGTACCAGTGTTTTGAAGACGCCGTCGTCGACTACCTGGCCAGCGTGGCCGAGCGGCGCGGCGCGCAACTCGAGCGCATCACCCACGCCGTCATCGCCATCGCCCAACCCGTCAAGGGAGACCTGGTGGCGATGACCAACCACCACTGGTCGTTTTCCATCGCCGCCGCCAAACAGCGCCTGCATCTGCACACCCTGCTGGTGGTGAACGATTTTGCGGCGCTGGCGATGGCCGTACCTTCGCTCACCGCGCAAGATGTCGTCGCCATCGGCGGCGAGCACGCACAGGCGAAAACCGGGGCCGTCATCGGCCTCGTAGGCGCCGGCACGGGCCTGGGCGTGGCCGGCCTCATACCCGCCGAGGGACGCTGGATGGCATTGGAAAGCGAAGGGGGCCACGTCGCCTTTTCTCCCTCCGATGAACGCGAGCTGGCCGTGCTGCGCTTTTGCTGGAAGCGCTACGAGCACGTCTCGGCCGAGCGCCTGGTGTCCGGTCCGGGCATCGCCACGATCTACCGGGCGCTGGCCGACCATGCGGGCCTGGTGCCCAACCCCCTGCCGACAGAGACCATCGTCGCCCGCGCCCTCGCTGGCAGCGATGTGCTGTGCATGGAAGCGCTGGACTGCTTCTGCGGCATGCTGGGCACCGTGGCCGGCAACCTCGCCGTGACCCTGTGCGCGCACGGCGGCATTTATCTGGGCGGCGGCGTGATTCCCCGCCTGGGCGCGTATTTTGCCGCCTCCAGTTTTCGCGCCCGCTTTGAAAACAAGGGGCGCTTTTCCGCATTCAATGCCGCCATTCCCACCTGGCTGATCACCGCGCCCTTCCCTGCCCTCACTGGCGCCGCCGTGTTGCTGCAGCGCGAACTGGCGGGCCAACCTGCCGCACAACGAGAAGAAGCTCTCCATGCAAGCTAACGCCATCACCAAGTCTCAGCGCTCCCCGCTGCTGTGGGTCCCCAGCGGCTACTTCACCATGGCCCTGGGCTACGTCATGCTCACCAGCGTGACGGCGATCATGTTTAAAAATCTGGGCATGGACAACGGCCGCGCAGCGCAGTATTCAAGCCTGCTGATCCTCGCTTACACGATCAAGCCCCTGTTCGCGCCTTTTGTGGAGATGTACCGCACCAAGAAGTTTTTTGTGCTGTGCGCCCAGGTGCTGATCGGCCTTGGCTTTGCCGGCGTGACCCTGGCCATGGGCCTGCCCGACTACATGACGGTGCTGATGCCGATGTTCTGGGCCATGTCCTTCATCGGCGCCACCCAGGACATCGCCAGCGACGGCGTCTACGTCACTTCGCTCGACCAGCGCGCCCAGTCGCTCTACTGCGGCATCCAGAGCCTGTCGTGGAACATCGGCCCCATCGTCGCCTCGGGCGGCCTGGTGTACCTGTCAGGCTGGCTGCACGTGCACGTGTTTCACCATGACGCCAGCGTGTTCGGCCCGGCCTGGATCGACGCCTGGCGCATCGTGTTCGGCATCGTCGCCGTCATCACCATCATCATGGCGGCCTGGCATGCGCGCGTGATGCCCGATGGCGCCCGCGCCCCCAGCACCCCGGCCAGCGCGGGCGAGGCAGTGGCGATCCTGCGCGATTCCTTCGTTACCTTTTTCCAGAAAAAACAGGTATGGCGCATGATCGCCTTTGCTTTCCTGTTCCGCCTCAGTATCGGCTTTCTGGAAAAGATTGGCCCCTTCTTCATGGTCGACGCCAAGGCACAGGGCGGTCTCGGCCTGTCGAACGAGTTGCTGGGCCTGATCTACGGCACCTACGGCCTGGTCGCCGTGCTGCTCGGCTCGCTGTTGGGTGGCATGTTCGTCGCCCGCCGCGGCCTGAAGCCCACCCTGTTCCTGCTGTGCTGCGCCGTCAACATCCCGAATATCACCTTCCTGGTGATGAGCATGTATCAGCCCACCGACCTGGTGCTGATCGGCGCTGGCGTCGTGATCGAGAAATTCTTTTTCGGCTTTGGCTCGGTCGGCTTCATGATTTACCTGATGCAGCAACTGGCGCCAGGCAAATACATGACCACCCACTACGCCTTCGGCACGGGACTGATGGGCCTGTGCGGCATGGTGACTGGCGTCATCAGCGGCCACCTCGAGCAGTACCTCGGCTACGTGGGCTATTTCGTGTTCGTCATGGCGGCAACGATTCCCTCCTTCCTGGCCGCCTGGTTCGCACCGTTCAACCACAAGGAAGGCGTTGCCGAGCCCGTACCACCCATGCCGGTGGAAGTGTAAAACAGACAAGTCCCGTATAAATCGCTTGCAATCCTCGCCAAACAACTTAAGATATATCTAATCGCGATATATCTTAAGGAGTTAGACATGGTTCCCCCGTTTGCCCACCACCCCCGGCATCATCACCATCCCCACGCGCCCCATCCCCACCATGGCCCCCACGGCGGCCCCGGTGGCGGTCACCGCGGCCCCAGGATGTTCGACGCCGGCGCCATGCGCTACGTCGTGCTGCACCTGATTGCCGAAAAACCCCGCCACGGTTACGAGCTGATCAAGGAAATCGAGGCGCTGGCCGGTGGCGCCTATGCGCCCAGCCCGGGCGCCATCTATCCCCTGCTATCGATGCTGCTGGACCTGGGCCACATCGCCAGCACGGCTGATGGCAACAAGAAACTGCACGCCATCACCGACGAGGGCCGCGCCTACCTGGAAGAAAACCGCCAGCTGGCCGATGCCGTGCTGGCCCGCCTGGCCAACGCGGGCGGCGAAGGCCGGGACGATGTGCGCGGCATGCTGCACGCCTTGAAACACGCCGTGATCGAGCAGTACCGCGCAGGGCCGGACGATGCCGCCCGCCGCGAGCAGATCCGCACCATCCTGCAACGCGCCAGCGACGACATCGCCAGGCTGGGCGGG
>JBJMVV010000092.1:0-7398 GCA_045810505.1 Massilia sp.
CAACATCATGCGCGGCTGTTTTGGCGGCTGCACCTTCTGCTCGATCACCGAGCACGAGGGACGCATCATCCAGAGCCGCAGCGAACCGTCGATCCTGCGCGAAATTGAGCACATCCGCGACAAGACGAAAGGTTTTACCGGGACGATTTCCGACATGGGCGGCCCGACCGCGAACATGTACCGGTTGGCCTGTAAAGATAAGTCGATCGAGGAATCCTGCCGTCGCCTGTCCTGCGTCTATCCGACCATTTGCGTCAATCTGGGCACCGACCACAGCAAGCTCATCTCTCTGTACCGCAAGGCGCGCGCGATCCCCGGCATCAAGAAAGTGCTGATCAGCTCGGGCCTGCGTTACGACCTGGCCGTGCGTTCGCCCGAGTACGTCAAGGAACTGGTGACCCATCACGTGGGCGGCCTGCTGAAAATTGCGCCCGAGCACACGGAAGAGGGCACCCTGTCGAAAATGATGAAGCCGGGCATCGGCGCCTACGACGAGTTCAAGGCCATGTTCGACAAGTTTTCTCTCGAGGCCGGCAAGAAGCAGTACCTGATCCCGTATTTCATCGCGGCCCATCCGGGCACGACCGATGAGGACATGCTGAACCTGGCGCTGTGGCTGAAGAAAAACAATTTTAAATTGGACCAGGTGCAGACTTTCATGCCCACGCCGATGGCGATGGCGACCACCATGTACCACTCGCGCAAGAATCCCTTGAAAAAGGTCACGGCGGATTCCGAGGCGGTGGAAACGGCGCGCAGCGGCAAGGTGCGCCGTGCCCATAAAGCCTTCCTGCGTTACCAGGATCCCGCCAACTGGCCGATCCTGCGCGAGACCCTGGTAAACATGGGCCGCGGCGACCTGATCGGCAATGGCGATCGCCACCTGGTGCCGGCCTGGCAGGCCTCCGAAGACGGCGGCCTCGCTGCCGGCGAGCGCAAGCGTCAGACCTCTGGCGCCGGTACCCTCGACAAGTTTGCCGCCGCACCCAAGCGGGCGACCCAGCGGGCGATTGCGCCGACCCCGTTCATTGCGCCGGAATCAAAAGTGCGGCCGTCGATCCTGGCCACCATCAAGACCAAGCCGAAAGCGGCGGCGGCTGCCAAGCCCCGCGCCGGCCGCAAGTAAAAGCGCGCGGTTGAACAAAAGCAGACCTGCGGGTCTGCTTTTTTTTTCGCCTGCCGGCGTCCTGCTGCCGGTTTAACAACACTTCGTATGTATAAATGTCAGCAAACAGGGGTTTATGACAACTAGAGTATGAATTCAAGACAAGCTAGCTCATTTCGACTACTATAGTTCTTTAAGGAAATAGTTGTAGTGTTTTATACAATTATTATCCTGTGCCGTTGTGCGCGGCCGTGCGCGTTTTTTCCCGCCAACGCCGGCCGCATCACACCAAGGAACTGCAGTGATCGATATCCGAACTTTCATGCTGGTGCTCGCCATCGGCAACATTGGCTTTGCCGTGCTGGTAGCGGGCTACGCGCGTGGTCCGGATCCGCACCCGGCCATGTCCGTCTGGGCCTGGGCCAAGCTGGTGCAGGGCGGCGCGCATCTGCTCGGCTGGCTGCGCCCTGACTGGCACTGGGTGGGCCTGGCCTACGCCGCCAATTCCGCCCTCATCATTGGCGCCGCGCTCGAGTTGGCCGCGTATTGTGTTTTCCTGGGTTCGCAGCGCTGGGCGGCCAGGCTCGTGCCAGCCACGGCGCTGGCGCTGCTGGCCATGCACGGGGCGCGCATGGCCGGCCTGCCGGGCTTTCAGCTGATGACCCTGATGTCGGCGCTGATCTGCCTGTACAGCCTGGCGATGGCCTGGTTGTTGCTACGCCCGGGCAAGGATAAATCGCTGCTGCAGCGCCTGATCGGCTGGAACGACGTCGGCTTTTGTTTGACCATGGGCGGGCGCGCCGTGCTGGCCGTGACGGACCGCCACCAGCACCTGTTTTCGCCCGTTGCCTTGCAGACCATCAGCCTGTTCGCTGGCTACGTGCTGATGATCGTCAACGGCTTCGGTTTCCTCCTGCTGTGCAAGGAAAAGGACGATGCCCGCATGGTGCAACTGGCCACGGTCGACAACCTGACCGGCCTGATCAACCGCCATGCGTTTTTTGACCGCACCGAAAGCGCCCGGGCGCTTGCCGCCCGCCAGCACAGCCCGATCTCGCTGATGATGATCGACATCGACCATTTCAAGCGCATCAACGATTGCTTCGGTCACGCCACCGGCGACGAAGCTTTATGCCTGTTTGCCCGTACCTCGGAATCGGTGCTGCGCGAACAGGACATCATGGGGCGCCTCGGCGGCGAGGAGTTTGCGCTGGTGCTGCCGGATACGGATATTGAAGGGGCGGTGCTGGCTGCCGAGCGGCTCCGGCTGGCCGTGGCGGCAACGCTGTTGACGACCACCTCGGCGCCGTTCGCCATGACCATCAGCGTGGGGGTGGTGGTGATTGATCCCCATGAACACATCAATGCGGCCCTGGCGCGGGCTGATCATGCGCTGTATGCGGCCAAGACCGGCGGGCGCAATCGGGTGCAGGTGGGGCAGAGTCGCCTGCGGGTGGTGACGGCTTAGTCTTTTTTGAACAGGTCTTCCAGGCCCGGAGGGAGGGGCTTTTGTTCTTGTTGGGGGGCTTCGGCGTCGCCGAACAGGGCGTCGAGTGCCGCGGGGCGCTGCCTGGGAGCGACGGTGCTGCGGCGGGTGGGGAATTCTTCTTCGATGTTGTCGCGGTAAAAGCTCCAGGCGACCCCGGAGGTGGAAAAGCGGCGCCAGGTTTCGCGGTCGACGCTGTCGTAGTCGAAGGCGGTGCCGTTTTCGAGTTCGACGTGCAACAGGCGTTTGGCCTCGTCGTAGGTGATGAGGCGGAGTTTGCCGGAACGGAGGGATTTGGATTCCATGGCTTATTCTAACGCGGAGCGGGGGACGCTGCGGTTTGAGGGCTGAAGTGTCCGTGCCGGAGGGGTTTGGTCAGCTTCAAAAAAAGAGCCGCTACGCGGCTATTTTTTTGAAGAGGGGTGGAGCGCCCGGGACTCGCCCGCGTCTCGCGGGCCGTTTTTTCGCTTGCAAGCGAAACACTTTCGAGTCCCGCCGGTCTTCCCGCAGGGGAAGACCTCCGCTCCGCCAACATCAAAAAAAAAAGCCCCGCGGGTGCGGGGCTTTCTTTTTGATGCTGGCGGAGCGGACGGGACTCGAACCCGCGACCCCCGACGTGACAGGCCGGTATTCTAACCAACTGAACTACCACTCCGTATTACTTGATCGGTCTTGCTGATCATGATGCAGTCCTGGTGGGCGCTGAGAGGCTCGAACTCCCGACCTAAGCCTTGTAAGGGCTCCGCTCTACCAACTGAGCTAAGCGCCCGCACACTTCATTTCGACTGCATCCGACGTTTGTCACCACGTCTGAAGAGGCCCGAATCATAAACAACTATCCGCCAGTGCGCAAGGGCTTTTTTTCGAGGGGGGTGTTTTTGCTGGGAAAGTTGGTCTGTAAATATGTTGTACCAAGTAGACGTTGAACAGATGTCACTTGCATAGATTGCACACGATGAAAGAAAATGCCGGCAGTTCATAGTGCGGCCATTTTTATCAGACGTCCCCAGGATGCAGGCGCGCAGAGATATGGCGGAGACAGTCCTACTTGTTTATGCAGGCCATTTCACCACTTCCGGGGATTACACATGATGAAGCTTTCGAAGATGCACCAGCGCGTGTTGCGCGCCCATGGTGCAGCACTCGCATTGACCGCGCTCTTGCCAGTTGGCGCTGCCATCGCGCAAACCACCACCGCCGCGCCTGAGTTGCAGTCGGTTACCGTGACGGCCCAGCGCCGCAGCGAGAACATCAAGGAAGTGCCGGTCTCCGTGACCGCCCTCAAAGGCGAGCGTCTTGACGTGATCGTCTCCGGTGGCGAAGACATCCGCGTGCTGGCCGGTAAAGTGCCGAGTCTGAACGTTGAATCGTCGAACGGCCGCACCTTTCCGCGCTTCTACATCCGCGGCTACGGCAACACCGACTTCAACACCTTTGCTTCGCAGCCGGTTTCCCTGATCTACGACGACGTCGTGCAGGAAAATCCGATCCTGAAGGGTTACCCGATTTTTGACCTGGCCAGCGTCGAAGTGCTGCGCGGCCCGCAGGGCACCCTGTTCGGCCGCAACACCCCGGCCGGCGTCGTCAAATTCGAGTCCGAAAAGCCGAACACGAAAAAGATCGAGGGCTATTACAACGGCAGCGTCGCCACCCACAACAACATCAACGTCGACGGCGCCATCAACATTCCCCTGTCGTCCGAGTGGGCAATGCGCTTTTCGACCCTGCGCCAGCACCGCGACAACTACGTCGACAACTACGCCGACACCAGTTTCACCACCAAGCGTAACGAACTGGACGGCTACAACGAGCACGCCGAGCGCCTGCAGTTCCTGTACACGCCGTCGACGACCTTCAACGCCCTGTTCAATCTGCACCAGCGCGAAACCACCGGCAGCTCGCGCCTGTTCCGCGCCAACCTGATCCAGAAGGGCACCAACGACATCGTCGCCGGTACCGATCTGGACAAGCTCGTCTCGAACGCCCAGAACTTCCAGAACCTCAAGACCAGCGGCGCCAGCGCCCGCCTGTCGTGGGACCTGGGCGCCGTCAAACTGTATTCGATCACCGGCTTCGAGCAGGTCAACCGCTACCTCAGCCGCGGCGATATCGACGGCGGCACCCCGGCCGGTCCTGGCTTCATCCCTTTCCAGGTCGAGACCGCAGGCGGCATCACCAGCGTCAAGCAGTACACCCAGGAACTGCGCGTCGAATCGAAGGACGCCGGCCCGCTGAACTACCAGGCCGGCCTGTACTACTTCAACGAAGATGCCAACGGCTTCACCGACAACTTCAACAGCGCCACCGGCGCCCAGACCTCGCACCTGGCCAGCCGCCAGAAGAACAAGGCGTGGGCCGCGTTCGGTTCCGTCACCTACACGATCAGCGAGCCATGGTCGGTGCGCGGCGGCATCCGTTACACCAAGGATGAAAAAGATTTCAACACCGTCTCGGCGGTCAACGTGGTGCAGATCGGTCCTGGCTCGGTCAGCGAAGACAAGCACAAGATCAACTGGGACCTGAGCACGACGTACAAGCTCAACAAGGACGTCAACGCCTACGCACGCATCGCCACCGGCTTCCGCGCGCCAAGTATTGCCGCCGCTTCCGCTTCGGTGCCCATCACCGTGGCTGACGCCGAAACCATTACCTCCTACGAAGCCGGCATCAAGGCCGACCTGTTCGAGCGCCGCGCCCGCCTGAACGTCAGCATCTACGACTTCGAAGTGAAGAACCAGCAGCTGACCGTGGTCGGCGGCAACTCGAACGTCAACCGCCTGATCAACGCAGCCAAGACCAACGGTTACGGTGTCGAGGCGGACTTCGAAGCGTTCATCACCAGCGACTTCAAGGTCACCGCCGGCGGCAGCTACAACTTCACCGAAATCAAGGATCCGTCCCTGTCGGTGAACAAGTGCGCCCAGTGCACCATCACCAACCCGATCAATGCCGCTGGCCGCGTTGTCATCGACGGCAACCCGCTGCCGCAGGCGCCGAAGGTCACCCTGAACGCCTCGGCCCGCTACCAGTGGAACCTCGCTGACGGCCAGCTCTACACCCTCGCCGACGCCTCCTACCGCAGCAAGATCAACTTCTTCTTGTACGAAGCCGCCGAGTTCACCGGCAAATCCCTGGCCGAAGTGGGCCTGCGCGTGGGCTACATCTTCAGCAACGGCAAATACGAAGTCGCCGCCTTTGGCCGCAACATCGGCAACACCCACCGCGTCACCGGCGCCATCGACTTCAATAACCTGACCGGCTTCACCAACGAGCCACGCGTTGTTGGTGTGCAGTTCAAGGGTAATTTCTAAGCCTTCATCGGCTCGGTAAAAAGCCACGGCATGCCGTGGCTTTTTTTTATGTCGCGGCGTCTAAAGCATCGGGGACTGGCCCTGCGGGGCTTTAGGTCCGGGGGACCTGAAGCAAGCCCTTCATGGCCTGTGTCCTGCAGCATTTATTCATATGCCGACGCACTTGCAGCATCGGGGACTGGCCCTGCGGGCCTGTCCCCATTTTCCATTCCGTCCGCGACAAAGCGCCGAAAGGCCCGAACTGCCTCGTCACGCTTTTCCGCGAACTGCGCCAGCACCCATTCCGTTTCCAGCCAGGCCGGCGCGCGTGTCTCATCACACGTCATCGCATAACTGCTCCAAGGCCAGCCACCCGGCGTGGCCACGATGCCTGCACGCACAGGATTCAACACAACATATCGCATCGTTTCCAATAAATGTGCTTCCCTGTGGACGATCTCGGAATGAAATCTCCCCTGAAATAAATGGCCATTCCCGTCATGGTGATAGTTGAATCTCTGGATGTAGATACCGTTCAAGCGGTGCATTCCAGCGCTGAGATTATTTTCAAGCGTTTGTGCTACCAAGTGATAGTGATTACCCATCTGGCAAAACGCATGCACGCGCCAATCGAAGCGTTCGCAGACATCTTCCAGGACCCGCAACCAGTTTTGGCGATCGATGTCGTCGCGGTAGATGGGTTCGCGGCGATCACCGCGGGAAGTGATGTGGTAGATGGTGTCAGCGACTTGCAGGCGGGCTGGTCTGGTCATGGTTACATCCGAGGTTGAGTGAAATGGGGACAGGCCCGCAGGGCCAGTCCCCGATGCTGCGAGCGGCTGCAGCTGATCGAACCCCGATTCTGCAAGCGCCAGCGACTCAGCCTTTGCCCACCCTCAAACCCCTCTGATATACTGTACAAATTTACAGTAGTCAATTTCTCCGCGTGAACGCTCCGGCCCGAAAAATCATCCATTGCGATTGCGACTGTTTTTACGCTTCGGTCGAGATGCGCGATAACCCGGCCTTGCGCGAGGTGCCGCTGGCGGTGGGTGGCCGGGCGGATCAGCGTGGGGTGGTGGCGACCTGCAATTACGAGGCGCGCCGCTACGGGATTCATTCGGCGATGTCGACGGCGCAGGCGGTGAAGTTGTGTCCGGACCTGGTGGTGGTGCGGCCGAACATGGAGAAGTACCGGATCGCCTCGCGCCAGATTCTGGCCATCTACGGCAGCTACACGGACCTGGTCGAGCCGCTGTCGCTCGATGAAGCGTATCTCGATGTGTCGGGCTCGACCCACTGCAAGGGCAGTGCGACCCTGATTGCGCAGGAGATCCGGCAGCGCATTTTCGACACCGTCGGCATCACGGCGTCGGCTGGCGTCGCGCCGAATAAATTTGTGGCGAAGATCGCCAGCGACTGGAACAAGCCCGATGGCCTGTGCCTGGTGCGGCCCGACGAGGTCGATGCCTTTGTCGCTGCCTTGCCCGTCAAAAAGTTGCATGGCGTGGGCAAGG
>JBJMVV010000093.1:0-55040 GCA_045810505.1 Massilia sp.
GCGACCAGTTCGAGATCCGCACCCACCAGCGCCTGATGGACATCGTCGATCCTACCGACAAGACCGTTGATGCTCTGATGAAGCTGGACCTGCCAGCTGGCGTGGACGTCGAGATCAAGCTGCTCTAACTCAGTCGTACTAGTATTCAAGCGGGGCCGGCCAGTTCGAAAGAACGGCCGGCCCCGCTGCCGTTTACACGCGATCCAGCGGCGCATGCAGCATCGGGGTCTGGCCTTGCAGGCCTGACCCAATTGTCAGTTGAACAGCGGCCTTTGCGCTGGCCCGGCAAAATGGGGACAGGCACCTTCGGCGCCAGTCCCCGGTACTGCATCCGCCGCCTGACGTGCTGCGTTCCCCACACGTCAACAAGACCTCGCGCGACCAGTTCGAAATCCGCACCCACCAGCGCCTGATGGACATCGTCGATCCTACCGACAAGACCGTTGATGCTCTGATGAAGCTGGACCTGCCAGCTGGCGTGGACGTCGAGATCAAGCTGCAATAATTTAGTCGTATCAGTATTCAAGCGGGGCCGGCCAGTTCGAAAGAACGGCCGGCCCCGCTGCCATTTGGGCTAAGCTTTCACCATGCCCTATCAATTCATGGCCGACGCCGTCCTCATCCTCCACGTCGGCATCGTCCTGTTCATCGTCCTCGGCCAGGCCCTCATCGTCGCCGGCGCGCTGCTCGGCTGGCGATGGATTCGCCATCTGCCGTTTCGGGCCCTCCACCTGGCCGCCATCCTCTACGTCGCCCTGCAAACCTGGTTCGGCCTGGTCTGTCCCCTGACGACCCTGGAACAATGGCTGCGCGTGCAGGCGGGGGAGGGCACTTATACGGGCGACTTTATTGGCCACTGGCTTGCGCACCTGCTGTTTTACCAGGCGCCGCCTTGGGTATTTATTGCCGGCTATTCCGTGTTTGCGTCGCTGGTCGCGGCGAGCTGGTGGTGGGCGCCGCCGCGAGGGCTGCAGCGTGGCGACGACACAAACAAGAGGCCGGTAGACTGAACCACCAGTGTTCAAACAGACAAGGACTACCGCCATGCCCAATCAAAGCCTGCTTCCCTCCGCCCTGATCGGCGCCGTCGCCAGCGCCCGTTCGATGACCCCCATGGCGGCGCTTGCCACTGCCCGCCTGGCCGACCGCGACACCAGCGGCGAACTGTTCCTGCTGGACCGTCCGATGTTCAAGTATGGCGCGCTGGCCATGGGCGTCGGCGAACTGCTGGGCGACAAGATGAAGTCCGCGCCCGACCGCACCGTCTTTCTCGGCCTGCTGGCGCGCGTGTTGAGCGCGGGCATTGCCGGCGCCGCGCTGGCGCCGAAGGGACGGGAGAAGGCCGGGGCGGCCATTGCCGTCGCCACTGCTGTGCCGCTGGCATACCTCACCCTGGCCGGGCGCAAAAAAGCGATGGCGGAAATCGGCCAGACCAATAGCGGCCTGATCGAAGATGCCCTGATTGTCGCGGCGGGCGCAGCCGTGGTTGCCTTGGCGACGCGGGCCTGACACAAAATTCTGTCGATAAACTTTACATGACATAAGGAATTATAAATTAACGCACAGTAAGTGTTTGATTTGTAGGGCAAATTTCCTCTTGGCACGCCTCTTGCTAACTAGTCCGATATAACTAGTTTCAAACGATAAACGTCCAATTCCTAGGGGAAACGATGATCAAGACCGTCAAGCACGCTGTCCAGCAAGCATTTGTCCTCGGCGCCGTCGCCTTTTGCGCATCGGCCGCCAGCGCAGGCACCATCACCATCGGGACGACTGGCGTCGTAGCGCCTGCCTTTACTGAAGACTTCGAACACGGCGCCATGGGCAACAATGTCAAGAACCAGTTCGCGTCGAATGGCATCAAGATGGCGACGATCAGCGGCACCGGCATCGCCCTGACCAGCAACGCCCAATGCGACAACACTGACCGGGGGGTCAGCGGACAATATCTCTACATGGGCCTGACTTACCCCTGCACGGGCAGCGGCGTGAACGATGCAGTGTCGATCAACTTCAGGGACACCATCAGCGAACTGTCGTGGACTGGTTTCAACCGCGCAATCGGCAGCGGGTATTCCATCATGGCCTTGATGGACAATGTGCTTGTCTCCTCGCTGACCTTTAACTCGTCGAACAATTTTGAAAACAAGACGGTGCTGATCAAAGGCGGCAATTTCAACGAACTGCGCTTTGTTGAAAATAGCGCCAACAGCCAGTTTTTCGCCCTCGACAACATGACCTGGAAAACCGCCAAGGTACCTGAGCCAGGCAGCATCGCCCTGCTGGCACTGGGACTGGGCCTGGTCGCAAGTCGCCGCCGCAAGGCTTGATGACGCCAAGCCCCGTTGAAAGAAACAGGCCGCGCTGTGGCTACAGCGCGGCCTGTTTGTTTTTGCCGCATGATCTTTCCGTGGGATGCTGATCAGCCAGGCAGATGCAGCATGCGCCGCGTAGTGCGCATGGCCGCTTCGAACGGTGCGCCGTGCCGTACGATCTTGACCATGATGCTTGCGCCCAGCCATAGCTGATACAGGCTTTCGGCGCTCTGCCGCGCCGTTTCATCGATGCGCAGGGAGCCTTCCGCCACGCCCTGCTCGAGTGCACTGGTGAGGCGCGCGATGATGGCCGCCGTGCCCTCATCCAGCACTTGCCGCATGGCGCTCGACAGGTCGGCCACTTCCGCCGCCAGTTTCACTGCAAGGCACTTGCCCTGGCAGTCGAGGAAGGACTGGTTATCGCGCCACACGTCAAAGTAGCGCAGCAGACGCGTGGCCATGTTGGCGTCCGGCGCGCCAAGCACCGCGTCCAGATCGGCCAGGTAGGCGTCGAAATAGGTCGACAGCAGGGCCACCCCGAAGGCATCCTTCGACTCGAAGTAGTGATAAAACGAGCCCTTCGGCACCTTCGCCGCCGTCAGGATTTCGTTCAGGCCGACGGCGGAAAAGCCCTTGCCGGACATGATGCGCTGTCCGACCTGCAGGATGTTGTCGCGCACGTCGGACGCTTCGGTGTTGATAGTTTTCGCCATGGGCGCACTATACCTTCGGCTCGCGGGGGCGTCTATTGCCGGGCCCTGGCTCAGCCCAGTTGTTGCAGCAGGAGCGCGGCCGCTTCGCTCGACGAACCCGGGTTCTGGCCCGTGATCAGGAGACCGTCGCGCACCACGTAGGAGCCCCAGTCCGGGCCGCGCGAATACACGCCGCCCTTGGCCTTCAGTTCATCCTCGACCAGGAAAGGCACCACATTCGTCAATCCGACCGCTTCCTCTTCCGTGTTGGTAAAGCCGGCGACCTGCTTGCCTTCGACCAGAGGACGTCCTGCCGCCGTTTTTACATGACGCAGCACGCCAGGCGCGTGGCAGACCAGGGCCACCGGCTTGTTGGCCGCGATAAACGATTCAATCAGCGCGATCGAATCGGCGTCCTCGGCCAGATCCCACAGGGGGCCGTGACCGCCCGGATAGAACACCGTATCGAAATCGGCCTGATTCACACTGTCGAGGCGCACCGTGTTGGCCAACTGGGCGGTCGCTGCCGCATCGGCTTCAAATCGGTGGGTCTGTTCGGTCTGGAAATCAGGCTCGTTGCTTTTCGGGTCCAGCGGCGGCTGGCCGCCGGCCGGGGATGCCAGCACGATGTCGGCGCCAGCATCCTTGAAGGTGTAATAGGGCGCGGCCAGCTCTTCAAGCCAGAAGCCGGTTTTGCGACCGGTGTTGCCGAGTTGATCGTGGGACGTCAATACCATCAGAACTTTTTTCATCATGCACTCCATATCAGGTAAGTTAATAGACCGGTCGTCTATAGTTGAGGTAAAACTGCTCGGTCAGCATGCCAGTTGGGATGACTGTTTTGCACCGATGACTTCAAGATACCACTTTATTAGACCAGTCGTCTATTAAAACTTTGCGCGTGTTCGCCGTTGGGCGAAATCCATCCGTTGCTCAGCCGGCCTGCCCGGCCTCGAAGATCGCGCGCTGGGCTGCAAAGGCGCGCTGGTAGGCAGGCCGAGCTTCGCCGCGCGCCACGTAAGCGGCAATGTTGGCAAAGCCTTCCAGCAAACCAGAGGGCTTCAGACGTTGCAGCGCGTGCACCATCATCAGGTCGCCGGCGCTGAAAGGGCCGTCGAGCCACTCGGCCTCGCCCAGCCGTCGCGACAGGGGCGCCAGGCGGTCGCGCACGCGCTGGGCGACCAGCGGGTGGCGTTCGGCGAACCATGCTTTGTCATGTTCGAGCAGCTTTGAGTTCTGTAATTCCAGGATGGGCGGCTCGACCGTGTTGACGGCGGCGAACATCCAGGTGATGGCGCGGGCGCGCGCATTGGCGTCAAGCGGCAGCAGGCCCTGGTGGGTCTGGGCCAGGTGCAGCACGATGGCGCCCGATTCAAACAGCACAAGATCACCCTCTTCATAGGTAGGGATCTGTCCGAAGGGATGCAGCGCCAGGTGCGCCGGCTGTTTCATTTCTTCCCACGGCACCAGCCGCACCTCGTAGGGCTGGCCCACTTCTTCCAGCGCCCAGCGCACCCGCATGTCGCGCGCGAGACCCTGGCCGCGGTCGGGCGAGCGGGCAAAGCAGGTGATGGTGGGAATCACATTCTGGTCCATTGCACGGCCTCCGTCGGGCAGATTTCACTGCGCCTGAATGTAGCAGAACGGGGCGCGGCAGGGCGAACTGTTGCGGAAATGGTAAGTGGCGAAAAGCTGCTGGCGATTTATCCAGTGAAGATGCAGTATTGACATCCTTAACTCTTCCGCGAGGTGCGTATGAACCGTTCGGCCCTGGTAGTGTTGTTGTTGGGAAGTTTTGTCAGCAGTGCGTTTGCGCAGGCGCCGGCAGCGCCGCCCGAGTCCGTGCCGCTGATCGAGCGCGCGAAAATCTTCGGCAACCCCAGCAAGACGGCCGGCCAGATCAGCCCGGACGGTCAGTGGCTCTCGTGGATCGCGCCCCGTGACGGCGTGCTCAACGTGTGGGTGGCGCCGGTGGCCCATCCGGACCAGGCCAAGCCCCTCACCAGCGAAAAACTGCGCCCCATCCGCACCACCTTCTGGGCGCCCGATTCAAGCGCCGTCCTGTTCATCAACGACAAGGGCGGGGACGAGAATTTCCTGCTGTACGGCGTCAACGTCGCCAGCGGCGAACTGAAAAACTACACCCCGTTTGAAAAGACCCGGGTGCAAATCGTCGGCATCAGCCACAAGCACACAGATCGCATCCTGGTGGGCGTCAACAACCGCGATCCCAAGTGGCACGACGTGCACAGCCTGGACCTGGCGACCGGCAAGCTGACCCTGGTGCAGCAGAACGATGGTTATGCCGACTTTGTCAGCGACGAGGACCTGGTGGTGCGCCTGGCGCAGAAATCGCGCCCCGACGGTGGCGCCGATTTTTACCGGGTCAAGGGCGGCAGGGTGGAAGCCACTCCGCTGGCGACCGTTGGCCTGGACGATTCGCTGACCACCTCGCCGCTGCGCTTCACGGCCGACGGCAAGACCCTGTACTGGACCGAGTCGCGCGGACGCGATACGGCCGCGCTGGTGGCCCAGGATGTGGCGTCGGGTAAAACCAAAGTCGTCGCCCAGGACGCCCGCGCCGACATCGGCAACGGCCTGTTCCACCCCGTCACCGGTCAGGCCCAGGCCTACGCCATCGATTACCTGAAACCGGACTATGTGGCGCTGACGCCGGCCATCAAGGGCGATCTCGACTTCCTCAGGAAAGAAGCCGGCGGCGTGTTCCGGATTGTCTCGCGCAATTCGGCCGACGATAAATGGGTGGTGTCGATGGACCGGGTCACGGCGCCCGGTTCCACCTGGTTGTACGAGCGCAAGGGCAAGAAGCTGACCAAGCTCTACACGGCCCGCCCTGAACTGGAAGGCGCGCCGCTGGTGCAGATGTTCCCGCAGGAGATCAAGGCGCGTGACGGCCTGACCCTGGTGTCCTTCCTCACCCTGCCGAAAGCGGCCGACGCGAATGGCGACGGCAAGCCGGAGAAGGCCGTGCCGATGGTGCTGTTCGTGCACGGCGGCCCGTGGGCGCGCGATGGCTATGGCTACAACAGTTACCACCAGTGGCTGGCCAATCGGGGCTACGCGGTGCTCTCCGTGAACTATCGGGGCTCGACGGGCTTCGGCAAGAAATTCATCAGCGCGGGCGACCTGCAGTGGGGCCGCAAGATGCATGACGACCTGCTCGACGCCGTCGACTGGGCCGTCAAGAACGGCGTCACCACGGCCGACAAGGTGGCCATCATGGGCGGCTCCTACGGCGGCTACGCGACCCTGGCGGGGATGGCCTTTACGCCAACGACATTTGCCTGCGGCGTCGATATCGTCGGGCCATCGAACCTGTTCACCCTGCTGCAAACCATCCCGCCGTACTGGGAAGCGGGCAAGCAGCAGTTTTACAAGCGCATGGGCGATCCCAATACGGAAGAAGGCAAAGCGCTTTTAAAAGAACGTTCACCATTGCACTTCGCCGACAAGATCGTCCGGCCCCTGCTGATCGGGCAGGGCGCCAACGATCCCCGGGTGAATGTGCGCGAGTCGGACCAGATCGTCTCGGCGATGCAGGCCAAGAACATTCCTGTCACCTATGTCGTGTTCCCTGACGAAGGCCACGGCTTCGCCCGCCCCGTCAACAACATCGCCTTCCAGTCGGTGGCCGAGAATTTCCTCGGCAAGTGCCTGGGTGGGCGGGCCGAAGACATCGGCGGAGCCTTGCAGGCATCGACGGCGCAGGTAAAGCATGGGGCGGAGTTCGCGCCGGGGCTGGCCAAGGCGATGCAGGCGAAATAAGACGGGGACTGGCTCCGCGCGATGGGGCGTTAATGGGGGTCGTGGCTTGGAGTGGCGGTGCCATTCGTGGCCCGGCCTGTCCCCATTTTTCCTTGTAGTTGAAAGCGCGAAGCGCCAGTTCAAAATGGGGACAGGCAGCGGCGCGCGCATTGACCGCTAAGGAAACGGCGCCGCCGAGCGCTGGTGCCAGTCCCCGGTGCTAACGGCGTCCGGGCGGATTCGCAGAAGGCCCTTGCATATCGCTCATCGTTTCATTACAATGCGGACCCTCAGGGCGGTTAGTTCAGCTGGTTAGAATACTTGGTCGACATCCAAGGGGTCGCAGATTCGAATTCTGCACCGCCCACCAGAATTTTCAAAAAAACCGGATCCGCGTCCCACGCCGGTCCGATTTTTTTCGACCTTCTCCTTGCGCATTCTTGTGCAGTGGAAACCGGTGTCAGGCACAAGGTGCCAGACCCCAACACATATCGACATACCCCCAACTAAGTTGTTGCGTCAAGCCCTTTGGCGCGTTATACTAGCCGGCTTCGGTATGGATTCGTCTTGGGTCCGTACTTTTACTTGGTAGTTAAACAGTCAGCCCCGCCCAATCGCAGGTGGGAATGGAGAAAAAATGAGCCTAGGCCTTCTCGGTCGCAAGGTTGGTATGATGCGCATCTTCACGGATGACGGGGATTCGATCCCAGTTACCGTGCTCGACGTGTCGAACAACCGTGTTGCGCAAATCAAAACCCCTGAAACGGATGGCTACACTGCCGTTCAGGTCGCATTCGGTCAACGTCGCGCTTCCCGCGTGACCAAGGCAGTTGCGGGTCACCACGCCAAAGCTGGCGTCGAAGCCGGTACGATGCTGAAAGAATTCCGCGTCGATACCGCTAAAGCTGCAGAACTGAAAGCTGGCGACGTTGTCGCTGCCTCGCTGTTCGAAGTCGGTCAGAAGATCGACGTGCAGGGCGTCACGATCGGTAAAGGCTATGCCGGTACCATCAAGCGTCACCACTTCTCGTCGGGCCGTGCCACCCACGGTAACTCGCGTTCGCACAACGTACCAGGTTCGATCGGTATGGCGCAGGATCCAGGCCGCGTGTTCCCAGGTAAGCGCATGACCGGTCACCTCGGTGACGTCAACCGCACCGTACAGAATCTCGAAATCGCCCGTATCGACGCCGACCGTCAGCTGCTGCTGGTCAAAGGTGCCGTACCTGGCGCGAAAAATGGCCAGGTCGTCGTTTCGCCTGCCATCAAAACCAAAGCACAGAAGGGAGCTTAACGATGGAACTGAAGCTTCTGAATGAGCAAGGACAAGCTGGCTCGAACGTTGCCGCCGCCGATACCGTTTTCGGCCGTGACTACAACGAAGCCCTGATTCACCAGATCGTCGTCGCCTACGCCGCCAACGCGCGTTCGGGTAACCGCAAGCAGAAAGATCGTGAAGAAGTTCACCACACGACCAAGAAGCCATGGCGTCAAAAAGGTACGGGCCGTGCTCGTGCCGGTATGTCGTCGTCGCCTCTGTGGCGCGGCGGTGGTCGCATCTTCCCGAACTCGCCTGACGAGAACTTCACCCACAAAGTGAACAAGAAGATGTACCGCGCAGGTATCTGCTCGATCCTCTCCCAGCTGGCTCGTGAAGAGCGCCTGGTCGTGGTCGAGAACCTGACGGTCGACGCGCCAAAGACCAAGCTGCTCGCTACCAAGCTGGCTGGCATGGGCCTGGAATCGGTCATGATCATCACCGACACCACGGACGAAAACCTGATGTTGGCTTCGCGTAACCTGCCGCACGTGCTGGTTGTCGAGCCCCGTCACGCTGATCCGATGTCGCTGGTGTTCTACAAAAAAGTCGTGGTCACCAAAGCAGCACTGGCCATGATCGAGGAGATGTTCGCATGAGCGGCGTAATCAAATTTTCCGAAGAGCGCCTGATGAAGGTGCTGCAGGCGCCCGTCATTTCCGAGAAGGCCACCATGGTCGCGGAAAAGAACGAGCAGATCGTGTTCCGTGTTTTGCCTGACGCCACCAAGCCTGAAATCAAGGCCGCCGTTGAACTGCTGTTCAAGGTTGAAGTGGAATCGGTGCAGACCCTCAATCGCGAAGGTAAGGCAAAGCGTTCGGGCCGTTTCAATGGTCGTCGCAACCACACCAAGCGTGCTTTCGTGTGCCTGAAGCCCGGCCAGGAAATCAACTTCTCCGAGGAGGCTAAATAATGGCACTCGTTAAGATGAAACCAACCTCACCAGGCCGTCGTGGCATGGTGAAGGTGGTGAACCCCGACCTGTACAAAGGTCGTCCGTTCGCTGCCCTGGTTGAAAAGAAATCGAAGACCGCCGGCCGTAACAACAACGGCCACATCACCACCCGTCACATCGGTGGTGGTCACAAGCAGCACTACCGTCTGATCGACTTCAAGCGTCAGAAGGATGGCATTCCTGCAAAGGTCGAGCGGATCGAATACGATCCAAACCGTACCGCCAACATCGCCCTGCTGTGCTACGCAGACGGTGAGCGCCAGTACATCATCGCTACCAAGGGCATGGCCGTTGGCGACAGCGTGATGAATGGTTCCGAAGCGCCGATCAAGTCGGGCAACTGCCTGCCGATCCGCAACATCCCGGTCGGTACCGTGATGCACTGTGTCGAAATGCTGCCAGGTAAGGGTGCCCAGATGGCCCGTACCGCCGGCGCCGGCGTCGTGCTGATGGCCCGCGAAGGCACCTACGCCCAGGTTCGCCTGCGCTCGGGTGAAGTGCGCCGCGTCCACATCGAATGCCGTGCAACGGTAGGCGAAGTCGGTAACGCCGAGCACAGCCTGCGCAAGATCGGTAAAGCTGGTGCAATGCGCTGGCGCGGTGTTCGTCCTACCGTTCGCGGTGTGGTCATGAACCCGGTCGATCACCCGCACGGTGGTGGTGAAGGTAAAACCGCAGCTGGTCGTCATCCAGTGTCGCCTTGGGGCCAACAGACGAAGGGCAAGAAGACGCGCCGTAACAAGCGTACGACTTCCATGATCGTCTCGCGCCGCGGCAAGAAATAAGGATAAGACATGACACGTTCATTGAAAAAAGGGCCGTTCATCGACGCCCACCTGGTGAAAAAAGTCGAAGCCGCGCAAGCGAACAAAGACAAGAAGCCAGTCAAAACCTGGTCGCGCCGCTCGACGATCTCGCCAGACTTCATCGGCCTGACGATCGCTGTTCACAACGGCAAGCTGCACGTGCCGGTGTATGTCTCCGAGAACATGGTCGGCCACAAGCTCGGCGAATTCGCGCTGACCCGTACGTTCAAGGGCCATGCCGCTGACAAGAAGGCGAAGAAATAATGGAAACCAAAGCTATCCTCAAAGGTGTGCGCCTGTCGGACCAAAAGGGCCGCCTGGTTGCAGATCTGATCCGCGGCAAGAAAGTCGGCGCAGCACTCGACATTCTGCAATTCAGCCCGAAAAAAGGCGCCACCATCATCAAGAAAGTGCTCGAGTCGGCCATCGCCAACGCTGAGCACAACGATGGCGCTGACATCGACGAACTGAAGGTCGTGCAGATCTACGTTGAAAAGGGTCCGATCCTCAAGCGCTTCACCGCGCGTGCTAAGGGTCGTGGCGATCGTATCTCGAAACAATCCTGTCACATCTACGTGACTGTCGGTAACTAAGGGGTCACGATGGGACAGAAGATTCATCCAACAGGCTTTCGCCTGTCAGTAACCCGTAACTGGGCGTCGCGTTGGTACGCGGGCAATGGTAACTTTGCCCAAATGCTCAACGAAGACCTCGCAGCACGTGCGTTCCTGAAAAAGAAACTGAAGAACGCTTCGGTTGGCCGCATCGTCATCGAGCGTCCTGCCAAGAACGCGCGCTTCACGATCTACAGCTCGCGCCCAGGCGTGGTCATCGGTAAAAAAGGCGAAGACATCGAAGTACTGAAGTCCTCGCTGACGAAGATCATGGGCGTGCCCGTGCACGTCAATATCGAAGAGATCCGCAAGCCTGAAATCGACTCGCAACTGATCGCCGACTCCATCTCGCAACAGCTGGAAAAGCGCATCATGTTCCGTCGCGCAATGAAGCGCGCGATGCAGAACGCCATGCGTCTGGGTGCCCTGGGCATCAAGATCATGTCGTCCGGTCGTCTGAACGGCATCGAGATCGCCCGCAAAGAGTGGTACCGCGAAGGCCGCGTGCCTCTGCACACCCTGCGCGCCGATATCGACTACGGCACCAGCGAAGCAGCTACCACCTACGGCATCATCGGTGTCAAGGTGTGGGTATACAAGGGTGACCGCGCGCCAAACGGCGATGCACCAGTCATCGATACCCCGGCTGACGAGAAGAAGAGCCGCGGCCCGCGCCGTGACGATGGCAAGCCTTCGGGCCGCCCACGTCCAGCAGGTCCTGGTGGCGCCCGTCCATCTACCGGCCCGGTTGTCCGCGCTCGTCCTGCCGTGAAGCTGCCAACCGCAGCTGCAGCAGCACCAGCAGCGGCTGAGCCAGCTGAGAAAGCAGGAGAATAAATCATGCTGCAACCAGCACGCAGGAAGTATCGTAAAGAGCAGAAAGGCCGTAACACCGGCATTTCGCACACCCGCGGCACCGCTGTGTCGTTCGGTGAGTTCGGTCTGAAAGCGGTCGCTCGCGGCCGTATCACCGCTCGCCAGATCGAAGCAGCCCGTCGCGCCATGACCCGTCACATCAAGCGTGGCGGCCGTATCTGGATCCGCGTTTTCCCGGACAAGCCAATTTCGAACAAGCCGGCTGAAGTTCGTATGGGTAACGGTAAAGGTAATCCAGAGTACTACGTCGCTGAAATCCAGCCAGGCAAAGTCCTGTACGAGATGGACGGCGTGGCAGAAGAACTGGCGCGCGAAGCATTCCGCCTGGCCGCTGCCAAACTGCCACTGGCGACGACGTTTGTCATCCGCCAAGTCGGCCAATAACAGGAGTTGAATATGAAAGCAACAGAACTCCGCGGCAAAGACCAGGACGCTCTCCAGAAAGAGCTGAATGATCTGTTGAAGGCACAGTTCGGCATGCGCATGCAAATCGCTACGCAACAGCTGAGCAACACTTCGCAGCTCAAGAAGGTACGCCGCGATATCGCGCGTGTGAAGACGGTAATGAACTCGAAGGAAGCCAAATGACTGATACCGCTAAAGTAGCCCTGAAGCGTACGCTGGTCGGCAAGGTTGTATCCGACAAGATGGACAAGACGGTTACCGTCCTGATCGAGCGTCACGTCAAGCACCCGCTGTACGGCAAGATCATCATGCGTTCGAACAAGTATCACGCGCATGACGAAACCAACCAGGTCAAAACGGGTGATACCGTCGAGATCCAGGAAGGTCGTCCGATCTCCAAGACCAAAGCTTGGACGGTGACCCGTGTAGTACAAGCTGCACAGGTGATCTAAAAAAGTAGTAAGGGTAGGGGTGGTTTGTCTGCCTCTGCTTAAAATTTAGTTCTTGCGGGCCCGCCAGTGTTATGCGATACTAGCGGGCTTCGTTCATGTGTTGCCGCAAAAATTCGTCACCCCAAAGTGGCCAGCGGACCAGAGACGAATGTTTTTGGAAAGTCCATCACCCAATCAGGGGCTCCAGCAGGGGCGTCTGGCGGGACCAAGACTGACCGCAGGCCCACAATGTGGGGATTCTTCGGCTTAAGTTGGGAAAGAGAATACTATGATTCAAACTGAAAGCCGGCTCGAAGTGGCCGACAATACCGGTGCAAAAGAAGTTATGTGCATCAAGGTATTGGGCGGTTCCAAGCGCCGTTATGCTGGCATTGGCGACGTGATCAAAGTAACCGTCAAGGTTGCTGCGCCACGCGGCCGTGTCAAAAAAGGTGAAATTTATAATGCTGTGGTTGTGCGTACCGCCAAAGGTGTGCGCCGCCAAGACGGCTCCCTGGTGAAGTTCGACGGCAATGCCGCCGTGCTGCTCAACGCCAAGCTGGAACCGATCGGTACGCGTATTTTTGGACCAGTCACGCGCGAACTGCGCACTGAGAAGTTCATGAAGATCGTGTCCCTGGCACCTGAAGTTCTGTAAGGAGTCGTAATGGATAAGATTCGTAAAAACGACGAAGTCATCGTTCTGACCGGTAAAGACAAGGGCAAACGTGGTGTTGTGCAGCAGCGTGTAGACGCTGAGCACGTCATCGTGGAAGGCGTCAACGTCGCTAAAAAAGCGACCAAGCCAAACCCAATGACCGGTGTACAGGGCGGTATCGTCGATAAGACTATGCCGATTCACATTTCCAACGTCGCATTGTTCAATGCAGCGACTGGCAAGGCAGACCGTGTGGGCTTCAAGACCGTGGGCGACAAAAAAGTCCGCGTCTTCATGTCTTCCGGCGAAGAAGTGAAGGTTTAATCATGGCCCGTCTTCAACAGTTTTACAAAGAAAAAGTCGTAGCTGACCTGACCGAGAAATTCGGTTACAAGTCCGCTATGCAAGTGCCGCGTCTGACCAAGATCACCCTGAACATGGGCTTGGGCGAAGCAATCGCTGACAAAAAAGTCATCGAGCACGCAACCGGCGACCTGACGAAAATTGCTGGCCAAAAGCCAGTGACGACCAAGGCGCGCAAAGCTATCGCGGGTTTCAAAATCCGTGAAGGCTACCCGATCGGTACCATGGTCACCCTGCGTGGCGCCCGTATGTACGAATTCCTGGATCGTTTCATCACCGTGGCCCTGCCGCGCGTGCGTGACTTCCGTGGCGTCAACGGCCGTTCGTTCGATGGTCGTGGTAACTACAACATCGGTGTCAAGGAACAGATCATTTTCCCTGAGATCGAGTACGACAAGATCGATGCGCTGCGTGGTATGAACATCAGTATCACCACCACCGCCAAGACCGACGACGAAGCGAAAGCTCTGCTCGCCGCCTTCAAATTCCCGTTCAGAAACTGAGATCATGGCAAAACTAGCACTGATTAACCGCGAACAGAAGCGTGCAGACCTGGTGGAGAAATTCGCCGCAAAGCGTGCCGCTCTGAAAGCCATCATCGACGACCAGTCGAAGACGGAAGAAGAACGTTATGAAGCCCGTTTGAAGTTGCAGGCTCTGCCCCGCAACTCGGCCCCGACCCGTCAGCGCAACCGCTGCTCGATCACCGGCCGTCCACGTGGCACATTCCGTAAATTCGGTCTGGCACGTATCAAGCTCCGTGAATTCGCCATGCGTGGTGAGATTCCCGGTATGACTAAAGCAAGCTGGTAATAGGAGAATAAGCAATGAGTATGAGCGATCCTATCGCCGATATGCTGACCCGCATTCGCAACGCCCAGGGCGTACAAAAAACGACCGTGGCAATGCCGTCGTCGAAAGTCAAAGTGGCGATTGCCAACGTCCTCAAGGACGAGGGTTACATTGAAGATTTCGCAGTCACCGAAGCCGGTGGCAAAGCGGAACTGAAAATCGGTTTGAAGTATTACGTTGGCCGTCCAGTCATCGAGCGCCTTGAGCGCGTGTCCCGTCCGGGCCTGCGCGTCTACAAGGGCAAAGATGAAATCCCTAGCGTCATGAATGGCTTGGGCGTGGCGATCGTGTCGACTCCGCAAGGCGTCATGACTGACCGCAAAGCGCGCGCTACCGGTGTCGGCGGCGAAGTTATTTGCTACGTGGCTTAAGGAGTAGACGATGTCTCGAGTAGCTAAGATGCCGATCACTGTACCAGCGGGCGCCGATGTGGCGATCACTGCACAGTCGATCACGGTAAAAGGTCCGTTGGGTACGCTGGTTCAGCCCCTGAACGGCCTGGTAAAAGTAGAAAACAAAGACGGCACCCTGTCCTTCGACGTCGTCGATGACAGCCGCGAGTCGAATGCGATGTCGGGTACCTTGCGCGCCCTGGTCAACAATATGGTGACCGGCGTAACCAAGGGCTTCGAGAAGAAGCTGACCCTGGTCGGTGTGGGCTACAAAGCCCAGGCCGCTGGTGACAAGCTGAACCTGTCGCTCGGTTTCTCGCATCCGGTCGCTCACGCGATGCCGGCTGGCGTGACCGCCACCACCCCGACGCCGACCGAAATCCTGATCAAGGGTATCGATCGTCAACAGGTTGGCCAGGTTGCCGCTGAAGTGCGTGCTTACCGCTCCCCAGAGCCTTACAAGGGCAAGGGCGTTCGCTATGCGGACGAAGTGGTTAAGCTTAAAGAAACCAAGAAGAAATAATAGGGCTGACCATGGACAAGAAAGAATCACGTCTGCGTCGTGGACGCCAGACCCGCATCAAAATTGCGGAGATGAAAGTAAATCGCTTGTCGGTGCATCGCACCAACCTGCACATTTACGCCAACCTGATCAGCCCGGACGCAAAGGTGCTGGTATCGGCTTCGACCGCGGAAGCGGAAGTACGCGCCGAATTGGCAGGCAAGTCGGGCGCGGGCGGCAACGCTGCAGCGGCTGCACTGGTCGGCAAGCGCGTCGCCGAAAAGGCACTGAAAGCAGGGATTACCGAAGTTGCGTTCGACCGCTCCGGTTTCCGTTACCACGGCCGTGTGAAGGCGTTGGCAGAAGCCGCGCGTGAAGCCGGTCTGAAGTTCTAAGGATAATCATCATGGCAAAAATGCAAGCTAAAATGCAAAGCGACAAGCCGGATGATGGCATGCGCGAAAAAATGATCGCGATCAACCGCGTGACCAAAGTGGTCAAGGGTGGTCGTATCATGGGTTTCGCCGCATTGACCGTCGTCGGTGACGGCGATGGCCGCATCGGCATGGGCAAGGGCAAGTCGAAAGAAGTACCAGTCGGTGTGCAGAAGGCAATGGAAGAAGCCCGTCGCAACCTGATCAAGGTGCCTCTCAAGAACGGTACCCTGCACCACACCGTTACCGGCCGTCACGGCGCATCGAAAGTAATGATGATGCCCGCCAAGCCTGGTACCGGCGTGATCGCTGGTGGCGCCATGCGCGCAATCTTCGAAGTAATGGGCGTGACGGACGTGGTGGCGAAATCCACCGGTTCCTCGAACCCTTACAACCTGGTTCGCGCCACGCTCGACGGTCTGTCGAAAATGAGCACTGCTTCCGATATCGCTGCCAAGCGCGGCAAGTCGGTTGAAGACATCCTGGCTTAAGGTGAAGACTATGACTAAAGAAAACACCAAAACCGTCAAGGTTCAGTTGGTCATGGGCCTGATCGGCACCCGCGAATCGCACCGTGCGACCGTGCGTGGCCTGGGTCTGCGTCGCGTCAACTCGGTTTCCGAGCTGGAAGACACCCCAGCAGTGCGCGGCATGATCAACAAAGTCTCGTACCTCGTGAAAGTTGTGTCGTAAGCGCTTCGCGCTTATGACCGGAGAAAAACATGGAACTCAATACCATTCAACCAGCCGAAGGCGCAAAGCACTACAAGCGTCGCGTCGGCCGCGGTATCGGCTCCGGCCTGGGCAAAACGTCCGGTCGTGGTCACAAGGGTCAGAAATCGCGTTCGGGCGGCTTTCATAAAGTCGGCTTCGAAGGCGGTCAGATGCCTCTGCAGCGCCGTCTGCCAAAGCGCGGCTTCAAGTCCCTGAACGCTACGTTCAAGGCTGAAGTGCGTCTGTCGGACCTGAACAACCTGGCCGTCGGCGATGTCGACATCCTGGTGCTCAAGCAAGCAGGCATCCTGCCAGTGCTGGCGCGCGACGTGCGTGTCATCCTGTCCGGCGAAGTCACCAAAGCGGTGAACCTCAAAGGCATCAAGGCAACGGCAGGCGCGAAAGCGGCTATCGAAGCAGCTGGTGGCTCGGTAGCCTAATTGGCGAACGGCTTGATCGGAGCAAAAATTGGCGACTAATTCACAACTTGGTAAGAGTGCAGCAGCTGGATTCCCCTGGGGCCGGCTCTGGTTTTTGCTTGGCGCGTTGGTCGTGTACCGTATCGGTGCGCATATCCCGGTTCCCGGGATTGACCCGGTCCAGCTGGCAGCATTGTTCAAGCAGAACGAAGGCGGCGTCCTTGGCATGTTCAACATGTTCTCGGGTGGCGCCTTGTCCCGCTTTACCGTGTTCGCGCTCGGCATCATGCCTTACATCTCGGCCTCGATCATCATGCAACTGGTGTCGATCGTGTCCCCGCAGATGGAAGCGCTGAAGAAAGAGGGCGAAGCAGGACGCCGCAAGATCACCCAGTACACCCGGTATTTCACGGTGGCGCTGGCACTGTTCCAGGCGTTCGGTATTGCAGTGGCGCTCGAATCGCAACCCAACCTGGTCCTGGATCCAGGCATGGTGTTCCGCTTCGTGACGGTGGTGACTTTGCTGACCGGTACGATGTTCCTGATGTGGCTCGGTGAGCAGATCACGGAACGCGGCCTGGGCAACGGTATTTCGATCATTATTTTTGCCGGGATCGCGGCCGGTTTGCCGGCAGCACTGGGTGGCCTGGCTACCTTGATCTCGAACGGTTCGATCAGCAGCTTTGCCGCGATCTTCATCATTGTGCTGGTGGCCTTGGTCACCTACTTCGTGGTGTTTGTCGAACGTGGCCAGCGCAAGATTCTGGTGAATTACGCCAAGCGTCAGGTCGGCAACAAGGTATATGGCGGTCAGACCAGCCACCTGCCTTTGAAGCTGAACATGGCCGGCGTGATCCCGCCGATCTTCGCCTCGTCGATCATCTTGTTCCCGGCTACGATCGTGGACTGGTTCACCAAGGGTAAGGACACGAGCTCCCCGGTGATCGGTTTCCTGAAAGACCTGGCGGCATCGATGGGAGCAGGCGAGCCCATTCATGCGCTGCTGTATGCGGTGGCAATCGTGTTTTTCTGTTTCTTCTATACGGCGCTGGTATTTAACAGCAAGGAAACAGCGGATAACTTGAAGAAGAGCGGCGCGTTCGTACCGGGGATTCGTCCTGGTGAGCAGACCGCCCGTTACATCGACAAGATCCTGATGCGATTGACCCTGGCTGGCGCGGTGTACATCACTTTGGTGTGTTTGTTGCCGGAATTTATGCAAGCCCAATGGAAAGTGCCATTTTATTTTGGCGGCACCTCCCTGTTGATTATTGTGGTTGTCACCATGGACTTCATGGCTCAAGTGCAAAACTACGTCATGTCGCAGCAATATGAATCACTGCTGCGCAAGGCAAATTTCAAGGGCGGCATTCCGACGCGATAAGCGCCCAGGAAGACACAGCGAATGGCAAAAGACGACGTCATACAAATGCAGGGCGAGATTCTTGAGAATCTCCCCAACGCGACATTTCGAGTAAAGCTGGAAAACGGCCACGTGGTGCTCGGCCACATTTCGGGTAAAATGCGGATGAATTACATTCGCATTCTTCCCGGCGACAAAGTCACGGTGGAGTTGACGCCGTATGACTTGAGCCGGGCCCGGATTGTGTTCCGAACCAAGTAAAAATTTAGAAATCGAACCATCCGAACGTAAAAGAGAGTGCAAACATGAAAGTTCTCGCATCAGTCAAGCGGATCTGCCGCAACTGCAAGATCATCAAGCGCAAAGGCGTAGTCCGCGTAATCTGCGTGGAACCGCGTCACAAGCAGCGTCAAGGTTAATTTAGCGTTATTGATAGAGGAATAACGAATGGCACGTATTGCAGGGGTTAATATCCCCAACCATCAGCACACTGTTATCGGCCTGACGGCGATCTACGGTGTTGGCCGTCCGCGTTCGCAGAAGATCTGCGACGCCACGGGTGTTGCGACCAATAAAAAGGTCAAGGACCTGGACGATAACGAACTCGAGAAGCTGCGCGACGAAGTCGCCAAGTTTGTCGTTGAAGGCGATCTGCGCCGTGAGCTGTCCATGAACATCAAGCGTTTGATGGACCTGGGCTGCTACCGTGGCATGCGTCACCGTAAAGGTCTGCCAGTGCGTGGTCAGCGTACCCGCACCAATGCACGTACCCGCAAAGGTCCGCGCAAGGCCGCACAATCGCTCAAGAAATAATAGGAAACGACAATGGCTAAGCAACAAAGCAGCGCCGCAGCAGCACGCGTCCGCAAAAAAGTTAAGAAAAACGTCGCTGAGGGCATCGCCCACGTGCACGCTTCCTTCAACAACACCATCATCACGATCACCGACCGCCAGGGCAACGCTCTGTCGTGGGCGACTTCGGGTGGTGCTGGCTTCAAGGGTTCGCGTAAATCGACCCCGTTTGCAGCGCAGGTTGCAGCTGAAGCAGCTGGTAAAGTTGCCGTCGAATGCGGCGTCAAGAACCTGGAAGTGCGTATCAAGGGCCCAGGCCCAGGCCGTGAGTCGGCTGTCCGCGCCCTGAACAACCTCGGCATCAAGATCACCGAGATCCAGGACGTGACGCCAGTACCGCACAACGGTTGCCGTCCTCCAAAGCGTCGTCGTATCTAAGACACGCTTGCAGTAAATCTGTAAAAGATTGCCGGCGCAGGCCCCTTGGGGTATACTGCCCGGCTGTCGTTGCGTCGGAACTTTGTATTTCCAGCGCGTATCAGCCACCGTTCAAGCATTTGGCACTCAACGCCGATGACATTGGACTAGCGCCTGTCGTGATACCACGTCGGGGCGTCATCTAAAACCAAAGGAATTATTGTGGCACGTTATATCGGACCAAAAGCAAAACTGTCCCGCCGTGAAGGTACGGACCTGTTCCTCAAGAGCGCACGTCGTTCGCTCGATTCGAAATGCAAACTGGACGTCAAGCCAGGCCAGCACGGTGTCAAATCCGGCGCCCGCACCTCGGACTACGGTAACCAGCTGCGCGAAAAGCAAAAAGTCAAGCGCATGTACGGCGTCCTCGAGCGTCAGTTCCGCCGCTACTTCGCTGAAGCTTCGCGCCGCAAGGGCAACACCGGTGAGACCCTGCTGCGTCTGCTGGAAGCCCGTCTCGACAACGTCTGCTACCGCATGGGCTTCGGCTCGACCCGCGCCGAAGCGCGCCAGCTGGTCAGCCACAAAGCGTTCACCGTGAACGGCAACGTCGTCAACATCGCGTCGTACAACGTCAAGACCGGCGACGTCATCGCTGTCCGTGAAAAGGCCAAGAAGCAGGTGCGTATCGTCGAAGCGCTGTCGCTGGCTGAACAAGTCGGTATGCCAAGCTGGGTGTCGGTTGACGCCAAGAAGATGGAAGGCACCTTCCGTTCGTTCCCAGAGCGTAACGAGATCGCCAACGACGTCAACGAAGCACTGATCGTCGAACTGTATTCGCGTTAATAGCAGTATTTAGCAGCATCTCCCGCCCGCTCTTTTGTAGCGGGCGTTTTCACTATAGTCACTCAGCCTTATCGGTGTAACGAGCCGAGGGTATTGAAAAGGACATTACATGCAAAACAGTTTGTTGAAGCCACGTATCATCGACGTCGAAGCCCTGGGCGCCGGTCACGCAAAAGTCGTGATGGAGCCGTTCGAGCGTGGTTATGGTCACACCCTGGGCAATGCCCTGCGTCGCGTGCTGCTGTCGTCGATGGTCGGCTACGCGCCAACCGAAGTGACGATCGCCGGCGTCGTGCACGAGTACTCCTCGCTCGACGGCGTGCAGGAAGACGTCGTTGACCTGCTGCTGAACCTGAAGGGCGTGGTCTTCAAAGTCCACAACCGTGACGCTGTCACCCTGACCCTGAAGAAGGAAGGCGAAGGCGCCATCCTGGCATCGGACATCGACCTGCCGCACGACGTCGAGCTGATCAACCCGGATCACGTGATTGCCCACCTGACCGCTGGCGGCAAGCTGGACATGCAGATCAAGGTCGAGAAGGGCCGTGGTTACGTGCCTGGTAACGTCCGTCGCCTGTCGGAAGACACGAATAAAACCATCGGCCGCATCATCCTGGACGCTTCGTTCTCGCCAGTGCGCCGCGTGTCCTACTTCGTTGAGTCCGCTCGCGTCGAGCAACGTACCGACCTGGACAAGCTGATCATCAACATCGAAACCAACGGCGTCATCACGCCGGAAGAAGCGATCCGCCAGTCGGCCCGCGTCCTGGTGGACCAGTTGAATGTGTTCGCTGCCCTGGAAGGCACGGAAGCCGCCGCCGAAGCGCCATCGCGCGCTCCGCTGGTCGATCCGATCCTGCTGCGTCCAGTCGACGACCTGGAACTGACCGTCCGTTCGGCCAACTGCCTCAAAGCAGAAAACATCTACTACATCGGCGACCTGATCCAGCGTTCGGAAAACGAACTGTTGAAGACGCCAAACCTGGGCCGCAAGTCGCTCAACGAGATCAAGGAAGTTCTTGCATCCCGTGGCTTGACCCTGGGTATGAAACTCGAGAACTGGCCACCCGCCGGCCTCGAGAAATAAGACAATCACCCAAAAGTACACACCTACTTTTGGGTGGGTCCAGACAAAAAGGACTGGCAGAGCCAGATCCTTTTTGGAAGGAAAAACCAGTAACACCAAATGCAGTAACCCGGCCTGGCGTGTTGTCAGGCCGTTTAACCATTAAGAACCGGTCCGCGAATATGCGTAATTGCGCATAATTCGATCGAAGAACTGGAATAAAACCGAAAGGAAGCACCATGCGTCACCGTCACGGCCTTCGCAAGCTGAACCGTACTTCGTCCCACCGTCTCGCCATGCTGCGCAACATGACCGTTTCCCTGCTGCGTCATGAAGCCATCAAGACGACCCTGCCAAAAGCCAAGGAACTGCGCAAAGTCATCGAGCCGATCCTGACGATGGGCAAGACCGACACCCTGGCAAACAAGCGCCTGGCATTTTCCCGCCTGCGCGACCGCGAAATGGTCCTGAAGCTGTTTGCTGAACTGGGCCCACGTTACGCCAACCGCAACGGCGGCTACCTGCGCATCCTGAAAATGGGTTTCCGCGTTGGTGACAACGCCCCGATGTGCTACGTCGAACTGCTGGACCGTCCTGAAGTTTCGGACGTGGAAGACGCACCAACCGCCGAGTAATCGACGAACCAACAGGCCAAGCCTGCAATGCCGTTCAGTTTGACCTGAACGGCATTTTTTTTGCATGATCCATTATGAAAGTGCTCATGAGCGCTGCCAGCCAGGCCATCCTCGAGATTGTCATCAGGACGGAGTTCGACGTCATCGCCTCGCGTCTGCGCGCGCGGCAGATTGCGGCTGCCTGCGGCTTTGGCACGCTCGACCAGGCGCGCATCGGCACCGTGGTCTCTGAGCTGGCGCGCAATATTTTTAATTACGCCGGCAGCGGCAGCGTGCAGTTTTCCGTCGCTGGTACAGACCTGGCCCAGCATTTCCAGATTGACCTGGTGGACCAGGGGCCCGGCATCGCCGACCTCGACACCATCCTTGCCGGGCTCTACCGTTCACGCACGGGCATGGGCCTGGGCATCCTGTCGGCGCGCCGTCTGATGGAGCGCTGCGACATCACGACCGGGCCCGAGGGTACTCGCATCTCGATCGCCAAGCGCTTTCCCGCCAATGCAGCCCACGTCACCGCCGCCATGCTGGAAACGATCGTCGCGGAACTCGACGATTTGCCGCAGGGGCCGGCCCTGTCGGTGGCGCAGGGCCAGAACCGCGAACTTTCGGATGCGCTGGTTGCCTTGCAGGCGCGCCAGGATGAACTGGAACTTGCCACCACCCGGCTGGAAGACACCAACCGCCGGGTCGAAGCGCTCAACGCCTTGTTGGACGACAAGGCAGCCGCCCTGCAGCAGGCGGACCGCAGCAAGGACGAGTTCCTGGCGATCCTCAGCCATGAACTGCGCGGCCCCCTGTCCGCCGCCGGCATGGCGGCCCGCCTGCTGCAGGAGCCCGCGGTGACACCGGAGCGCACGGCCCAGATGGGCCAGTTGATCACCCGCCAGGTGGTGCACATGAGCACCATCGTGGAAGACTTGCTGGACGTCTCGCGCGTGAGCCGCGGCCTCGTCACGATTGTCAGGGAGCCCGTCGAGCTTGCCCACGTCGCCGGCGCTGCTCTCGAACAGCTTGCCGCCGCCGCCGAGCGCAAGCAGCACAGCATCGAACTGACTCCGCCGCACTTGCCGCTGACCGTGCTGGGCGACTTTACCCGCCTGGTGCAGGTGGTCGGCAATCTGCTCACCAACGCCATCCGCTACACGCCTGATCAGGGCGCCATCCGCATTGTGCTCGAAGCCCATGGCCCGTTCGCCGTCATCAAGGTGAGCGACAACGGCCAGGGCATCGAGGCCGAACTGCTGCCCCGACTGTTTGACCTGTACGTCCAGGCCGAGCGTTCGGTCGACCGTACCGGCGGCGGCCTGGGCCTCGGCCTTGCGCTGGTCAAAAGCCTGGTCGAAGCCCATGGCGGCACGGTCACCGCCAGCAGCGAAGGGCGCGGGCAGGGCAGCGTATTTACCGTCCGGCTTCCTTTGCACAAGGAACGGCGCGGCGAGTGAAGCCTGGGCCGACGGCAGGCTGGTCCTCGGTGTAAGATGCTGGCTGCCTTCGTTTTCGCCCGGGAATATCATGTTTCAGCTGTTGCGCCGCCTGTTCGCTGTTGTCGTATTGATGTGGATTGCCCTCGGTGGCGCCCACGCAGCGGACGACTATTTGCCGCCTGAACAAGCTTTCAAATTCTCCGCGCGGATGCAGGACGGCAGCCACGTCGCCGTCACCTACGAGATCGCCGACGGCTACTATATGTACCGCGAGCGCTTCAAATTCGACGCCGAGGGCGCCACGGTCGGTGAGCCGGTCATCCCCGCCGGCAAAGTAAAGTTCGACGACACTTTTCAGAAGAACGTCGAAACCTACCGCCACAGCGTGACCATCGTGGTCCCCGTCAACGCGCCTGGCCTGTTCACCTTCAAGGCCCAGTCGCAGGGTTGCGCGGATGCAGGCCTGTGCTATGCGCCGCAGGACGCCAGCGCTCGCCTGATGGGCAATAGCACCGCCGCGCCGGCATTGAGCGGCACGCCAGCGGTCAGCAGGCCGGCAGCAGCGGCAGCGCCGGCCGCGCCCGCCCCCGCACCAGCCAAAGCGGCGCCCGCCACTTCAGATCTCGGCAACATCGCCATCCTGCTGGGCGGCGGCAAACTGCTCGTTATCCTGCCCGCCTTTTTCCTGCTGGGCCTGGGACTGTCCTTTACGCCTTGCGTGTTGCCGATGATGCCGATCCTCTCGTCCATCATCGTGGGGGAGGGCGCCAGCGTCACCCGCGCGCGCGGCGCCACCCTGGCGGTCGCCTATTCGCTGGGCATGGCACTGGTCTACACGGCACTGGGCGTTGCGGCCGGCCTGGCTGGCCAGGGTCTGGCGGCGGCGCTGCAGAACGCCTGGGTGCTCGGGCCGTTCAGCCTGCTGATCGCGGCCATGTCGTTGTCCATGTTCGGCTATTTTGAATTGCAATTGCCCAGCAGCCTGCAAAGCCGCCTGGCCGGCGTCTCCGGGCGCCAGCAGGCTGGCAAATTGGGTGGCGTATTCGTCATGGGCGCCATTTCCGCCCTGATCGTCGGTCCCTGCGTGGCCGCGCCCCTGGCCGGCGCCCTGATCTACCTGAGCCAGTCGCGCGACGTGCTGATCGGCGGCGCCGCCCTGTTCGCGATGGCCATCGGCATGAGCGTGCCCCTCCTGATGCTGGGCGTCTCGGCCGGGTCCCTGTTGCCGCGTGCCGGCAAGTGGATGGAGGCGGTCAAGCGCTTCTTTGGCGTGCTGATGCTTGCGGTCGCGATCTGGCTGGTGTCACCCGTGCTGCCAGGCTTGCTGCAGATGCTGGCCTGGGCGGCGCTGTTGCTGGGCTACGGGTTTTACCTGATGCGCACCACCCGGCCGTGGTCGGCCAATGCTTTCGGCGCGGCCCTGGCCGTGGTCGGCGTGCTGGAAATTGTGGGACTGGCCAGCGGCGGACGCGATCCGATCGCGCCGCTCGATCACCTGTCGAACAGCCGCGCCACGGCCACAGCCGCCGGCCAGCCACAGGAAAAAGCGCTGGCGTTTACCCGCATCAAGACGGTCGAGCAACTCGATGCCGCGCTGGCCCAGTCGGGCGGGCGCACGGCCATGCTCGACTTTTATGCCGACTGGTGCGTCTCCTGCAAGGAAATGGAAAAGCTGACTTTTGGTGCACCTGCCGTCAAAGCAAAGCTGGCCAATACCCTGCTGCTGCAGGTTGACGTCACTGCCAACGACGAGGCCGACAAGGCCATGCTCAAGCGCTTCAGTTTGTTCGGGCCGCCAGGGATCATCCTATTCGACAAGAGCGGCAAGGAAATTCCGGATAGCCGCGTGATCGGCTACCAGGATGCGGAGAAATTCACGGGCTCGCTGGCGAAGCTGAATTGATCGTTGCTTCGCCCTGAAGTTGCTTAATATTCGACGGCGCCGCCGGACATATTAAAAAAGTCCAGCCCGCCCTTGGCTGGCTGACCAGGCGCGGCAATGACGACCTCGTCGACTGCCGGCGCACCGCCCAGCAGGCCATCGAGCTCATCGCGCATAGCTGCCGCCAGTTCGCCGCCCTTGGCCTTGATCACCGCCTGCAGGAAAGGGGTGCGCAGTTCGCGCAGATCCGCCACGGTCACTGCCTTTTCCACCTTCAATTGCAGCATCACGCCACGCAGGCCGATGGCGGCCTTGATGCTGTGGTTGTAGTAGGCGTACAGTTGGCGGAATTGCTCGGCGGTATCCAGCGCAACTACCGACGCGGCCGGCGCCGCAGCAACAGCGGGCGCGACGGCGGGTGCAACTGGGGAGACTTGCACCGCCTCACTCGAAGCGATGGCGTCATCGATGGCGTCAAGATGGCTGGCCGAGGCGTTGAGCCGCGCCGCCTGCTTCGCCACCGCGCGGGCGCGGGCGGAGACGGGGTTGGGCGCGGCGCTCTCGACTTCAACCGGGGCTGGCGCGGTGCCAGGCACCATGCGAATAAAATCCTGGGCCAGCAGTTCATCGATGCTTTGCTGGTTCAGTCCCAGTCCGGCGATGTTGCTCAGTAACCAGTCAAGATCACGGCGGCCGTCCACCAGCACCAGCAGGGTGCGCATGCGCGCCGGCACCTGGTATTTGCGGGTAGCGATTTCTTCCCGGCCCTTGTCAGTCTTGTCATATACGACGCTGCTCATCATGCCTCCAATACCTGCACTCCGAAAGTTGCTCCACGGATATGTTTGGAGGATACACCGGCTGTGCGTGGAGGTATACGACAGCAGTAACTGTGTGTTGCTAAAATGCGTAAACATTGTTTGATTGAAAACAAAAAAAGGCGCCGAAGCGCCTTTTTTTGTCAATACCAGGGCAATTACTTGCGCCAGTTACCGCCGTGGCCGCCGCGGTGGTGGCCGCCCATCGACTGCTCATCAAACACTTTCTTCTGGGCCGGGTTGAGGACCGAGTAGAAGGTGTTCAAGGGGCCGACGCTGGCTTTCATTTTTGCCGTGTGCTGCTCGCTCATGGCAATCATTTTTTCCAGGCGCTGGGGCGCGCTCATGGTCTTCCAGGCAGCGCGGTCGCCGCCGCGGTGCATCATGTCGCCGGTCGGCTTGATGGCGTTCTGATACGCCGCCCAGGCCGATTCCTGGCCGCCCGTCAGTTGCAGGGCGTCATGCAGTTTCGCCTGGCGCTTGGCATAGTGCTCGCTCATGGCCGCAGCGCGCTGCTCCTGGGTCATGGCGGCGCCGTGCCGGCCTTCCATGGGCGCGGTTTGCGCATGGGCGGCAAGGGCGGTGCTGCCGACGGCAATGACGGACAGCGCAGTGATAAAGTGTTTGCGAATCGAGTTCATGGTCTCTTCCTTTGAATTGAAAAATGTGGGTGTCTGTTTGCAACCTTGTGCATCAACCACTCACTGCACGGAACCCATGATGCGGGCAAGGTGTAACGGCCTCGTGTCCGCTGGAAAGCACTTTGTATCAATATGTTTCGTCTCAGGATGTATACACACGACGATACAATCTCGCTGTGCAGCACCGGAATAAGTGGGGATAATTCGTCATATGGATACTCCTTCTACCGTTTTGATTGTCGACGACGACCGCGACATCCGCTCCCTGCTTGCAGACTACCTCGAGTCGAACGGCTATCGCGCGCTGGTCGCGGGCGACGGCACGGCCATGTGGAAAGTGCTCGACGAAGCCCGCCCGGACCTGCTCGTGCTGGACCTGAACCTGCCCGGTGACGACGGCCTGACCCTGTGCCGCAAGCTGCGTGCGCACTCGAGCCTGCCCGTGATCATGCTGACCGCCCGCAGCGAACCGCTCGACCGCATCCTCGGCCTGGAAATGGGCGCCGACGATTACCTGCCCAAGCCCTTCGAGCCACGCGAACTGCTGGCGCGCATCCGCAGCGTGCTGCGCCGCAGTCACGCCATGCCGTCAAACACGCCGTCCGACAATGCCCAGCAGATGAAATTTGCCGGCTGGACGCTCGATCTCACCGCGCGCCACCTGCTCAATCCCGATGGCCTTGTCATCATGCTGTCGGGCGCCGAATTCCGCCTGCTGCGCGTGTTCCTTGAGCATCCCAACCGCGTGCTCAACCGCGACCAGTTGCTCAACCTCACCCAGGGCCGTGACGCCGACCCGTTTGACCGCTCGATCGACATCCAGATCAGCCGCCTGCGCCAGAAGCTGGGCGAGGACGCGCGGGTGCCGCAAATCATCAAGACCGTGCGCAATGGCGGCTACGTGCTGGCCGGCCAGGTCACGGTGGAGCCTCCGGCATGAAAGCCTTCATCGGCTCGATGACGGGCCGGGTGTTCATTACCCTGCTGCTGGGTATTTTGCTGACGGCCGGCCTGACCCAATGGGCCGCCGACCGGGAACGCCAGCACGCCATTGAAGGGGTGCGCGATGTGCACGCCCTTGATCGCGCCGAGCAGTTGATCATGGCGACCGAAGTGGTGCCGGCCTCGGCGCGCCTGGCCTACCTGGCCGTGGCCAACCGTCCCGGACTGCGGCTGGACGAAATCAAGGCCGACTTGCCGCACGCAGACAAACCGAGCGAGTTTGCCAGCGGCCTGCGCGCGCGCCTGGGCAGCGCCTACCAGATCTCGTCGGTGACGGGCCGCCCCGCCGCCTGCGACGTACCGCAGCAGCGGCAAACCTGGTTCGGCCCCGGCTCGCAGCCGTGGCGGGGCGCTTGCGAGGCCGTCGACATTCGCCTGCGCGACGGCGAATCGCTGCGCCTGTCGGTACTGCCGCCGCGTAACCGGCCGCTCGACGACAAGACCAATTTCACCTGGATCATCGGCCTGTTCCTGGTCAGCATTGCCTTGCTGGCCTACCTGGTGGCGAAGATGACGACCCGGCCCTTGAAACAGCTGGCGCAGGCTGCCAAGGACCTGGGCAACGACATCAACCGGGCGCCGCTGGACCTGTCCGGCGCCAGCGAAATCCGCCAGGCCAGCGCGGCCTTCAACGCCATGCAGGCGCGCATCCGCCAGTACATTTTTCAGCGCACCCAGATGCTCGCTGCCATCACCCACGATCTGCAGACGCCCTTGACCCGCATGCGCCTGCGGCTGGAAAAAGTGGGCGACACGGAATTGCAGGAGCGCCTGATCGGCGACCTGTCGGCCATGCAGGCCATGGTCCGCGAAGGCCTGGAATTGGCGAGAAGTATGGACACGACCGAGGCCATGCATTCGCTGGACGTCGATTCGCTGCTCGACAGCGTGTGCGCGGATGCCAGCGATGGCGGCCAGAAAGTGGCGCTGCACGGCAGCGCGGCCGTCGCCGTGCTGGGCCGCCCCATGTCGCTGCGCCGCTGCCTCGTCAACCTGATCGACAATGCCGTCAAGTACGGCCACCAGGCCGATGTCTTCGTCGAGCGCCTGGCCGGCGCCGTGCGCATCCGCATCCGCGATGCCGGGCCCGGCATTGCCGCCGATGAGCTGGCGCGGGTGTTCGAGCCGTTTTATCGGGTTGAAACCTCGCGCTCGCGCGAATCGGGCGGCACCGGCCTCGGCCTGACCATCGCCCGCAACATCGCCGAGCAGCATGGGGGTACCATCACACTGGTCAATCACGCCAAAGGCGGTCTTGAAGTGACCCTGCTGTTGCCCGAGTCTTGAACCGCTGTTTTCACCACAAAACGGCATTTTAACGAACCAATCAAGCAAGAGAATTGTCACAGAAGAAATAACGTATGCGACAATGCCTGCCAGAATTCGCAGGCTTCTTTGTTCAAAATAACTCCCAGAAAACGAGACAGCCGCCCCGCAGGCGGCCAGCAAACACCATGAGCAAACCGAATATTGGCGTCATCGCCGCCGCCCTCGCCATTGTCGGCGCCACCGCCTGGTATCTGCACGGCGCTTCGAGCACGCCGGCAACCGCGTCGGCCTCAGCGCCCGGCGGCAAGGGCGGCCAGCCGGCCACCGTCGTCAGCGTGGTCAAGCCGCTGCGCCAGGATGTGCCCGTCGCCCTGCAATCGAACGGCACCGTCACGCCCTTGTCGACGGTTGACCTGCATCCCCAGACCACCTCGACCATCCGCACCGTGCACATCAAGGAAGGCCAGTTCGTCAAGAAGGGCGATTTGATGTTTTCGCTCGATGACCGCAGCGACATGGCGAATATGGACAAGGCCCACGCCCAGATCGCCCGCGACAAGGCAGCGCTGGCCGACGTCGAGCGCCAGTACAAGCGCAGCCAGGACCTGGTGGCGCAAAAATTCCTGGCCCAGAGCGCGATGGACACCCTGAAAAGCCAGGTCGACGCGGCCCAGGCCCTGGTGCAAGCCGACATGGCGGCGCTGCGTTCGTCGGGCGTCTCGGTCAGTTACAACGCCATCCGCGCCCCCATGAGCGGGCGCGTGGGCGCCATCAACGTCTATCCCGGCAGCCTGGTGCAGATGACCACCTCGCTTACCACCATCACCCAGCTCGATCCCATCACCGTCTCGTTCACCCTGCCTGAAACGGCCCTGGGCGACCTGCTGGCGGCGCAAAAACGGGGCAAGGTGGCGGTGCAGGCCAACGCCACCACCAGCACCGGCAGCGATGCCGCCGCGGGCAATGTCGAGGGCTACATCAGTTTCGTCGACAACACCGTCGATGCGCAGTCGGGCACCATCCGCGTCAAAGCCCAGTTCGACAATCGCGACAACAGCCTGTGGCCGGGGCAGTACGTCAACACCCGCATTACCGTGCAGACCCTGCCAGGCGCCGTGGTGATTCCCCAGACCGCCATCATCACCAACACGCGCGGCACGTTTGTCTATGTGGTCGATGCCGACCAGTCGGCGCGCCAGGTGCCGGTGGCGCGCCTGCACGCCTGGGGCCTGAATGCTGCCGTGTCGGGCCTGTCGGGCGATGAAAAAGTCATCACGGACGGCAAGCAGAATCTGCGTCCGGGCGGCAAGGTCAAATTGGCCGATGCCGACAAGAAGGGCGCCAGTACGACTGCGGGCGGCGCCAGGGACGGCGCGGCATGAACATTTCGGAACTGTGCATCCGGCGCCCCATCATGGTGGTGCTGCTGTCGATCAGCCTGATCCTGGTCGGCATCCTGGCTTACCGCAGCATTCCCGTCGCGGCGCTGCCCAGCTATAACACCCCCGTCATCAACGTCAACGCCAACCTGTCCGGGGCCAGCCCCGAGACCATGGCATCGTCCGTTGCGCTGCCGCTGGAAAAGCAGTTTTCCACCATTGCCGGCATCAACGTCATTACCTCGTCGAGCACCCAGGGTTCGACGTCGCTGACCCTGGAATTCGATCCCTCGATCGATATCAACACGGCCGCTGTCGACGTGCAGGCGGCCCTGCTGGGCGCCCAGCGCCAGTTGCCGGCCGAGATGACGGAACTGCCGTCCTACCGCAAGGTCAACCCGGCCGACGCCCCCGTGCTGTTCATGACGATGACCTCGCCATCGATGAGCCTGTCGGACCTGAATGACTACGCGGAAAACCTGATTGCCCCGAGCCTGTCGACCCTGCCGGGCGTGGCCCAGGTGTCCGTCAATGGCCAAAAAAGATTCGCCGTGCGAGTGCGCGCGCGCGCCGACATGATGAACGCGCGCAACCTGTCGATGGACGAACTGGCCACGGCCCTGAAATCGGCCAACTCGAATTCGCCGCTGGGCATCCTCGACGGCCCCAGCCAGACCCTTACCATCCAGGGCAATCCGCAGTTGATGAAGGCCAGTGAATTTGCCGACCTGATCGTCGCAACCCGCAATGGCGACCCGGTGCGTTTGAAGGATGTGGCAACCGTCGAGGACAGCTACCAGTCCGTCAAAACGGCAGGCAGTTACAACGGCGAGCGCTCGATCGTGCTGCTGGTGCAGCGCCAGCCTAACGCCAATACGGTGGAAGTGGTCGATGCCGTCCGCAAACTGCTGCCCCGCTTTGAATCGCAGGTGCCAGCCTCCATCAAGATCAACCTCGTCAACGACCGCTCCGTGTCGATCCGCGAAGCCATCCACGACGTCAACCTGACCCTGGCGCTGACGGTGGCGCTGGTGGTGATGGTGATCTTTTTGTTCCTGCACCGTGCCGCCGCCACCTTCATTCCGGCGATCACGATGCCGATTTCCCTGCTGGGTGCGCTGGCCCTGCTGAACTGGCTGGGATACAGCCTCGACAACGTCTCCCTGCTCGGCATTACCCTGGCCGTCGGCCTGGTGGTCGATGACGCCATCGTGGTGCTGGAAAACATCGTGCGCCACATCGAGATGGGCAAGAAGCCCTTGCAGGCGGCCTTGATCGGCTCCAAGGAAATGGGCTTCACGATTATTTCCATTTCAATCTCTCTGGTAGCCGTGTTCATTCCGATCTTCTTCATGCCGGGCGTGATTGGCCTGCTGTTCCACGAGTTTGCCGTCGTCGTCGGCCTGTCGATCCTGGTGTCGGCGATCGTGTCGCTGACCCTGGTGCCGATGCTGGCCAGCCGCCTGCTGCCGCCCCACGTGGAAGATGGCGAAGGCGAGAAAAGTTTTATCGGCCGCCACTTTGAAAACGGTTTTACCAAGGTGCGCAACGGCTATGCCCGCACCCTCGACATGGCGCTGGCGCACCGCAACCTGGTGCTGCTGGTGGCGCTGGGCACCTTTGCGCTGACGGTGGTGCTGTACGTCACGATTCCAAAAGGCTTTTTTCCGGAAGAGGACCTGGGGCAGATCCAGGTGACCACGGAAGCGTCGGAAGACACCTCCTCGGCCGCCTTGCTGTCGCTGCAGGAAAAAGCCGCCGCCATCATGATGGCCGACCCGGCCGTGAAAGACGTCACCTCGTTCACGGGCGGCGGCAACAGCGGGCGCATGTTCATGGTATTAAAGCCTCGCAGCGAGCGCGACAAGATGCCGGTGGTGCTGGACCGTCTGCGCAAGGCGACCCGCGCGCTGCCCGGCATCGCCGTGTATCTGCGTCCCATCCAGAACCTGCAACTGGGCGGGCGCCAGTCGAAGAGCCGCTACCAGTACACCCTGCAAAGCGTGGGCTCCGGTTCGGAATCACTGGGCAGCTGGGCCTCGAAATTTCAGGACGGCATGCGTAACGATCCGAATTTCCGCGACGTGACGAGCGACTCGCAAAACCGCGGTCTGCAAGCCCAGCTGAAAATCGACCGCGACAAGGCGAACAACCTCGGCGTGGCCATGGCCGATGTGCGCACTGCTCTTTACGCCGCGTTCGGCGAGCGCCAGGTCTCGACCATTTACGCGCCGGCCGCCTCGTATTACGTGATCCTCGAAGCGGCCGAGCAGGACCGCCAGTTTGACGACGCCCTCGAGCGTGTCGCCGTGCGCAGCAAGAACGGCAACCTGGTCAAGCTGTCCAGTTTCGCCAGCGTCGAGCGCACCGTGGGCCCGATCTCCGTCAACCACCAGGGCCAGTTGCAGGCCATTACCCTCTCGTTCAACCTGGCGCCGGACGTGCCGCTGGGCGTGGCCACGGCTGCGATCGACAAGATGGGCCGTGACATGAACCTGCCCGCGTCCGTCATCACCCGTTACGGCGGCGACGCGGCGGTGTTCCAGGATTCGCAATCGAGCCAGATCGTGCTGATCGTGGCGGCGCTGGGCGTCATTTATGTGCTGCTGGGCGTGCTTTACGAAAGTTTTATTCACCCCATCACGATCCTCGCCGGCCTGCCGTCGGCGGCGGTGGGCGCGCTGTTGACCCTGCGGATTTTCGGCCTGGACCTGACGATGATCGCCATCATCGGTATTCTGATGCTGATCGGTATCGTCAAGAAAAACGCCATCATGATGATCGACTTCGCCCTCGAGGCGCAGCGCAACCAGGGCATGACGCCGCTTGAAGCCATCCGCGAAGCCTGCATCCTGCGTTTCCGGCCGATCCTGATGACGACCATGGCGGCCCTGATGGGCGCATTGCCGATCGCGCTGGGACTGGGCGCTGGCGCCGAACTGCGCCAGCCGCTGGGCCTGGCCGTCGTCGGCGGCTTGCTGTTCTCGCAAGTGATCACCCTGTACATTACGCCGGTGATTTACCTCTTCCTCGACAAGTACAGCGGCAGCGGGCCGATGGATGACGCCCAGTTTGCCGAGGTGGAACCGGAGCACATGCCCCATTCCGTGACCCGGTTGGTTGCCAATTCGCACACGAAAGCACACTTAGGCGGGGCTTAGTCGATACATTCCGTAACATGCGGCCCGACCGGCATCTTGTAAGATTCGTCATGTAAGCTCTGTCTTGTAAGCTGTACAAGATGCGGCGGTTGGCTTGCTCCGCAGTTCCCAAAACCGGGTAGACTGCCGCCATGGTGGCCGCCGCGCCGCCGGACTTCACGACTTTTTAGTGAGAACATTTTCATTTTGCGCGATCACTCCCACCACTCCCACACCGATGACGGCATCTGCGCCCTGTGTGGACAAGCGCTGCCAGTTGCCGGCGTGAGTGAGTACGGCCAGCGCAAACCCAACCGCACCGGTATCGCCATCACGGTGCTGCTGCACCTGCTGTTGATCGCCATTTATTTCTTCCAGCCCCATCACGAGCGCCACGCCGCGCCGCCGCGCGGCGAAGCCATTACCTATATTGCGCCGCTGCCGCAGGGCAAGCCGAAGAAATCGCCGCCCCAGCAGCAGGCGCCGAAAAAAGCGCCGAAGAGTAAACCAACCCCGGTCGTCACCCAGATCAAGCGCCTGCCCAACACGATTACTTTGCCGAAAGAAAAGCCGGTGGAAGTGGTCAAGGAAGCACCACCCACGCCCGTCAAAGAAACGCCGCCGCCGGAAATGGACATGCAGGCGTATATCGAGGCGCGACGCAAAGCGCGGGGCGCGAAGGATCCGGAAGCGCCGGGCGAAGAAAGCGAAGCCGCCAAGGCCAACCGCGTGGCGCTGGCTAACATCGCCGCCGCCAATGGCAGGTCAAGGGGCGACGACCGCAACGAAACGGGCGGCGTGTTCAGCGTCACCAATAAAACCTTCGCCAGCGCCGACGTGAAATTCCGCGGCTGGAACCCGAATTTCAAACGCCGCTGGCTGCAGCAGGTAACGGTGGAATTGGGCACCGATCCGGACATCGAAACGGCCATCGTCAACAAGATGATCGAACTGATCCGCAAGGAAAAAACCGGCGACTTCGAATGGGATTCACACCGCCTGCAACGGGTGGTGACGATGAGCGCGCGGCCGAAGGATACGGCCGAGTTGCAGGCGTTCTTGTTTAAGGAGATGTTCCCGGAGTACAAGCCTGCGAGAAGGTAACAGTTTTAGCACCGGGGACTGGCCTTGCAGGCCTGTCCCCATTCATTCTTTACCTGCGCCCCCGGCGCGACTTTTGCAGTAAAAGCGAAGATGGGGTCAGGCACCCTTGGCGCCAGACCCCCTCAGCAGCCGGGCAATATCCCGCGCAAAGTAGGTCAACACCCCATCGGCGCCGGCCCGCTTGAACGCCATCATCGACTCCATCATGACCTTGTCGTGATCGAGCCAGCCATTCTGCGCGGCAGCTTTCAACATCGCATACTCGCCGCTGACCTGGTAAGCAAACGTCGGCACGCGGAACTCGTCCTTTACGCGGCGCACGATGTCGAGGTAGGGCATGCCCGGCTTGACCATCACCATGTCGGCGCCTTCGGCCAAATCCAGGCCGACTTCGCGCAGGGCTTCGTCGGTGTTGGCGGGGTCCATCTGGTAGGTATTCTTGTCGGCCTTGCCCAGGCTGGCGGCGGAACCGACGGCGTCGCGGAAGGGGCCGTAAAACGCCGATGCATACTTGGCGGAATAAGCCATGATGCGGGTGTGGATGTGGCCACCGTTTTCGAGTGCGCTGCGGATGGCGCCGATGCGCCCATCCATCATGTCGGACGGCGCCACGATGTCGACCCCGGCCACCGCGTGGGTGAGGGCCTGGCGGGTGAGCATCTCGATGGTTTTTTCGTTGACGATGTAACCGGTCTCGTCAGGCAAGCCGTCCTGCCCGTGGGTGGTGTAGGGATCGAGCGCGATGTCGGTCAGGATGCCCAGTTGGGGGAAACGTTTCTTCAAGGCCTTGACGGCGCGCGGCACGAGGCCGTCCGGGTTGGTCGCTTCCACCCCGTCGTAGGTTTTCAGCGCTGTATCGATGACGGGGAAGAGGGCGATCACGGGGATGCCCAGGTCCACGCACTCAGCCGCCACTTCCATCAGCAGATCGACCGACACCCGCTCCACACCCGGCATCGAGGCCACCTGCTGGCGCTGGTTCTGTCCGTCGAGGATGAAGACGGGATAGATCAGGTCGTGCGCGGTGATGGTGTTTTCACGCATGAGGGCGCGCGAAAACGGGTCGCGGCGCATGCGGCGCAAACGGATCGAGGGATAGGCGGCGGGGATGTGAGCAGGCATGATGTGCTTGATTGATTAATCGTCGGTATCGACAGGGTCCACGAGCACGGCATTGGGATCGCGCTCGATGTCTTCCAGGCCCAGCAGTTCTATGATCTTGTCGTTGGCTTCCTCGATGCCGATCCGTTTTAATGCGGAAAACAGTTGCACCGTGAATGGAAAGCCCTCGCCGTCTTCGTCGACGTAGCTGTCGAGCATCTGGCGCGCCTTGCGCAGGGCGTTGGTCGACTCGTTGCGATTGAGTTTATCGGCCTTGGTCAGGATGCAGTGAATTGGTTTGCCGGTCGGGGCGAACCATTCCAGCATCTGGATGTCCAGATCAGTGAAGGGGCGGCGCGAGTCCATGATGAGGACGAGGGCGGCCAGTTGCTCGCGGCGCTGGACGTAGTCTCCCAGTAGCTTTTGCCAGTGCAGCTTGGCTGAACCGGACACTTCCGCGTAACCATAGCCGGGCAGGTCGACCAGCAGGGCTTCGATTTCATCGACGCGGGTGGGGTCCTTGCGGTGCTGGCCCACGTGGGCGCCGCCGATGGAAAAGTAATTGATGTGCTGGGTGCGGCCCGGGGTCTTGGACGCGAACGCCAGACCCTTCTGGTTGGTGAGAATGTTGATGGCCGTGGACTTGCCGGCGTTGGAGCGGCCGGCAAAGGCGATCTCGGGCGCGACGGTGGTCGGCAGATCGCGTAACTGGTTGACGGTGGTGAAAAAACGGGCTTGCCAGAGTTTGGACATGGGGTGTGTATTTGCAATAAAAGCTGGCGATAACGCAAGAAAGCTATTGTACAATAAGAGGTTATGATGTCCCCCGATGGCTTCCCGCCAGGAGGACATTGCAAACGCTGCGCCAGGCAAGAGACGGCCCGGGTGGCGTAGCACACAGCAAGACAGATGCCTGGCATCGCAGCGCCGTCCCTCAAATAAAACAATTTTTTCTTGGTCAGGGTGTTTGCATGAATCGAGCTTTGTTCCCGTCGCTGTTGACGGCAGTGGTGAAATCGGTGGCCGTCGCTGCCGTGCTGGTTGGCGCATCCGGCGCGGCCTTCGCGCAGGAAGCGGCCCATGGCGGGGCTGCCGCCGCTCCGACATCCGTCGCAGCCAAGATCGACCCGGCCAAGGGCGGCACCCTCTACGACAATGGCGACGCCGCGCGCGGCTTGCCCGCCTGCGTATCCTGCCACGGCGCTGCCGGCAACTCGACCATCGTCGCCAATCCCAAACTGGCCGGCCAGATTTCCGGTTATGTCTACAAGCAGCTGATGGATTTCACGGGCCCTGACCGGGTCAACCCCATCATGACGCCCTACGCCAAGATGATGACGGAAGAAGACAAGAAAAACGTCGCCGCCTACGTCTTCGCGCAAACGGCCAAGCCGGGCGCCGCCAAAAACAAGGACACCCTGGAACTGGGCCGCAAAATTTATCGCGGCGGCATCGCTGACAAGGGTGTTGCTGCCTGCGCCAGCTGCCACGGCGCCGCCGGCAACGGGATTCCCGTGCAGTACCCTCGCCTGGCCGGCCAGCACCAGGATTACACCGTCACCCAGCTGACCAATTTCCGCAGCGGCGCGCGCAAGAACAGCGTGCAGATGTCGGCCCTGGCCAAGCGGATGTCGGACGATGAAATGAAAGCCGTGGCCGACTACATCGCCGGTCTGCGTTAAACGGGTCGTCAAACGCGTTTCACATGATATTAAAAGGGTGGCGGCGCAAGCAGGCCGCCCTTTTTGTTGTTATGCTCCCGCATTGCCCTGAGGCATCATAGGATTGAGGCAGCATGAGTACCACCGCAACTGAAGTAACTCCACCGAACCGCCTGCGCGGCCGGGCGTTTGCCGACTTTGTCGAGCTGGTGTCGTCCATGCGCTTCGCCATCAGCTTGTTGGCGATTATCGCGATTGCCGCCATGATCGGCACGGTGATGCCGCAGAACGCGCCCTTGCCGAATTACGTCGACCAGTTCGGCCCGTTCTGGTTTGAAGTGTTCAAGCATTTCGGCCTGTACGCCGTGTATTCGGCCTGGTGGTTCCTGCTGATCCTGGTGTTCCTGATTGCCTCGACGGCCCTGTGCATTGCCCGCAACGGCCCGAAAATGCTGAAGGACATGCGTAGCTGGCGCGAAAATGTGCGCGAGGAATCGCTGCGCAATTTCCACCACAAGGCAAGCTGGGGCACGGAGCTGTCGCGCGCCGAACTGGCGAGGCAGAGCATGGCGCGCCTGGCGGACGCCGGCTACCAGGCCAAGCTGGTCGAGAAACCCAACGGCACCCTGGTGGCGGCCAAGAAGGGCGCATTCAACAAGCTCGGCTACATCTTTGCGCACAGCGCCATCATCGTGATCCTGCTGGGCGGCATGCTCGACTCCGATCTGCCCATCCGCTTGCAGCAATGGTTCATGGGCAAATCTCCCTTTGGCGGCAGCGGCCTGATCGCCGATATTCCCGCGCAGCACAGGCTCGGTCTGGGCAATCCCACGTTTCGCGGCAACACCGAGTTGCCCGAGGGCGGCAGCAGCGACGTCGCCATCATTCCCCAGGCCAGCGGAGTGATGGTGCAGCAACTGCCCTTTACAATTTCGCTCAAACAATTCCACATTGATTTTTACTCGACGGGCATGCCCAAGCTGTTCGCCAGCGACGTCGTCGTGCGCGACCACGAGACCGGCAAAACCTTCCCGGCCACGATTGAAGTGAACAAGCCCCTGATTTACAAAGGGGTGGCGGTCTACCAGTCCAGCTTTGGCGACGGCGGCAGCAAGCTGACCCTGACGGGCTTTCCCATGACCGGCGGCGACGCCACGCCGTTCCCCTTCAAGGGCGAAGTCAACAGCACCTCGCCCCTGCGCCGCGGCCTTGACCAGTATGTCGTCGAGTGGTCCGGTTTCCGCCCCTTCAACGTGGAAAACATGGGCGGCCAGGACGCGCGCGCCGTCAAGTCCGGCGACAGTCTCAACGAGCAACTGGCGGCGACTTTTTCCAAGCACACAGGCTCGGCCGCCAAGAACGTCAACAACAAGGAACTGAAAAACGTCGGCCCCAGCATCCAATACAAACTGCGCGACAGTACGGGCCAGGCGCGCGAATACCAGAACTACATGTCGCCCGTCACCATCGACGGCGCCCAGGTCTATCTGACGGGCATGCGCACGACCGAGGCCGAGCCGTTCCGCTACCTGCGCATCCCCGCCGACGACGAACACAGCGTGCGCGACTGGATGCGCCTGCGCGCCGCGCTGGCCGATCCTGCCCTGCGTGCCCAGGCCGCAGCCCGCTACGCCCGCCAGGCGATACCGCCAGGCGCCAATGGCAACGATGCCCTGTCAAAACAGTTGCAGGATTCGAGCGAACGCACGCTGGGCATTTTTGCCGGCAACGGCAGCAGCGGCGGTTTTGTCGCGCTGGCCCAGTTCATCGAAAGCCTGAAAGTGCCCGCCGCCGAGCAGGAAAAGGCGGCCAACATCTTCATGAAAATGCTTGATGGCAGTCTGTGGCACTTGTGGCAGGTGGCCCGCGAGCACGCCGGATTGCCGCCAGCCGAACCGGGCGAACAGCACGCGCGCTTCCTCCAGACCGCTGCCAACGCTTTGTCGGACAGCACGTTTTACGGCGCCCCCGTGTATCTGCAACTTGATGAATTCGTCGAGGTCAAATCCTCGGTGCTGCAGGTGACCCGCTCGCCCGGCAAGAAAGTTGTCTACCTGGGCTGCTTCCTGCTCATTCTCGGCGTGTTCTCCATGTTTTATATCCGCGAGCGGCGGGTATGGATCTGGATTGCGGACCAGGGGGAGGGCGGCAGCGAGGGATTGATGGCAATGAGCACGCAGCGCAAGACGCTCGACTTCGAGCAGGAATACAAAGCGCTGACAGCGAAGCTGGCGCAATCGGCGTAAGCTGGGTCAAAGGAGACTAGCATGGAATTATCACAAAACAATACTGCAACCTCAACCTATGTTCAGGCGCCCGGCTACTTCCGCAGCCTCAATGCGCTCGACTGGCTGTTCGCCGTCGTGCTGGCAGCGGCCGCCGGCTTTGCCTTGAGCCGCTACGGCAGCTTCATGGATGTCTACGAGCAAGCCATCCTGGTCTGCGCCGTGCCCGTGTTTGCCACCCTCGGCTGGCACTGGAAACCGGTGCGCGCCCTGATGCCTGCCGTGGCCCTGCTGGCGCTGTGGGCCATTGCCCTGTACGCCGGCAATCTTGATTTTGCGAATAAAAAATTCTTCCTGAAATACATGCTGTCCTCGCAGTCGGCGATCTTGTGGATGAGCACGCTGTTCGTGTTCTCCACCGTGTTCTACTGGATCGGCCTGGTCGCGCGCTCGCCCTTTGGCGGCGCGGTCGGCTCGAAATTGTGCTGGGCCGCTGTGCTGCTGGGCTGGACGGGCATGATGGTGCGCTGGTACGAGTCCTACCTCATCGGCAGCGACGTCGGCCACATCCCCGTGTCGAATCTGTACGAAGTGTTCATCCTGTTTTCGATGATCACGGCCATGTTTTATCTGTATTACGAGCAGCGTTACGCCACCCGCCAGCTGGGCCCCTTCGTGCTGCTGGTTATCACCGCGGCCGTCGGCTTTTTGCTGTGGTACACCGTCTCGCGCGACGCTGCCGACATTCAGCCGCTGGTGCCGGCCCTGCAGAGCTGGTGGATGAAGATCCACGTGCCTGCCAACTTCATCGGCTACGGCACGTTTTCGCTGGCGGCAATGGTCGCCTCCGCCTATCTGCTCAAATCGCACGGCTACCTGGCCGACCGCTTGCCGGCGCTGGAAGTGCTGGACGACGTGATGTACAAGGCCATTTCCGTCGGCTTCGCGTTCTTCACCGTCGCCACCATTCTCGGCGCGCTGTGGGCGGCCGAAGCCTGGGGCGGCTACTGGTCGTGGGATCCAAAAGAAACCTGGGCGCTGATCGTCTGGCTCAATTACGCAGCCTGGCTGCACATGCGCCTGATGAGCGGGCTGCGCGGTAATGTAGCGGCCTGGTGGGCGCTGATCGGCCTCGTCGTGACCACCTTCGCTTTCCTCGGTGTAAATATGTTTCTCTCGGGGCTACATTCCTACGGCAAGTTATAAGCGGGGCAGGTCTCGGAAAGATTCAGAAAATTGGTGTAAGGTTCGGGAGAAGTTATACGACTAAACACCACTGACACCCCGAGGAATGCCATGCTGATCAAACGTAGCCCGAACGGACTCGACTTACCGTATCCGTCGGAAATCACCCCACAGGCCGTGTATGAACAGCGGCGCCAGTTCATCAAGGCCGCCGCGATGGGCGCGGTGGCTGGCAGTGCCCTGTGGGAAATGGCCAACCGCGAAGCGTTTGCGCAGACCCCGGCCGCCGCCAAACTGCCCGGCAAGCTCAATCCCGCCTACTCGACGGTGGAAAAACAGACGCCCTTCAAGGATGCGTCCACCTACAACAATTACTACGAGTTCGGCACCGACAAGTCGGAACCGGCAGTCAACGCCCATACGCTGAAAACGCGGCCGTGGACGGTGTCGATCGAAGGCGAAGTCAAGAAGCCGATGACGCTCGACATCGACAGCCTCATGAAGCTCGCGCCCTTGGAAGAGCGCGTCTACCGCCTGCGCTGCGTGGAAGGCTGGTCGATGGTGATCCCCTGGGTGGGCTATTCCCTGTCCGAGCTGATCAAGAAAGTCGAGCCGACCGGCAACGCCAAGTTCGTCGAGTTCACGACGCTGGCCGATCCGAAGCAGATGCCGGGCGTGTCCAGCCGCGTGCTGGGCTGGCCCTACGTGGAAGGCCTGCGCATGGATGAAGCCATGCACCCGTTGACCCTGCTGACGGTGGGCATGTATGGCCAGGTCCTGCCGAACCAGAACGGCGCACCCGTGCGCGTGGTGATCCCCTGGAAATATGGTTTTAAATCGGCCAAGTCGATCGTCAAGATCCGCTTTTTGAAAGACCAGCCGGCCACGGCCTGGGGTCGCTCGGCGCCATCCGAATATGGCTTCTATTCCAATGTGAATCCGAACGTCGACCACCCGCGCTGGTCGCAGGCCACCGAGCGCCGCATCGGCGAAGACGGCTTCTTCCAGAAAAAGCGCGCCACCCTGATGTTCAACGGTTACAACGACGTCGCCTCGCTGTACACCGGGATGGACTTGAAGAAAAACTACTGATCGTGGCCTTCAACCCCAGCGCGCGCCAGGTCAGCGCCATCAAGGCCGTCCTGTTTGTTCTCGGGCTCATCCCCGTGAGCAAGATGGCCTACCTGACCCTCACCTACCAGCTGGTCGAGCCGCTGGAACACATCACCCGCCGCACGGGTGACTGGACCCTGTATTTCCTCTGCTTTACCTTGGCGGTCACGCCCCTGCGCCGCCTGTTCGGCACGCAGCTGGGCCTGAACTGGCTGTTAAAAATACGCCGTGAGCTGGGCCTGTTTGCGTTTTTCTACGCATTCCTCCACTTCATGACCTTCCTCTGGTTCGACCATTTCTTTAATTTCGCGGAGATGTGGAAGGATGTCGTCAAGCGCCCCTTCATCACGGTGGGCTTTGCTGCCTTCGTCATGTTGATTCCGCTGGCGGTGACCAGCACCAACGGCATGATCCGCCGCCTGGGCGGCAAGCGCTGGCAGTGGCTGCACCGGCTCATTTACATCATCGCGCCACTGGGCATCCTGCACTTCTGGTGGATGAAGGCGGGCAAGCACGATTTCGAACAACCCATCGTGTTCGGCATCATCGTGGCGATTTTGCTGGGCTTGCGGCTGTACTGGAAAGTGACGAAGCCGGCGCCGGTGGCGCGGCCCCGGCAGACGGCGCAGACAAGCTAAAAAAAAGCGGACCCGAGAGTCCGCTTTTTTTATGTTCAAACTGAATTACTTGATCACCCGCTCCAGCGCAAACAGGTCCGCCGGCGCTTCCCGTTCGCGCACCAGGTGCACCTGGTCGCCATCAACCATCACTTCGGCGGCGCGCGTTCTCGTGTTGTAGTTCGACGCCATGGTGAGACCATAGGCGCCGGCGCTCATGATGGCCAGCACGTCGCCCGGCTCGGCCGAGAGGATGCGGTCGCGCGCCAGCCAGTCGCCCGACTCGCAGACGGGGCCGACCACATCGTAGAGGTCGGCGGAGGTGCCGCTGTGCGGCTTGACTGGCTGCACGCCCATCCAGGCCTGGTAGAGGGCCGGACGCATCAGGTCGTTCATGGCCGCGTCGACGATGCAGAAGTTTTTCTCTTCGCCCTTTTTGAGGTACTCGACGGTGGTCAGCAGCACGCCGGTGTCGCCGACGATGGAGCGGCCCGGCTCGAAAATCACCTTGATCGGCTTGCCGTCATGGCGCTCGCGGCGCCAGCTGTCGATGCGGCGGAACAGGCGGCCCAGATAGTCCGCCACCGGCACCGGCTCGGCTTCGCCCGCTTCGCCGTAATTGATGCCCAGGCCGCCGCCGATGTCGAGGTGGTGCAAATGAATGCCTTCCAGCGCGAGATCGTCGATCAGGTCGATCAGTTTGTCGAGCGCTTCCAGCAGGGGGGCGTCGTCGAGCAACTGGGAACCGATGTGGCAGTCGATGCCGACGATGTCCAGATGGGGCAGGGCGGCCGCGGCGCGGTAGGTGTCGAGGGCGTCGGCAAAGGCCACGCCGAACTTGTTCGCTTTCAGTCCGGTGGCGATGTAGGGATGGGTCTTGGCGTCCACGTTCGGATTGACGCGCAGGGAAATGCGCGCCGTCTTGCCCATGCTGCCGGCCACTTCGTTGAGGCGGTGCAGTTCAGGGATGGATTCGACGTTAAAGCAGAGAATATCGTGGCGCAGCGCCAGGCGCATTTCCTCGACGCTTTTGCCGACACCGGAAAAAATCACCTTGCCGGGATCGCCGCCCACCGCCAGCACGCGCAGCAGTTCGCCGCCCGAGACGATGTCGAAACCGGCGCCGCGCCGGGCCAGCAGGTCGAGGATGGCCAGGTTCGAGTTGGCCTTCATGGCGTAGCATACGAGCGCATCGCGCCCCGCGCTGGCGCTGGCGTAGGCATCGAAATTTTCCAGCAGCGCCGCCTTGGAATAGACGTAAAGTGGTGTGCCGAAGGTGGCGGCCACGGACGAGAGCGGGGTGGCTTCGGCGTGGAGTTCGCCGTTTTGATAAGCAAAGTGCGACGTGGTGTGCGACATGTGAGCGTTGGGCTGATGCTGGTTAAAAAACTAGTGGGACGTCGGAACCGTTTCGTTGCTGCTGCTTGGCCGGTCAGGAACGGTGGAAGGAATCGGCGCCGGCGGCGCGGGTTGCGCAATCGGTGGGCGCGCCGTGGTTTTCGGCATGTACAGGGGGCCGGTCTGGCCGCAGGCCGACAGGGCAGCGCCAGCAAGGATGGCGAAGGCGAACGCGAGAGTGGACTTCACGATTAGAATCACTGTTTGATTGATGGACTTTGGACCTTGGAGTGTAGCATGAGCGAAACAGAATTTTTAGACCTGGCTGAAACCACCCTGAACACGATCGAAGCGGCCATGGACCGCCTCAACGATGAGGATGTGATCGACGTCGAATGCAAGCGCAGCGGCAACGTGCTCGAAAACGAGTTCATCGACAACGGCAGCAAGATCATCGTCAACAGCCAGGCACCCATGCAGGAATAATGGGTCGCCGCCAAGGCCGGCGGCTACCACTACAAGCGCATCGACAACGCCTGGATCAACACCCGCGACGGCTCGGAACTGTTTGCCGCGCTGTCGACCCTGGCCAGTGGGCAGGGCGGGGCGGCCATTACGCTGCAGGCCTGAGCGAAAAAAGAGCGGCTCGCGCCGCTCTTGCTGGATTGATCAGAACAACTCGTTCTTGACCGCGTCCTTCTGTTTCTCTTCCGCTGGCGTACCGCGCGTGCCGACGTCGAGGCTTTGCACCCCGCTGCCCGGCGGATTCTCGGCGTAATAATATTCATCGCCGAACTGCACCAGGCCGGAGGGCACCGGGCGTTCTTCGACCGGGACGTTCTTGAGCGCTTTCTGCATGTAGCCGATCCAGATCGGCAGGGCCAGGCCGCCACCGGTTTCCTTGGCGCCCAGGTTGCGCGGCTGGTCGTAGCCGATCCAGGCGATGCCGACCATCTTGCCCGCGTAGCCGGCGAACCAGGCGTCGATCGAGTCGTTAGTCGTGCCTGTCTTGCCGGCCAGGTCGGGGCGCTTGAGCACCATTGCCTTGGTCGCCGTGCCGTAGCGCACCACGTCTTTCAGCATGCTGTCGACCAGGAAGGCGTTGCGTTCGTCGATGACCCGGTTGGCGTCGACGCCGGCCTTGTCGGGCGCGGCCTGGGACAGAATCTTGCCGTCCGCATCCGTCACTTTCGAGATCAGGAAGGGGCTGACCCGGTAGCCGCCGTTGGCGAACACGGAATAGGCGCCGGCCATCTGCAGCGGCGTGGTCGAGCCCGAACCGAGCGCGAGCGTCAGGTAGGGCGGATTCTTTTCCGGATCGAAGCCAAAGCGGCTGGCGTATTCCTGGCCATATTTCGCGCCGATCTTGTGCAGGATGCGGATCGAAATCATGTTCTTTGATTTCGTCAGGCCCTTGCGCATCGTCATCGGACCGTCGTACTTGCCGTCGTAGTTTTTTGGTTCCCAGGCCTGGCCTCCGGTCTGGCCGGCGTCAAAGGAAATGGGCGCGTCATTGATGATGGTGGCGGGCGAGAGGCCCCGTTCCAGCGAGGCCGAATAAATGAAGGGCTTGAACGACGAGCCGGGCTGGCGCCAGGCCTGGGTGACGTGGTTGAACTTGTTACGGTTGTAGTCGAAACCACCGACCAGGGCGCGGATGGCGCCGTCGCTGGTGTCGGCGGCAACAAAGGCCGACTCGATTTCCGGCATCTGCGTCACGCTCCAGGTGGCGCCGCCTTCCTGGGTGACGCGGATCACGGCGCCGCGGCGCAGGCGCCGGTTGGGCGCGGCTTTCTCGGACAGCCACTCGCGGGCAAACGAGAGCCCTGGACCGGCGATCTTGATTTCCTCGCCCGAGGCCGTGACGGCCGTGATGCCGGTCGGGGAGGCCTGCAGCACCATGGCGGCCACGATGTCGTCGCTGTCCGGGTGTTCGGCCAGTTCCGTCTCGATGGCGTCGTCGGCTTCTTCCTTCACTTTCGGGATGTCGATATACGCTTCCGGACCACGGTAGGGATGGCGCTTTTCGTAATCCATCACGCCGCGGCGCAGGGCCAGGTAGGCGGCATCCTGGTCGGCCTTGGTGACGGTTGTAAAGACGTTCAGGCCGCGCGTGTAGGTTTCTTCCTTGAATTGCTCATACACGAGCTGGCGCGCCATTTCCGCCACGTACTCGGCGTGCACGCCGAATTCGCCGCTGTCCGTCTTGATTTTCAGGGGCTCGGCCTTGGCCTGCTCGAACTGGGCATCGGTGATGTAACCCAGCTGATGCATGCGTACCAGGATGTATTGCTGGCGCGTGCGGGCCCGCTTGGGATTGACGACCGGGTTGTAGGCCGACGGCGCCTTCGGCAGGCCGGCCAGCATGGCCGCTTCCGCCACCGAGATGTCTTTTAAATTTTTGCCAAAATAAATCTGGGCGGCGGAGCTGAAACCAAAGGCGCGCTGGCCCAGATAAATCTGGTTCATGTACACCTCGAGAATCTGGTCCTTGGACAGGTTCTTCTCGATTTTCCAGGCCAGCAGCACTTCATAGGCCTTGCGCTTCATGGTCTGTTCGGACGACAGGAAGAAATTGCGCGCGACCTGCTGGGTAATGGTCGAGGCGCCCTGGCGAGCGCCGCCGGCGGCGTTGTGCACGGCTGCGCGCAGAATGCCCAGATAGTCAACCCCGCCATGCTGATAGAAACGGTCGTCTTCGATCGCCAGCACGGCTTTTTTCATGACGTCGGGGATGTCGGCGAAACGCACCAGGGTGCGGCGCTCTTCGCCGAATTCGCCGATCAGCACGCCGTCGGCGGAAAACACCCGCAGCGGCATCTTGGGACGGTAGTCAGTCAGGGTGTCGAGGGCGGGCAGGTTGGGATAGGCCATTGCCAGCGCAAACACCACCACCAACACGGCGGCCAGTGCAGTGCCGCCCAGCACACCGGCGACGATCAGGGCGACCCGCTTTGCAGTGATGGGTTTGCCGTTGGGCGTCGCCTGGTCGGATTTGGCCGGCTTGGCCGGCTTGTTCGAAGACTTCATGCGGTCACATCTTTATAGGGACTTAACCAAACCATTATACGGGAGGGCAGCAGCCGTGCGCCGCTTGGCCCGCCCGCCGAATATTGCCATAAGTTTAACTCGAATGGCAGTTTGGAACGGCTGGACGCCCTTGCTGTGGCATTGCTGATAACTGTGATGTCGCCCCGTTCACAGAGTGTGGCATCCACGTCCTCAGAGCAATGTTCCAGTGCAGAAATACCTTTACACCCCTTGAAGAGTGTTGCTACGATTTAACACACCGCTTCACGACACGCTTGTAAGTGGCGGTTTTATAACAAATTCCACGTCGTTTCGCACTTTCGTTATTGGTTCTGCAAAGAAATTTTTACTGCGCCAGTGCCTGTCGCGGTGGTTGAGGAGTACGGTCGGAATGATGAATCTAGCTTCCCTGTTCGGCAAATCCAGTCCCCCCCTGGTCGGCCTGGACATCAGCACCTCGGGCGTGCGCCTGGTCGAACTGGCCGATGCCGGCAAGGGCGAGCTGCGCCTCGAACGCTATGCCAGCGAATCGCTGCCGCGCGGCGCCGTGGTCGATGGCAACATCGAAAACATGGAGCAGGTGGCCGAAGCGGTGCGCCGCGTCTGGAAAAAAAGCGGCACCCGCGTCAAGCTGGTGGCGCTGGGCATGCCGCCCGCCTCCGTGATCACCAAGAAAATCGTCTTGCCGGCAGGGCTGGCCGAAGACCAGCTCGAAGTGCAGGTCGAATCGGAAGCGAGCCAGTACATCCCGTTTGCGCTCGACGAGGTCAGCCTCGATTTCGACGTGCTGGGCCTGGCCGCCAATTCGCCCGACGATATCGACGTCATGCTGGCGGCCGCCCGCAAGGAAAAAGTGGAAGACCGCGTCGCCGTGGCCGAAGCGGCTGGCCTGAACGCCACCGTGATGGACATTGAATCCTACGCCGCCCGCGCCGCGCTGGAGCGGGTGACCTCGCAGCAGGCCGGCTCGTCCGAGCAGATCGTGGCCCTGTTCCAGATCGGCGCCCAGGTCACGCAGATTTCCGTGATGATCGGCAGCGAAACGATTTATGAGCGCGAGCAGCCCTTTGGCGGCAACCAGCTGACGCAGGACCTGGTGCGCGCCTATGGCCTGTCATTTGAAGAAGCCGACGCCAAGAAGCGCGCCGGCGACTTGCCCGACGGTTACGAGAACGATTACCTGGCGCCGTTTCTTGAAAACGCCGCCTCGGAAATCACCCGCGCCATCCAGTTTTTCTATACATCCACGCCGTACACCCGCATCGACCAGCTGTACCTGGCCGGCGGCTGCGCGGTGATTCCCGGCCTGCTCGACATCGTTGCCAGCCGCACCAAGATTTCCACCGCCGTCGTCTCGCCCTTCAAGGGCATGTCGCTCGCACCGGGCGTGCGCGAATCGGCCCTGCGCGCCGAAGCGCCCGCCTACCTGGTCGCCTGCGGCCTGGCCTTGAGGAGGTTTGGCTGATGATTCGCATTAACCTGCTGCCGCATCGCGAAGCGAAGCGCAAACAGAAAAAAACCGCCTTTGTCGCCCTGATGGCGCTCGGCGGCGTCGTCGGCGCCGCCGTCGTGCTCGCCGTGGGCGGCTACAACGCCACCCGCATCGCCATCCAGAACGAGCGCAATGGCGTACTGACCGCCGCCAACACCGAGCTCGACAAAAAGATCGTCGCCATCGCCACCCTGAAACAGGAAATCGAAGCGCTCAAGGCCCGCCAGCAGGCCGTCGAGGATTTGCAGGGCGACCGCAATCAGCCGGTCTACCTGCTCGACGAACTGGTCAAGCAGACCCCGTCCGGCGTCTACCTGAAGGGCTTCAAGCAGGAAGGGCAGCGCGTGACCATGAGCGGCTATGCCCAGTCGCAGGAGCGGGTGGCCGAATTGCTGCGCAACCTGGCGAGCAATTCGCCCTGGCTGGAAAAGCCTGACCTGACGGAAGTGAAGTCGGCCACGCTGCAGCAAAGCAAGACCGGCAAGAAGGTCGTCGAATTCATCCTCGCCGTCGGCATCAAGCGGCCCCGCGACAAGGATGCCGACAAGGCCGGCGAGAAGCCTGGCGAGAAGCGCGTCGGCCAGGGCGCCGTGACCACCGCGGCGGCAAGCGCCGCGCCGGCGCCCAAGTAAGGATCACACATGGATATCAATCTGAAAGAACTGAGCGCCTCGCTCAGCGGCCAGTTCGAAGGCCTGTCGGGCCGCCATCCGGGCCTGTGGCCGGTGGCGCCGCGGGTGCTGTGCGCCATCGGCGTGATGGCCGGCGTGATCGGGCTGGGCTACTTTTTTTACTGGAGCCCCCAGTTTGAAGAGCAGGACAGCCTGGCCGCCAAGGAAGTGAGCCTGCGCGATCAATACCGCATCAAGATGGCCCAGGCCATCAACCTGGAAGAACTGCAGAAGCAGAAAACCCAGGTCGACCAGTACGTCGAGCGCTTGCAGAAGCAGTTGCCGAACAAGGCCGAGATGGCCGCGCTGCTGTCGGACATCAACCAGGCGGGCGTGGGCCGCGGCCTGCAGTTCGACCTGTTCAAGCCGGGCCAGGTGGTGGTGCGTGATTACTACGCCGAGCAGCCGATCGACATCAAGGTGACGGGCACTTACCACGACGTGGGCGCTTTTGCGGCCGACATGGCCAATCTGCCCCGCATCGTGACGCTCAACAACCTGTCGCTGACGGCTGGCAAGGACGGCGGCCTGGTGCTCGACGCCGTGGCCAAAACCTTCCGCTACCTTGATCCGGAAGAAGCGGCCGCACAGCGCAAGGCGCGCCTGGAGAAGGATAAAGAAAAGGCCAAGGCAGGGGGAGCGCCCAAATGATGCATCTTAATAAGTTACTCGCCACCGGCGCGGCCTTGCTGCTGGCCGGCTGCGGCGCCAGCGATGTGCGCGAAGTGCAGGACTGGATGGCCCAGGTCAAGAAAGACACCCGGGTCTCTGTCAAGCCCATTGCGGAGCCGAAAACCTTCCTGCCGTTTGCCTACACGGCGCGCGAAAGCCTCGATCCCTTCACGCCCAACAAGCTGCTGGCTGAACTGGCGCGCGCTGCCGCGAACACCAACGACAAGCTCAAGCCGGACATGAATCGCCGGCGCGAGCTGCTGGAAAACTATCCGCTCGACACGCTCAGCATGGTGGGCACGATTGAAAAATCGGGCGTGAGCTACGCCCTGATCCAGTTGGACCGCCAGGTCTACCAGGTCAAGACAGGCCAGCACATCGGCCAGAATTTCGGCACCGTCGTCGCCGTGAGCGATGGCGCGGTCAATATCAAGGAAGTGGTTCAGGATGCCGGCGGCGAATGGGTCGAGCGGTTGGCGAAGCTGGAATTGCAGGAAAGTAAGGAGTCAAAGAAATGATCGCTTTTAATGTTTCCCGCACCGGCCTGACGGCCGCCCTGATGGCCCTGTTGGTGCTGTCGCAAGGGGCGCTGGCCCAAACCCCTGTCAGTGCAGCGGCGGCGCCCCTGCCAGCGGCGGGCCAGCTCCAGGACAACGCCATCGAGTCGATCACCGCCAACGCCCTGGGCGCCAACGTGATCGTCAACATCGCCATGCGCAACGCGCCGAAAAAGCTGCCGATCGGTTTCCTGATCAGCAATCCAAGCCGCATCGCCCTCGATTTCGGCGCCACCTCGAACGCCACCGGCAAGACCGCCCAGGACCTCAACCTGGGCGACCTGCGCGGCGTCAACGTGGCCCAGGCGGGCGAACGCACCCGCCTCGTGCTCAATCTGAAGCGTCCCCTCAATTACGCCACCGCCATCGATGGCAAGTCGATCATCGTCACCATCGACGCCTCGGGCGGCGTGGCCCAGGCCGTCAACAGCGTGGGCCTGCCCGTCAAGACAGCCCAGGCCGCGCCGGTCGGTCGTCAAATGCTGCGCGACCTTGATTTCAAGCGGGGCGCCAACGGCGAAGGCCGCATTGTCGTCGACCTGCCCAACAGCCAGGTGGGCGTCGATGTGCGCCAGGTGGGCAACAAGGTGCTGGTCGATTTCATCAAGACGGGCGTGCCGGCAAGTCTGCGCCGCCGCCTCGACGTGACCGACTTCGGTACGCCCGTGTCGCTGGTGACTACCGCGCCCCAGGGTGAAAACACCCGCATGACCATTGAAGCGCGCGGCACCTGGGAACAGACCGTGTACCAGAGCGACACCCAGCTGGTGATCGATGTCAAGCCGATCAAGGAAGACCCGAACAAGGTCACCCAGGGTGGCCAGGGTTACCGTGGTGAAAAGCTGTCGTTCAATTTCCAGAACGTGGAAGTGCGCGCCGCGCTGCAAGCCATCGCCGATATTTCGGGCCTGAACATCATCACCAGCGATTCCGTCAGCGGCAACCTGACGCTGCGCCTGAAAGAAGTGCCGTGGGACCAGGCGCTCGACGTGGTGCTGCAGGCGAAGAACCTGGACATGCGCAAGAACGGCACCGTGCTGTGGATCGCCCCGAAGGATGAACTGCTGACCAAGGAAAAGCTGGAGCTCGAGCAGCGTGCCCAGATTGCCGACCTTGAGCCGATGCGTTCGGAAATTTTCCAGCTCAATTACCAGAAGGCTGATGCGTTCCGCAGCGTGCTGGGCATCGAGGGCGGCGGTGGCGGCAGCGGCGACTCGCGCAACCGCATGCTGTCCAAGCGGGGCAGCGCCATCGTCGACATGCGCACCAACCAGTTGTTCGTGACCGATATCGCCTCGAAAATCGAAGACATCCGCCACCTGATCCAGAAGACCGATATCGCGTCCCGCCAGGTGCTGATTGAAGCCCGCCTGGTCGAGGCCACCGACAGTTTCAGCCGCAACCTCGGCGCAAAGCTGGGCTTTTCGGACCTGCGCACCCAGCGCGGCGGCGACGGCGGCTACCAGCTTAACGGCAACAACCGCCTGGCCATCGGTGGCAATATCACCGGCGCCGGCCAGGTTTCCGGCCAGGTCTCGGGCGGCGATTCCTTCGCCAACAGCCAGCTGGTGAACCTGCCGGCCGCCGCCATTGGCACCGTGCCGCCAACCACCGTGGCCTTCTCGCTGTTCTCGGCCGCGGCCAACCGCTTCCTGAACCTGGAACTGTCGGCGCTGGAAGCTGACGGCAAGGGCAAGATCCTGTCCAATCCCCGCGTCTTGACGGAAGACAAGATCGTCGCCGTCATCGAGCAGGGTATCGAACTGCCTTACCTGACCGCCTCCAGCAGCGGCGCCACCGCGATCAGCTTCAAGAAAGCCAATCTGCGCCTGGAAGTGACGCCCCAGATCACGCCGGACGGCAACGTCATGCTCGACGTCGAAGTGAACAAGGATTCCAAGGGCGACATCACGCCGGCCGGCTTTGCCATCAATACCCAGCACGTCAAGACCAAGGTGCGCGTCGAAAACGGCGGCACCGTTGTTCTCGGCGGCATCTACCAGCAGACCGACCGCCTCAATGACGCGAAGGTGCCGCTGCTCGGTGACGTCCCCGTGCTCGGCTACCTGTTCAAGACCACGGCGCGCGAAACCACGAAGACGGAACTGCTGGTGTTCCTGACCCCGAAAATCGTTGCCGAAACCCCCGCGAACCAATAAGGCGCTTTGCCCAAAGAATGCACGCTCCTTTTTTTACTGGATATACCATGCTGCTCAAGAAAAAATCGCTCTCTCCTGCCGTCCTGGCCCGCTACGCCGCCATCGGCTTGTTGTCGGGTTCGCTAGCCGCCTGCGGCGGCGGCGGCGGCTCGCCCGGCAGCACGGTCGGCGTGGGTGGCGGCAGCGGTGGTAGCGGCGGCACGACCAATCCGGGTTCGGGCACGGGTGGATCGACCGCGCCTGCGGCGGCGCCCAAGCTTACCCTCGCCCTCACAGATGTCACCGGCGCCGCCACTTCCAACCTGTCGGGCAGCCAAAGCGCCACTGTCAAGGCGACCGTTTTGAGTGCCACAGGCTCGCCGGTAGCCGGCGCCATCGTCAATTTCACCACCAGCGACAGCACCTTGTTGTCGTTCGCACCCTCATCCGGATCGGCACTGACCGACGCCTCGGGCGTAGCGGTGATCACCGCCAAGCCGAGCGCCATCACATCCGCCGGCGCCGTCAGCATTACCGCCACCTCCGTCGTGGTCGGACAGACTGCCACCGGCACATCGAACGTCGCGATCGGCGCGTCCCCCCTCACTGTCGGGGCGCTGTCTTTCACCCCCGCCCCGACTGGCAGCCTGCCGCCATTTAGCGCCGTCTCGCTTTCGATTCCCGTCACCAGTGGCGGCCAAGCCGTCAGTGCTGTTTCCGGCCTGACCTTGAATTCGCTGTGCGTCGGCGATGGCAAGGCGACGCTCGTCGCCGGCACCTTCGCCAACGGCGTACAGAATGCCACTTACACGAACAACGGCTGCCTGCGCGGTACCGATACCATCACCGCCAGTGTCGGCAATTCGAGCCAGTCCATCACTGTCAAGGTCGATTCAGCCGCGGTGGGTTCGGTACAGTTCATCAGCTCGAGTGCCGGCGCCAACTCGCTGGTGCTGAAAGGCTCTGGCGGCCTGGGCCGCGCCGAATCGGCCCAACTGACCTACCGCGTGGTCGACCAGCAGGGTAATGGCCTCTCCGGCGTCAGCGTCAATTTTGCGTTGACCAGTACCGCCTCCGGTTCAATCGGAAAACCGCAGGTCAACCCGACCACAGCCACTACCGACAGCAACGGCTTCGTTGTTACCACCGTTTCGTCCGGCACCATCCCGACCCCGGTCAGCGTGTCGGCCTCGGCGACCCGCAACGGCGCCGTCATCAGCGGTCTGTCGGCGGCACTGACGATTTCGACCGGCTTGCCGATCCAAAAGAGCATGTCGTTCAGCGCCAGCAAGTTCAATATCGAAGGCCTCGATTATGACGGTGAAGTGGCCAATATCACGGTCCGCCTTGCCGACCAGTACGGTAACCCGGTTTCCGACGGCACCACGGTCAACTTCGTTGCCGAAGGCGGCGCCGTGGGCAGTTCCAAGCAAGGTGCATGCACCACCCTCGATGGCGAATGCAGCGTGCCAATGAAGAGTCAGAACTTCCGTCCGGTGAACGGCCGGGTGACAGTGCTGGCATTCGCACAGGGCATCCCGACCTTTACCGACCTGAACGGCGACGGCCAGTACAGCTGCTCGAGCTTCACTTCGCCTGCCGGCAACGCATCGACTGTCTACCGCCCTCTGGTTGACACCTGCAACGCGGGGGCTGGCGAACCATTCGTTGCACTGGGCGATGCCTACCTGGATGCAGGCAGCCTGAGCCCCACCTCCGGACTGCAGGCGGGCGGTACGCTCGACGGCAGCTACGACGCGGCCAACGGTGATTTGCCGTTCCCCTACGCTGGCAGTACCTATTCGTCCATCCCGCAGGCGGCATTTGGCCCTACTTACATCCGTAGCTCCATGGAAATCACCTTCAGCGGCTCCAACCCCAACCTGGTGCGCCAGGCGATCACGGGCACGGGGTACCGCGACTGGACGGCGGCGGACGGCGATCCGAAGATCGTGGCCGGTTTGTCCGGAAGCGGGTGCTCCGCCCAGACGCTGGCGTTCCGCCTGTTCGACGTCAACAACAATCCGATGCCCGCCGATACTGGGGTCTCGACTGTCGATGCCGATAAGATCGCGCCAGGCCTGATGTCACCGAACAAAGTCCCGTCGACAAATGCGATTGGCGGTACCATTCACACCGTGATTATTAAACCGGAGGCGAGCTGTGCTCCTGGAACCTTCTCGGTCAGTGTGTCGACACCGAAAGGGACCACGACGTTGTTCCCCTTCAAATCGAACTAGTGAAATCGAGAAATATTTATCTTGTAGGACTGATGGGTGCGGGCAAGACAACAATTGGCCGCATCCTCGCCAGGAAACTGGGCAAACGCTTCATCGACTCCGACCATGAAATCGAGGCGCGCACTGGCGCCTCGATTCCCTGGATTTTCGAAATCGAAGGAGAGGAAAGTTTTCGCCGCCGCGAGGCGGAAGTCATTCGCGACCTCTGCGGCCAGGACGACATCGTCCTCGCCACCGGCGGGGGCGCCATCCTCAGCGCCGACAACCGCGCCCGCCTCGCAGCAGGCGGCACCGTGGTTTATCTGCGCGCCAACGTCCACAGCATTCTCCAGCGCACCGGCCACGACAAAAACCGGCCCCTGCTGCAAACGGCCGATCCGCGCCGCAAACTGGAAGAACTGCTGATCCAGCGCGAGCCCCTCTACCGCGAGATTGCCGAACTGGTGATCGACACGGGCCGCCCTAACGTACAATCAATGGTTCAATCTATTCTGGACCAGCTCGACCTGCGCGATGCGACCACACGCACGCAGGCCCCGGCGGCCAACACCACGATGAACCAGTCTTCCCCGCTGTCCATAAACGTCGACCTGGGCGAGCGCAGCTATCCCATCCTGATCGGCCCCCAGTTGCTGGCCGACCCGGCCCTGCTGGCCCAGCACATCCCCGGCCGCCAGGTGGCGATCGTCTCCAACACCACTGTCGGGCCCC